>JAWLFC010000155.1:0-5603 GCA_041685755.1 Ilumatobacteraceae bacterium
CGGGGCCATCTTGCACGAATTCGACCGGTGCAGCGGTCGAATCCCGCCAAGACCACCTCGGCGCGACCGGCTTCGATGGGTGGATGCCGGACGAAGCGCACGCTCGAGAACTCGCCGACGACGCCGTCGCGCTCGCCCGTCGGCTGCTCGCCGCCGGCCTCGCCGACGAGTCGCGCCGCGAACGGCGCCGACGTGTCCGGCTCGGGCGCCTCCTCGCCGACCCGGCGGGACGGGAGCTGATCCTCGCCCTCACCGACGAGGTGCTGCGACCGAACGAGCCCGCCGTGGCGGCGCGCCGCTTCCGGGAACTGGTCGTTGCGTACCCGACCAGGGCCATGGGGCGGGTCGACACCGTGCTGCTGCGCGTCGGCTCGCGGATTGCCCCTCGGGCGCCGCGCCTCGTGATGCCGCTCGTCGTCCGTCGTGTCCGGGCCGAGACGCGGGGGATCGTGCTGCCCGCCGACGACCCGCAGTTCGCACGTCATCTCGCTCGGCGGGCGGGCGACGGGGTGCGGTTGAACGTGAACCCGCTCGGCGAGGCCATCCTGTCCGACGCCGAAGCCGACGCCCGTCTCGCCGTCGTGCTCGACACGATCGGCCGCCACGATGTCGACGACGTGTCGGTCAAGATCTCCGCGATCGTCGCCAACCTCGACGTGCTGGCGTTCGACCACAGCGTCGACCGGGTCGCCGCCCGCCTCCGGATGCTCCTGCGGGCGGCCGACGCGGCGACGCCGCGCGTGTTCGTCAACCTCGACATGGAGGAGTACCGCGACCTGGAGCTGACGATCGCTGCCGTCACCCGGGTGCTCGACGAGCCCGAGTTCGCCGGTACCGATGCCGGCATCGTGCTGCAGGCGTACCTGCCCGACAGTCACGACGCCGCCGAACGCCTGGGCGCGTGGTCGGTCGACCGTCGGCGTCGTGGCGGTGGCCGGCTCAGGATCCGCCTCGTGAAGGGCGCCAACCTGGCGATGGAGTCGGTCGAGGCCGAACTGCACGGCTGGGTGGCCGCGCCGTACGGCTCCAAAGCCGACGTCGACGCCAGCTACAAGCGGCTGCTCGACTCCTTGCTGCGGCCCGAGTGGGCCGATGCCGTCCGGGTCGGGGTCGCCAGCCACAACCTGTTCGACGTGGCGTGGGCGATGGTCAGGAGTCGCGACCTCGGCGCTGCCGACCGCGTCGAGTTCGAGATGCTGGAAGGGATGGCCCCCGCCCAGGCCCGCGCCGTCCAGGAGGCGGCCGGCGGGCTGCTGATGTACTCGCCGGTCGTCGCCGACGAGGACTTCGACGCCAGCATCGCCTACCTGTCGAGGCGCCTCGACGAGAACACCCAGGCGGACAACTTCCTGCGTTCGCTGTTCACGCTCACCGTCGACTCCGTCGAGTTCGCCCGTCAGGAGGCGTTGTTCCGCCGGGCGGTCATCGACCGCCACCTCGTCGACACCTCCCGTCGCCGCTCGCCCCGTGCACTTGCGGCCTCGGGCACCGGCTTCGACAACGAACCGGACAGCGACGTCACCGATCCGGTGCTCCGCCGAGCGGCTGTCGAGGCGCTGGCGTCACCGCGTCGTTGCACACCCGTGATTGCGGCGTCGACCGACGAGATCGATGCGATCGTCGCCGCGGCGGTCATCCGGCGTCGCTGCACCCCGGCGTTCGCCGATCGCCGTCGCTGGCTCCTCGCCGCGGCCGACGTGATGGCCGCCGAGCGTTTCGACGCCATCGCCGTGATGGCCGACGAGACCGGCAAGACCGTGCACGAGGGTGACCCCGAGGTGTCCGAAGCGATCGACTTCTGTCGCTACTACGCCACCGTGGGCATCGACGGCCTGGCTGCGCTGGCCGCCGACGGTTACGAGGTCGACGGCCGCGGCGTGGTGGCGGTCGTCGCCCCGTGGAACTTCCCGTACGCGATCCCCACCGGCGGGGTCGCCGCTGCCCTCGCTGCGGGCGACACCGTCATCCTCAAGCCGGCACCCGAAGCCGTTCGCGTGGGTGCGCTGATCGCCGATCAGTTCTGGCGCGCCGGTGTGCCCCGCGACGTCCTCCAGCTGGTCGTGTGCGACGACGGCCCCGTCGGAACCCGGTTGGTCACCCACCCCGACATCGACACCGTCGTGCTGACGGGAGCGTGGTCGACGGCGTCGATGTTCCTCGACTGGCGGCCCGATCTGCGGGTGTTGGCCGAGACGAGCGGGAAGAACTCGCTGATCGTCACCGCTGCCGCCGACCGTGACCACGCCGTCGCCGATCTGGTTCGCTCGGCGTTCGGTCATGCCGGACAGAAGTGCTCGGCGGCGAGCTTGGCGATCGTCGAGGCGTCGGTGCACGACGACCCGTCGTTCCTCGCCCGGGTGCGCGACGCCGTCTGCAGCCTGCGCGTGGGTGACGCACGTGACGTGATGACGATGACGGGCCCGGTGATCGCGCCTCCGAGTGGAGCGTTGCAGCGGGCGCTCACGACGCTCGATCCCGGCGAGTCGTGGCTGGTCGAACCCGAACTGCTCGACGCCGACGGCGAACTCGCGGGCCGGTCGTGGTCGCCGGGGGTGCGCCTCGGGGTGCAGCCCGGATCGTGGTTCCACCGCACCGAGTGCTTCGGACCCGTGCTCGGCATCGTGCGCGCCGACGACCTCGACCATGCGATCGAGATCCAGAATGCCACCGACTTCGGCCTGACCGGGGGGCTCCACTCGCTCGACCCGGGCGAGATCGAGCACTGGCTCGCATCCGTCGAGGTGGGCAACGCCTACGTCAACCGGCACACGACGGGCGCGATCGTGCAACGTCAACCGTTCGGTGGCTGGAAGCGGTCGTCGGTCGGCGGGGGAGCGAAGGCCGGGGGGCCGGGCTACGTGCAGCAGTTCGCCCGCATCGTCGACCCGGCGGATCGTGGCCACGAGGAGGTCATCGATCGTGCTGGCGCCTCGTACGCCGCGACGTGGCTCGACCGGTTCTGCGTGGAGCACGACCCGAGTGGCCTCGCCGCCGAGTCGAACGTGCTGCGGTACGTGCCGGTCGGTGCCGTCGCCGTACGCCACGACGGCACCGACGAGACCGGTCTGGCCCTGCTGAGGTGTGCGGCGTCGGTGACCGGTGTGCTCCTGGTCGAATCCGACGCCGGACGGGAGTCCGAGTCCGAGTTCGTCGAACGGCTGGAGCGCCAGCCGGTCGAACGTGTCCGGCTGCTCGGACCACTCGGCGACGAGGCCCGGCGCGCCTGCCACCGTCGTAACGTGGCAGTCGACGAGAGCCCGCCGGTGAGCGACGGTGTCGTCGAGTTGTCCCGCTGGGTGCGCGAACAGGCGGTGTCACGCACGCTGCACCGCCACGGTCGATTGCCGACGGCGACGATCGACCGCTGACGTGCGGGACGCTGACGTCGGCAGCGGCGGTCAGCTGTCCCAGGGGATCGGCGGGAGGTCGTCGAAGGCCGCCAGCAGGTGGTCGATGAACACCTGCTGGAGTTCGTCGAGGTAGGCCGAGCCGGCCTCGATGCGGTGCTCCTCGAGGGCGAGCGACCCGTTGTGGTAGACGCCGAGGTCGAACGGCGGGCCGACCGAGAGGTTGGCGCGGGCGGTACCCAACATCGACGCCAGGGCGATCTTCGTCGCCACGGCGAGATCCGGTTGGGGGTGCAGCAACAGCATGTCGAGCCAGAACTTGCCGTACTTCGACTCGCCGATCTGCAGGAACGGCCGGGTGTTGGAGGCCCGGATGTAGTTGCCCTCCGGATAGACGAGGAAGATCTCCGAGCGTTCACCGCTGATCTGACCACCGAGGATGAAGGTCGCCGTGCCGTCGGCTCCTGACGCGCTCAGTGCATCGCGATGGCCGGCGACGACCTCACGGCTCACGCGGCCGACGTACAGCGCCGCTTCGAACAGGTGGTCCACGGTGGCAAGGGTCTCGTGGTCGCCGGGCGTCGAGAGGTCGCGGTCGATGCGGTCGATCACCTCCTGCGTCGTCGCCAGGTTGCCGGCGGACTGGATGACGAACAGACGGTCGTCGCCGGGCTGCACGACGTGCAGCTTGCGGTACGTCGAGATGTTGTCGACGCCCGCGTTGGTGCGGGTGTCGGACAGGAAGACGAGCCCGTCGTCGAGACGCAGGGCGAGGCAGTAGGTCACCGTCAGAGTCGTCCGGCGGCGCGGGCGGCGTCCTCGGCCGCGGTCAGCTGGCCCTCGACGATCTTCAGGCCGTTGCGCCAGAACTCGGGATCGGCGAGGTCGCAGTCGACGATGCGTCCGAGGTCCTCCGGCTTCATCGAACCGCCGGCGCGCAGCAGGTCGAGGTAGGCCGGCACGAAGGCGTCACCCTCCTCGCGGTAGCGGGCGTAGACCGACAGCGCCAGCAGCTGGCCGTAGGCGTAGGCGTAGACGTAGCCGGGCGAGCCCATGAAGTGCGGGATGTAGCTCCACCAGCTGCGGTAGCCGTCGGTGACCTCGACGGAGTCGCCGAGCATCGCCTCCTGGCTCTCGGCCCACAGGTCGCCGAAGCGCTCGACGGACAGCTCACCCTCCTCCCGGCGGGCGGTGTGCACGCTGTGCTCGAACCGGTTCATCGCGATCTGGCGGAACACCGTGGCGATCGAGTCCTCGAGCGTCGTGGCGAGGAGGGCGAAGCGTTCGTTCGGGTCGTCGATCATCGACAGCAGCCGGTTGCTCGTGACCGTCTCGCCGAACACCGACGCGGTCTCGGCGACCGTGAGGGGCACGTTCTGGTGGTAGATGCCCTGCTCGCGGGCGAGGTAGAAGTGCACGCCGTGGCCGAGCTCGTGGGCCAGTGTCGCCACGTCGCGTGTCGTCGAGGTCCAGTTCAGCAGTACGTAGGGGTGGTGGCTCGGTGACACACCGGCGGCGAAGGCGCCGCCGCGTTTGCCGGGTCGCACCGGCGCGTCGATCCAGCGTTCGTCGATGAACCGGTCGACGATGCCGGCCAGCTCGGGGGAGAACGAGGCGTAGGCGTCGCGCACGATGGCCGTGCCCTCGCTCCAGCCGATCTCGCGTTCGGCGCTCGCCACCGACGCCATGCGGTCGTAGTCGGCCAGCCGGTCGAGACCGAGGACCTGCGCCTTCAGTCGGTACCAGCGCTGGGGGATCGAGTAGTTGTCGACGACGGCGTCGACGAGCGCCTGCACCGACTCGTCGGAGGCCTCGTTGGCCAGGTTGCGCGACGAGATCCACGAGTCGTACCGGCGCAACCGGTCGTCGACGGCCTTGTCGAGCAGCAGCGTGTTGAACACGAACGCCCGTGTACGCAGGCCCGGTTCGAGCCCGGCGGTGATGCCGTCGGCGACCTGCTGGCGCACCGACCGGTCGGGATGCTGCATCATGGCTGCTGCCTGCATCAGCGGTCGTCCGGGGCCGCCGAGTTCGTCGGGCAGGTCGACGGTGATCGCCGAGGTGAGCTCGTCGAACAGTCGGACCCAGGCCGAGAAGCCGGTCTGGCTCTTCTCGGCGACGATCGTCTCCTCGGCCTCGCTCAACAGGTGCGGGCGCGTGAGGCGGAGGTTCTCGAGGTGGTGCCGGCAGAAGTCGAGCTGCGGGTCGGCCAGCACCCGGGCGGCGTGGTCGTCGTCGGCGGCGGCCCATTCCAGG
>JAWLFC010000156.1:0-5527 GCA_041685755.1 Ilumatobacteraceae bacterium
TCCGGTTGGGGCGGATCAACCACACCACACCACAAACGTGAGTTCCGTCTGCGGCGCACTCCGGTGGGGGCGGGTCAACCACACCACACCACAAACGGGAGTTCCGTCTGCGGCGCACTGCAGTTGGGACGGGTCCACCACAACGCGCCGCAAACGTCTGGGATACCGGTTGACAACTGTACACACATCGGTCAGTGTGGGCGCATGACCGACACCGTGTCGTCCGCCCGACCGAGCGAGAACCGCTATCTCGCCGGCAACTACGCGCCCGTCGAGCAGGAGCTCACCGCGTTCGACCTCCCCGTCGTCGGCGAGATCCCGGCCGAGCTGGAAGGGCGATGGTTGCGCAACGGCCCGAACGCGCTCGACGTCGACCCGGCGGTCCACCACTGGTTCCTCGGTGCGGGCATGGTCCACGGCGTGCGGATCCGTGGCGGACGGGCCGAGTGGTACCGCAACCGCTATGTCGCCGGCGACGACGGCTTCTCCCCCAACACGAACGTCGGTGGTTTCGCCGGCACCACGTGGGCGATGGTCGAGGCCGGTACGCCGCCGGTCGAGCTCGGTTACGAACTCGACTCGCTCGGCACGAACCGCTTCTTCGGCACCCTGCCGAACGGGTTCAGCGCCCACCCGAAATTCGACCCGGCGACGGGCGAACTGCACGCGATGGCCTACCACTGGCCCGACCTGGTCGACCACGTGCAGTACGTCGTCGTCGGCCCCGACGGTCGCGTGTCGAAGACGGTCGACGTGCCGGTGCCCGACATGCCGATGATCCACGACATGTCGCTGACCCCCACCTACGCGGTCGTCTACGACCTCCCGGTGACCGTGAACCTCGACGTCGTGGTCGAGGGCTACCCCTGGCCGTTCACCTGGGCGCCGGACCGTGCGGCCCGGGTCGGGCTGCTCCCCCGGGCCGGCACCGCCGACGACATCGTGTGGTGCGACGTCGACCCGTGCTACGTGTTCCACCCGCTCAACGCCTACGACGCCGACGACGGCAGCGTCGTGGTCGACCTGTGCCGCTACGACCGGATGATGGACGGCGACCGCACGGGGCCGTTCGGCGACTGCACGCCCACGTTCGACCGCTGGGTGATCGATCCGACCACGCGGCGCGTCGACGAGACGCGTCTCGACGACCGCCCCCAGGAGTTCCCGCGCCACAACCCGGGCGTCGGCCTACAGCGTCACCGCTACGGCTACACCTCGGAGGTGTTCGAGACGGGCCCGAACCTGCACGGCGCGATCATCAAGCACGACCTCGAGACCGGCACGACCGAGGCCCACGAGTTCGGCGGCGGGCGCGGCGGCGCCGAACCGATCATCGTGCCGAAGGCCGACTCGACCGCCGAGGACGACGCGTGGATCCTCACCGTCGTCCACGACCCGGCGACCGACGCCAGCGAGCTGTGCATCCTCGATGCCCAGGACATCACCGGCGCCGAGGTCGCGCGAATCCAACTCCCCCAGCGAGTGCCGTTCGGCTTCCACGGCAACTGGGTCTCCGACGCCTCCGTGGCGCCACCGGCCTGACGATTGCAGCAGGGGTCTTGACCCCTGCTGCAATCAGTCGGCGGGGACGAGTGCGGTCATCAGTCGGCGGGGACGATGACGAGGTTCGCCGGCTCCGTCGAGTCGACGCCGGGGTCCTGGACGTCGATCTTGGCCGCAGCGAGCGCGTCGGCGACCTCGGGGGCGACACAGAACGAGAGGCCATGGGCGTCCGCGGTCTGGTCGCCTTCCATCGGCTCGTCGACGAATCCGAGCGAGATGCCCTGTTGGCCGTCGGTGGCACCAGCGACCCTCAGGAGGGCATCGTCGGGGATCCCCTGCTGGGACCGGACGTCGGTCAGCATCGTGGCGGCGGGCTGGGTCAGGGTCAGCATTGGTCATCCTCCTCGGATGTCGGTTGCGTATCTCTAGGCCTACCCCCGTCCTCGACGTCAGAAAACGTCGGCGGCCCGATCGGCCCCCGACCAGGGGTGTTACGCCGGGGGTCTGACCCCTGCTGTAATCGTCAGCCGCGGTGGGTGAGGCCGCGGTAGCCGTCGACGAAGCCGGCAGCGCGGAGGATGTCGAGGATGCCAGCGGGGGCGTCGGCGAGGCCGTTGCCGTCGATCTTGCGGACCTCGACGGCACGGGCACGATCGGTCTTGACGAGCGTGACGAGCGCCTCGGCCCACGACGGATCGACGAGCGCGTCCGGGAAGAGCACCAGGTGATGTCCGCGCCGATCGAACCACACGAGCGGACCTCCGGCACGCAGCACGACGAGCGACGACGAATTGCGGGCGGGCCGGCCGAGGGTGTCGGGCCACGCGAGCGCAGCGCCGTACGGCTGGGCGGGATCGGTCGACGCCAGCACGACGGGATCGGGCACGTCGTCGGGCCGGATGACCGGATCGGGCGTCTCGCGGGCGGCCCGCAGCCGATCGACGGCGCCGGGGACGGCGAACTGGGCAGCGCCGAGACCGTCGACGAAGTAGCCACGGCGCACCTGCCCTCGCTCCTCCAGAACCTTGAGCACGCCGTAGACCGCGCTGAACCCCCCGACGAGCCCCTCGGCCATCACCGCCTCGCGAGTCACGACGCCATGACGCTCGACCAGTTGCATCGCCTGCGCGTGGGCGGCCTCGGTCGGCGTCGGCACCGGCTGCAACAGCGGTGCGACCAGGCTCCACCGACCCTGCCCGGCCGGCGGGCCGACGCGAGTGAGACGACCGGGCCGGGGGCGTCCGCGCCGGTGAGCGGCGCGTCCCGTGGCGCCGGCCTTCACCGTGGCTCCGCCGAGGACCGATCGCAGCGGCGCCAGCGAGTCGTTGGTGACCTCACCGGCCCACACGAGGTCCCACAACGCGGCGAGGAGCTCCTGGTCCTGGGCGCCGGGGGCCGCCCCTCGGATCTGCCCCCAGAAGCTCGCTCCCTGCTCGGCGAGCAGCATTCGGATCGCGTCCTGCAGCGCGCCGTCCGCCGGCTCGCGATCCTCCCAGCCGGGCGCGAGCAGCGGCAACTGATCGGCGAAACACAGCCGCACCCGACCATCGCGGGCACCGAGCGCACCGGCGCCGACCCAGATCACCTCACCGGCGGTGCACAGTTCGTCGAGCATCGGCGGCCGGAAGCCGCCGACGCGCACGGGCAGCACGTCGGTCTCGATCGTCGACGCCACCAGTGCCGCACCCGACAGCACGCCGAGCGTCTCGACGAGCGCGTCCATCCCGCGGCGACTGGCCGGGATGTCGTGCCAGGCAGCCAGGAACCGGGCGAACGCATCCTGCTCGACCGGCTCGACCTCCCTGCGCAGCGCCGCGAGCGAGCGGCGACGCAGCTGACGCAGCACGTCGACGTCGCAGAACTCACGCGTGACACCCTCCGGACGGAACTCACCGACGACGAGGCGTTCGTCGCCCTCCAGTGCGGCGAGTGCCCCGGCGATCCGCTCCGGCGGGGCACCGAAGCGCGCCGCGACCTCGGCGGTGAGGAACGGGCCGTGGGTCCGTGCGTACCGGCCGACGATCTCCTCGAGCGGGCGCGCCACCGGTTCGGTGAACGCCATCGGCAGCCCGAGCGGGAGCGAGCAGCCGAACGCGTCGCGGTACCTGGCGGCGTCCTCCGCGGCGGCGAAGCGGGTCTCGCCGCCGAGCGCGACCTCGATCACCCGCTTCTCGGCGACCAACTGGGCGAGCCAGGCCCCCGACTCGCCGGCCTCGCAGCGCTGCTCGACCTCGTCGGTGGTGAGATCGCCGACCTTGCGGAACACGTCGTGCAGCTCGTCGACGGAGCGGGCTCGGCGCCCCTCGGCGAGACACTGCAGCTCCAGCTCGACGTCCGCGAGCACTGCGGGGTCGAGCAGCTCGCGTAGCTCCTCGGCGCCGAGCAGGTCGCGCAGCAGATCGCGGTCGAGCGCCAGCGCCGCGGCCCGCCGCTCGGCGAGCGGCGCGTCGCCCTCGTACATGTACGCGGCGATCCAGTTGAAGAGCAGGCTCGACGCCATCGGGCTCGCCTTGCCCGTGTCCACGGTGACCACCCGGATCGCCCTCGACCGCAGCAGCCCGAGCACCTCGCGCAGCGCCGGCACGTCGAACACGTCCTGCAGGCACTCCCGTGAGGTCTCGAGCAGGATCGGGAACGTCGGATACTTCGCCGCCACCGCGAGCAGGTCGGCGGCCCGCTGACGCTGCTGCCACAACGGCGTACGCCGATCCGGTCGGCGGCGAGGCAGCAGCAACGCCCGACCGGCGCACTCGCGGAAGCGGGCCGAGAACAGCGCCGTCTGCGGCAGGGTCTCGACGACGAGTTCGTCGATGTCCTCCGGCTCGATCATCAGCGCCTCGATCGGCAGCTCGACCGCCGACTCGGGCAGGCGGATCACGATGCCGTCGTCGCCCCACATCGACTCGACCGGGATGTCGAACCGATCCATCAGGCGCCGCTCGATCGCCATCGCCCACGGCGCGTGGACCGGCGTGCCGAACGGGCTGAGGATGCAGATGCGCCAGTCGCCGATCTCGTCCTGGAAGCGCTCGACGACCACGGTGCGGTCGTCGGGCACGGCGCCGGTCGCGTCAGCCTGTTCGGCGAGGTACTGCTGCAGGTTGCCGGCGGCGAACGCGTCGAGGTGGTAGTGCGCCATCAGCCGCTCGGTGGCAGCTGCCTCGTCGAGGTCACGGATCTCGCGCACGAAGCCACCCAGAGCACGGCCGAGTTCCAGCGGACGGCCGGGGCGGTCGCCGTGCCAGAACGGCATCTTGCCCGGCTGGCCCGGTGCCGGGCTGACGGTCACCCGCTCGAACGTGATGTCCTCGATTCGCCACGTCGAGGCCCCGAGCACGAACGTCTCACCGGGGCGACTCTCGTAGACCATCTCCTCGTCGAGTTCGCCGACACGGGTGCCGTCGGGCAGGAACACGCCGAACAGGCCACGGTCGGGGATCGTGCCGCCCGAGGTGACGGCGAGGCGCTTCGAGCCGTCACGGGCGCGCAGGCGGTCGTTGATGCGGTCCCACACGATGCGTGGCCGCAGTTCGGAGAACTCCTCGCTCGGGTAGCGACCGGACAGCAGGTCGAGCACGTTCGACAGCAGGTCGTCGGAGATGTCGGCGAAGCTCGCACATCGCCGGACCATCGTGGCGACCTCGGCGACCGAGCACTCCTCGACGATGGCGACATGGGCGACGATCTGCTGGGCGAGCACGTCGAGCGGGTTGCGCAGGTAGCGGGTCGACTCGATCTCGCCGTCGACCATGCGCCGGCTCACGATCGCCGCCTCGAGCAGGTCGCCGCGATGCTTGGGGAAGATCGACCCGCGTGATGGTTCGCCCACCTGGTGCCCGGCTCGGCCGATGCGCTGCAGACCCCGGCTCACGGCACCCGGCGACTCGACCTGGATCACGAGGTCGACCGCACCCATGTCGATGCCCAACTCGAGCGACGACGTGGCGACGATCGCCCGCAGCTCGCCCCGCTTCAACCGGTCCTCGATCACGACGCGCTGCTCGCGTGCCAGCGACCCGTGGTG
>JAWLFC010000044.1:0-22489 GCA_041685755.1 Ilumatobacteraceae bacterium
ACGCGGACCCATGTGCTCCCCGCCGCAGCCCCGGGCATCCTGACCGGCGTGGTGCTCTCCCTGGCCCGCGCGGCCGGCGAGGCGGCGCCGATCCTGCTCGTGGGTGCGGCGACCGGACTGCTGCGGACCGGTGACCAGGGCTTCATCGCTCAGCTCGGCGAAGCCTTCACCGCCATGCCGGTGATCATCTTCTCCTACGCCCGCCAGCCCGGCGACGACTTCCGCGAGCTGACCGCCGCTGCGTCCGTGGTGCTGGTCGTGCTCGTACTCTTCATGAACGCCCTTGCCATCTGGTTGCGCAACCGCTATCAACGAAAGTGGTGAGCCGGTGACCACATCTTCGACACCCCCCCAACGAATCGACATCAGGAAGGACCCCGACGTGGAGACCACTGCGGACGACACCCAACCGACGGTGGCGGAGGCGAGCGAGTCGCCCGCCACGGCCAAGGAGGCGGTGTTCGTCGCCGACGACGTGCACGTCTATTACGGCGACTTCCTCGCGGTCCGCAACGTCGACCTCGACATCGCGAAGAACGAGATCACCGCGTTCATCGGCCCGTCGGGCTGCGGCAAGTCGACCATGCTGCGGTGTTTCAACCGGATGAACGACCTGATCGAGATCGCCCGTGTCGAGGGACGCATCGACTACCACGGCATCGACCTGTACAGCCCGGGCATCGACGCCGTCGAGGTCCGCCGCCGGATCGGCATGGTGTTCCAGAAGCCGAACCCGTTCCCCAAGTCGATCTACGACAACCTGGCGTTCGGTCCGCGCATCAGCGGGGTGAAGAAGAAGTCCGAGCTCGACGACATCGTCGAGTCGTCGCTGAAGCGGGCAGCGCTCTGGGACGAGGTGAAGGACCGCCTGAAGACCTCGGCCATGGGGATGTCGGGCGGCCAGCAGCAGCGGCTGTGCATCGCCCGCGCCATCGCCGTCGAGCCCGACGTCATCCTCATGGACGAGCCGTGCTCGTCCCTCGACCCGATCGCCACCGGCAAGATCGAGGAACTCATGGACGAGATCAAGGAGGAGTACACCATCGTGATCGTGACCCACAACATGCAGCAGGCAGCCCGGGTGAGCGACATGACCGCCTTCTACTCCGTCGAGGTCAACGAGACCTCCGACACCCGCACCGGCATCCTCGTCGAGTACGACCGGACCGAGAAGATCTTCTCGAACCCGGTCGACGAGCGCACGGAACGCTACGTCACGGGACGGTTCGGCTGATGAGCGACGAACTGCGCCACGAGTTCCACGAGCAGCTCGGCGAGATCCGCGACGGCATCGCCCGCCTGTCCGCCGGGGTCACCGAACTCGTTCCCCGGGCGACCGAGATCCTGCTCTCCGCTGACCTCGAGGGCGCCGAATACCTCGTGCACGGCGACCTCGAGTACGACCGCAAGTCGAGAGAGCTCGAAGAAGCATGCTTCCGACTCATCGCGTTGCAGCAGCCCGTGGCCGGCGACCTGCGTCAGCTCGTCGCCGCCATCAAGATCATCGCCGACGTCGAACGATCCGCTGATCTCTGCGCCAACATCGTCAAGGCTGCCCGTCGCATCTACAGCCACGACCTCGACAGCCACCTCCGAGGCCTCATCCAGAAGATGGGCAACCAGGCCCAGTTGCTCTTCAAGGAGACCACCGAGGCGTACCTGCTCGGTGACGAGATCCGGGCGTCGGCGTTGTTCGACATGGACAACTACCTCGACGACCTCCACCGCCAGTTCATCCAGACGATCTTCGAGAGCCACTCGTCCAGCCGGATCGACCTGCAGGTCGGAGTGCAGTTGGGACTCGTGGCCCGCTTCTACGAGCGCATCGGCGACCACGCCGTCAACGTCGCCGGGCACACCCGGTACATCGTGAGCGGGTGGTTGCCCACACACCCGTACCCCGAGAGCGGGAACAACCTGTCCTTCGTTGCGTCATCCGCCCCGGAGGACTCGGGCTGACACATGCTTCCCATAGCGCTCACGCTCACGCTGGCGCTGGGCGTTGGCTTGGGCATGCTGATCGCGTCGGTGAGATCGTCTCGTCGATCTGACCTCCGGCCCGTCGACACCGACACCGGCGACCCGGACCACATCGCCCTGCGACTCACCGAAGCGGTCGACCATCTCGAGATCGGCGTCGTCATCGCGTCGGCGTCGGGATCGGTGGTCTACCGGAACGCGGCTGCACAGTCCACCCGCGGAACCCACGTCGGTCTGATCCTCGACGACCACCTCGCGACGATCGTCGCCGAGACCCGAGATGGAGAGAGTGTCCGTCGCCTCGTCGAACTTCACGGACCGCCGCGTTCGTGGGTCGAAGTCGCGGCTGACCCGATTCCCGACGGCGGCGCTGTCGCCACGATCCGAGACGTCAGCGAACGGATGCGCATCGACGCCATGCGTACCGACTTCGTCACCAACATCTCACACGAACTCAAGACGCCGGTCGGCGCAATCGCCGTCCTGGCCGAGGCGTTGTCGGACGAGAGCGACCCGGCGATCGTGCACCGCCTCGCCGACCACCTCGTCGAGGAGTCACATCGGGCGGTGCGCACGATCGACGACCTGCTCAAGCTGTCACAGATCGAGTCGACCAAGCCCGGCGACACGATCGTCGATCTCGCCGGCGTGGTCCACACCGCCATCGCGCGGGGCAAGGCCGTCGACGGGGGCCGAGGCGTGCAGATCACCGCCTTCGAGTCGCCCGGCGACATCTGGATCCGAGGTGACGAACGTCAGCTCGTCTCCGCCGTCGGCAACCTCGTCGAGAACGCCGTCAAGTACAGCCAGAGCGGCGACGTCGTCCAGGTCCGCACGCGTGTCGACGACACCGCCGTCGAGATCATGGTCGCCGACCAGGGCGTGGGCATCCCGGCCCGCGATCTCGATCGGGTCTTCGAGCGCTTCTACCGGGTCGACAAGGCCCGCAGCCGCGAGACCGGGGGGACCGGTCTCGGGCTCTCGATCGTGCGTCACGTCGCCACCAACCACGGCGGCGAGGTCCTGGTGTCGTCGCAGGAGGGCGAGGGCTCGACGTTCGTCCTGCGCCTCCCGGCGAACCTCGTGGTCTCCGGGCCGCAGCCGGCGCCGGACCGCCCCACCGACGGACCGGGACACGTGCGTGCGGTCGACCCGAACCATCTCCAGGAGCGAGCGAGAACGAATGAGTGATCCCGTGGTCCTCGTGGTCGAGGACGAGGCCAGTTTCGTCGAAGCATTGACCATCGGTCTGCGTCGCGAGGGGTTCGAGGTCGCCGTGGCCGTCGACGGCGCCGAGGCGCTCGAGCGGTTCGACGAGATCAACCCCGACCTCGTCCTGCTCGACGTGATGCTGCCCAAGATCAGCGGCGTCGACGTGTGTCGTCAGCTCCGCAAGCGAACGCAGGTCCCGATCATCATGGTCACCGCCAAAGGTGCCGAGATCGACACCGTCGTCGGCCTCGAGGTCGGCGCCGACGACTACGTCACCAAGCCGTACCGTCTGCGCGAGCTCGTCGCTCGGATGCGCGCCGTGCTCCGACGCGCCGATCTCAACGGCACCTCCGGCGCAGCAGCACTGACCCCCGGCATGATCGAGGTCGGCGACGTCCGCATCGACCCCGAGGAGCACCGCGTGTCGGTGAACGGCAGCGACCTCAACCTGCCCCTCAAGGAGTTCGAGCTGCTCCACCTGCTGCTCGCCAACGCCGGCCGAGTGCTGCCGCGCGAGACGCTGATCGACCGCGTCTGGGGCAACGACTACGTCGGCGACACCAAGACGCTCGACGTGCACGTCAAACGGCTGCGTTCGAAGATCGAGCCCGACCCCGCGATGCCGACGCGGATCATCACGATCCGGGGCCTCGGCTACAAGTACGAACGATCCTGAACCGGCCGCCGCGTACACTTGCATCGGTGGAACCGGCGCGAACCCCTCGCCGACCGCCGTCGAAGTTCCGGCGCCTCGCCATCACCCACGCCCTGATGATGGGCGCCGACGCGGCGATGGTCGTGGCGCTCGCCGACTCGCTGTTCTTCGACATCGACCTCGACGCCGCCCGCTCCCGGGTCCTGTTGTTCCTGGTGCTCGGCTTCGCGCCGTTCCTCGTCGTGGCGCCCCTGATCGGCCCGATGATCGACCGCGTCGCCGGTGGGCGCCGGTTCGTCATCCAGGTGGTCGCGGTCTCGCGCGTCGTCCTCACGTTGCTGATGGCGAACTACGTCGACGCGCTGGCGCTGTTCCCGCTGGTCTTCGGATCGCTGGTGTTGCAGAAGACCTACGCGGTCTCGAAGTCGGCGATCGTGCCGTCGACCGTGCGCTCGGAGACCGAGCTCGTCGAAGCCAACTCGAAACTCGGCCTGATCGCGGGCTTGACCGGCGCTGTCGCCGTCGCCCCGGCGGCAGTGCTGCTGCAGTTGGCGGGCGCACCGTTGACGCTGATCTACAGCGCACTGCTGTTCGCGGCGGCGTTCGTCGCTGCCACTCGTCTGCCACCCGACGTCGTCGCCGCCGAGGCGGCCGACGCCGAGGAGTCCCGGGAGCTGCACGGCTCGTCGATCGAACTCGGCGCCGTGGCGATGACCGTGCTGCGCGGCCTCGTCGGCTTCACGTTCTTCCATCTCGCGTTCTGGCTCCGGTCGCAGGACCAGGGGACGCTGTGGTTCGCCGCCGTGGTCGGGGTGTCGGCGCTGGCGGCGATGGTCGGCAACGCCGCCGCGTCGAGGGTCCGTCTCCGCATCCAGGAAGAGACGATGCTCACGATCTCGCTGCTGGTGAGCGCAGCCGCGGGGCTGTCGGTGGCGGTACTCGGGGGACCGGTCGGCGCCGTCGTGCTGGCCGGCGTGCTCAACTTCATGGCGGCGCTCGGGAGGCTCAGCTTCGAGAGCATCGTCCAGCGCGACGCCCCGGGCGCCAACCGGGGCCGGGCCTTCGCCGTGTTCGAGACCCGGTTCCAGCTCTCCTGGGCGCTCGGCGCGTTCGTCGCCGTGGCGATCCAGGTGTCGGGCACGATCGGATTCATCGCCGTCGGGGCGGCGGCCGCGGGGGCGAGCGTCTATCTCGCCGGCCGGCGGAGAGAACCCGGGGTCACTCGCCGGTCACGCGGGCGAGCCAGAGGCCGGGCGCCCCGATCTCGTTCGGAGTCGGCATCGCGTCGGGATCGCTGAACAGCGGCTCGAGACCGCTCTCGCCCGCCCGGTCGACGACACCCTGCACGAACGACTTGCCCCGGGCGGTCTGCTCGGCGCCCAACCGGATGCCCAGCAGCCGCTCGACGAACACGTCGTCGGGCGACGTCTCGGCCCGGCGGCGGCGCACCGCCTCGGCGATCTGCAGGGCGTTGCCGCCGATGGTGCGCACCGACACGGCGTCGACGACCCAGTCGATCGCCCCGATCGTCACGGCGACGGCGGCATCGAGTTGCGGTTCGAGCGCCTCCTGTTCCGGTGAGCGAACAGCGCCGAGCAGCACCTCGGGATCACCGAAGGCCGCCTGCATCGCTGCCATCGGATCGCTCTGGTCCATCTCCATCGAGGTCAGCTTGTCGGTGATCGCCGACGGGTCGGGCCGGAAGGCGCCGACGTGGCGCTGCACGAGCGAGCGCAGGTGGTCGGCGACGTGAGGGACCGAGAACAGCGTCAACCCCGCCAGTTCGTGAGCGAGCACCCACAGGCGCATCTCGTCGAGTGCGATCTCCCAGTCAGCGGCGAAGGTGTCGATCGTCGACGGGACGAGGACCATCGCCGGCGTGGCGCGGGGGATCGGGAGGTCGTAGACGCCGAACGCCCGCCGGGCGAGGTTGCCGACCATCGAGCCCACGCTCATGCCCATCATCGCCGGCGCCATCATCTTGCCGAGACCCGCCATCATCTGTGCCATCGGGTCCGACGCCATGTCGGCGGGCAGGTCGTCGGTGGCGCCGAGCGACGTCGCGAGGTCGGTGAACAGCGGCCGGTAGGCCTCGAGGGTCTGCTGGGCCCACTGTTCCGGCGTGGCGACGGCGGGTTCGACGGCGGGAACGTCGAGGCCCGTCACGTCGGCGACGTGCGGCCGGGCGATCTCGGCGAGCTGGGCGTACTGGATCCGCACCGCCGGATCGACGTTGGCCGAGGTCGTGGCACCGGTGCCGGCGAGCAGGCCGCCACCGTTGGCGGCGAGCACGGCGAACTGGCGGGCGGCATCCCAGTTGAGCGGGCCCTGGCCCGACAGCGCTCGCGAGAGATCGCCGAACAGGGGCATGCCTGCGAACGGATCGATCGACTCGCCGTTTTCGTCCTCGTCGGCCATGCTTCGATGCTACGGGTTCCGGTCTCGCCCGACTCGTCGGGGTTCGTTGCCGATGGTTCGTTAACGTGCCCGCGATGGTTCGATGTCGCCGCCCCCACCTCGGCGGGACCGTGGCGACCCCGGGTGCTCGTCGATGATCGTCGTACTCACCGGGGCGTCCGGAGTGCTCGGCGACCGTGTGATCGCGGGGATCTCGGCGCTCGGTACCCGTACCGAGGGTGATCGCGTCGAGGTCGTGGTCGAGCAGCCAGGTGACGACGTCGAGGTGGCGCCGGGGCAGTGTGTGGTCGTCGTCGACCTCGGTGCCAGCGACTACGACCGCCGTGCCGCTCGACGCGAGAGTGCCACCGAGTACGCCGCGCGCACCCTCGCCACGGCGGATCGTCTGCGGGCGACGCAGGTGGTGTTCGTGTCGTCGGCGATGGTGTACGGCGCCCAGGCGAACAATCCGGTGCCGTTGACGGAGGAGGCGGCGCTCCGGCCCGATGTCGAGTTCGTGTTCGCCCGTCAGCTGGCGTCGGCCGAGGAGCTCGTCGAGCAGTGGCGCCAATCGGGGCCCGGCCGGGCGACGAGCGTCTTGCGCCCGGCGGTGGCGCTGGCGGCAGGGGGCAGCTCGCGTCTGGCGACGGCGATCGTGTCCGGATTCGGGCGACGTCTGGCGGTGGCCGATCCGCCGTCTCAGTTCCTCCACCTCGACGACCTGGCATCGGCCGTCGTGCTCGCCGTGGCCGAGCGTCTCGACGGCGTCTACAACGTCGCACCCGACGCATGGGTCGCGGGCGACCGGGTCAGGGCTCTGTCGGGAGAGCGCCCGCGCATTCCGTTGCCCGAGCGCCTCGGTGAGTTGCTCGCCGGGCTGCGCTGGCGGTTCCAGCGTGGCCCGATCCCGCCCGGGCTCCTGTCCTACACCCGCGAGCCGTGGGTGGTGTCGAACGGCCGGCTGCGGGCGGCCGGGTGGGAGCCGACGGTCACCAACGAGCAGACCTACGTCGAGAGCACCGAAGCGCCGTGGTGGACCATGGTGTCGCCGAAACGCCGTCAGGAACTGGCGCTGGGCGTCGGTGTCGGCGCCGCCGGCGTCGCCGCACTCGTGGCCACGCTGCTCGTGCGCCGCCATCTCCGCCGCCGGTCGGCCGGCCGGTCGGGTGGCGGCGCTCTCAGTCGGCGCTGAGGACGACGAGTTCGCCGCGGCGCACGTGGGCGAGGAGGTCGCCGTCGACGGTGAACACCACCGTGCCGTCGGGCATGTCGAGCAGCGGCACCTGCCCCCACGGCAACCGGTACGTCACGGCATCGGTGCGAACCAGCACGACATCGTCGGCGTCGGGTTCGCCGTTGGCGATGCCGGTGCCGTCGAGGTCGAGGTGGGGCCCTGACGTCACGGCGTGGGGAAAGGCCGCGAACGACGTCAGCAGTGCCCCCATCGGGATGCCTGCCGGCTGCGCCGTCGGCACGCTCGGCGCCGCCCCGCCGGGGCCGTTGCCGGGAACGCTGGCGGCACTGACGACGGCTGGCGGCATCGTGGTGGCGCTGAGGGCGAGCGGGTTCGTGACCGCCCTCGGTGTCATCGCGACGACGAGACCGGCGACGGCCACGACCGCGAGGGCGCCGAACACGAACGGGGCCAGATGGTTGCCCGATTCCTCGGCCACGTCGTGGCGGGTGGGGCCCAGTTCGGACGGGTGTCGCCAGGATCGTTCGTGCGGTGGCAGCGGCCCGGGTTCCACGAGAGCGAGATCGTACAACCCATCGCCGAGGCCGTGGCCGCGGGCCCCAGCGGCGTGGGTACGATGCCAGCGTGCAGGCCCCCGGTGATGTGGACGACTGGTTCGGTCTGACGTCCGACGCGCTGCCGATCGGCGAGGCGTACGACTGGGCGGTTCGTCCGCGCTGCGGTGCCGTGGTGGTCTTCAGCGGAACGACTCGCGACCACGCCGACGGCCGAGACGGCGTCGAACACCTCACCTACGAGGCCTACGAGGAACAGGTCGTTCCCCGTTTCGGCGAGATCGGTGCCGAGTTGCGGCGGCGGTGGCCCGACACCGGCCGCCTCGCCGTGCTGCACCGCGTCGGCCGCCTCGAGATCGGCGAATCGTCGGTGGTGGTCGTGGTGTCGGCCCCGCATCGCGCCGAGGCCTTCGAGGCAGCCCGCTACGCCATCGACGCGCTGAAGGAGTCGGCGCCGATCTGGAAACACGAGGTCTGGGCCGACGGCGCCGACTGGGGTACCGGCGCCCACGACGTCCGCGATCCGCGAGCGGTCGGAAAGCGCACGCCGTGACCCCGTTGATCGTCGCGGTCGTCGTGGCCGTGGTGCTGGTGGTCGTCGTGGCGGTGCTCGCCCGACGTCACCAGCGGCCCGACGACATCGCGTCGTTCCGGCGCCAGATCGACGCCCTCTCGCCGGAGTCGCGCCGCCAGACCACCGATCGGATGAACCCGCCTGCCGGGTCCACCAGCGGCGATGATGGTGACGATGGCACGTGACCTCGCGATCGACCTCGGCACCGCCAACACGCTCGTCTACATGAAGGGCCGCGGCATCGTGCTCAACGAGCCGTCGGTGATCGCCCTCAACCGGCAGACCGGCGAGGTGCTCGCCACCGGACGCGAGGCGTGGCAGATGATCGGGCGCACTCCCGGCTACATCGTGGCGGTGCGCCCGCTGCGCGGTGGAGCGATCACCGACTTCGAGATCACCGAGCGCATGATCCGTCTGCTGCTGCAACGCGTCGGCGTCAGCCGGTTCACCCGGCCCAAGGTCGTCATCTGCGTGCCGTCGGCGATCACCGAGGTCGAACGGCGGGCGGTGACCGACGCCGCCCGCCGCGCCGGGGCCGCCGATGCCAACCTGATCGAACAGCCGATGGCGGCGGCGATCGGTGCCGACCTCCCGATCGACGAGCCGGTCGGCAACATGGTGATCGACATCGGTGGCGGCACCAGCGAGACCGCGGTGATCAGCCTCGGCGGCATCGTCGCGCTCGAAGCAGTGCGCGTCGGGTCGTTCGACATCGACGCCGCCATCCAGAACTACGTCCGGCGCGAGCACGGCATCGCCATCGGTGAGCGCACCGCCGAGGAGATCAAGGTGGCGATCGGCTCGGCCGACCCGACCCCCGACGAGAACCAGGCCGAGGTGCGCGGCCGCGACCTGATGACCGGTCTGCCCAAGACCGTGATCCTGACCCCCGAAGAGGTGCGCTACGCCACCGAGGACGTCGTGTCGTCGATCGTCGCCTCGGTGATCCGCTGCCTGTCGAAGGCGCCACCGGAGCTGTCACAGGACTTCCTGGGCCGCGGCATGTTCCTCGTCGGCGGCGGCGGCCTGTTGCGCGGGCTCGCCGAGCGCATCGAGCGCGAGACCGAGGTCCCGGTGAAGATGTCGAACGTGCCGCTCGAGGCCGTCGTCCTCGGCGCCGGCCACGTCATCGAGCACTACGAGGCGCTCAAGGGCATGTTCATGGGCGCCCGCCGCTGACGGGTTGCACCGTCGCCGAGCGCTGTTCGCTCTCCGTTGACCGTCCGTTCACCTCCGGTGCCGTAGCTTCGGCGCCCGAGGAGACCGACATGACCTTCGACCAACCGCCGACCGGCGACCGCTACGACGCCACCGACATCAGCTGGCTGATCGAGGCGTTCCGCTCGATGACCCCCGAGCAGATCGCCGAACGCGGGTTCAGCGTGGAGGGCACCTTCGACGAGGTCGACGACCCCGTCCTGCTCGGCCCCGACGGGTTGCCGGTCATGACGTGGCGCGAGGGCTATCCGTACGCGGAGCGGATGGGGCGCCACGAGTACGAGGAGCAGAAGCGGGCGCTGCAGATCGAGTTGCTCAAGGCCCAGGACTGGATCAAGGAGACCGGCTACCGGTTGGTGCTCGTGTTCGAGGGCCGCGACGCCGCCGGGAAGGGAGGCACGATCAAGCGGTTCCGCGAGCATCTCGATCCCCGTGGCGCCGACGTGGTGGCGCTCGGAGTCCCCTCGGCACGCGAGCAGGGTGAGTGGTTCTTCCAGCGCTACGTCCAGCACCTGCCGACGCGGGGCGAGATCAGGTTCTTCGACCGGTCGTGGTACAACCGGGCCGTCGTCGAACCGGTGATGGGGTACTGCACCCCCGACGAGCACGAGGAGTTCCTCCGCGCCGTGCCCGAGTTCGAGCGCATGCTGCTCAACTCGGGCATCAGCCTCGTCAAGCTGTGGTTCTCGGTGTCGCGACGCGAGCAGATCGCCCGGTTCACGATCCGGCGCATCGACCCCGTCCGGCAGTGGAAGCTGAGCCCCACCGACATCGCCTCGCTCGATCGGTGGGACGACTACACCGCCGCGAAGCTGAAGATGTTCGAGCACACCTCGACCGAGCACGCCCCGTGGACCATCGTGCGCAGCAACGACAAGAAGCGGGGCCGGGTGAACGCGATGCGCCACGTGCTGAACGTCGTGCCCTACGAGGGCAAGGACCACGACGTGGTCGGCGCCCCCGACCCGCTGATCGTCGGCACCCCCGAGCAACTCCCCGACCACGGCGAATCCTGGTGAACTGTCACGTTGGACCCGGCCCGGTGTGACAGTGGCACGGTGTGACAGTTCAGGGGGTGACGAGGCGGGCGACGGGACCCGCGTTGGACACGGCGTAGAGCTCGCCGTCGGCGCCCTCGGAGATGGCGACGAGCGTGTCGAGCCGGGCGATCTCGATCACCCGCGGTTCGGTCGGGGGCGCGGTCGGGTCGAGGGCCCAGATCTGGCCGGAGCAGTAGTCGCCGAACACGTACCAACCCTCCAGGTCCGGCACCGTCGTGCGACGGGCGACCGTGCCACCGCTCACCGAGCAGCGGCCGTCCGAGTGGTCGTAGACGAACAGCGGCACCTCGGCCCCCGGGGCCGACTGGTCGCTGTTGAACTCGGCGAAACCCTCGAACGCGCTCCACCCGTAGTTCGTCGCCCGTCCGGCGTTCATCCGGTCGGGGTCGGCGGTCGAGTGGTTGATCTCCTCGAAGTCGCCCTGGCCGACGTCGGCGATCCACAGGTCGCCGGTCGGGGCGTCGAAGGAGAACTTCCACGGGTTGCGCAGCCCGTACGACCAGATCGTCGGATCGGCGCCCGGCGTGTCGACGAACGGATTGTCGGCCGGTACGGCGAAGGGTTCACCGCCAGTGGCGACGGGGTCGATGCGCAGGATCTTGCCCAGGCGCGAGCCGAGATCGAGCGCGTACCGTTCGGGATCGCCGCCGGAGCCGCCGTCGCCGAGGCCGATGTAGAGCATCAGGTCGGGACCGAAGGCGAGTTGGCCGCCGTTGTGGTTCGCGTACGGCTGGGCGACGGTCAGGACCTCACGTCGCGATGCCGGGTCGAAGACGGTGGTCAGCGCGTCGACGGCGAACTCGTCGATGACGCTCGTCCCGCCGGAGCCGGTGTAGTGGACGTAGGCGAGGTCCTCGGTGGGATGGAAGGCCAGGCCGAGCAGACCCTGCTCGCCGCGGGCGTCGGTGAGGTCGGTGATGTCGAGCACGACCTCGCGCGACAGATCGCTGACCGCGAGGACGCGGCCGGGCTGTTCGACGACGAACAGCTCGCCGGCACCGGGCCGGTGCACGACCTCGACCGGTTGGTCGAACGACCCGATCTCCAGCAGGGCCACGCTCGGCTCGGCCAGCGGCCCGGGCGGCGGCGTCTCCGGCGGCACCGGCAGTGTGTCCGACGGCGGAACGGTCGTCGCACCGGCGGGTGGTGCATCGGTGCCGGCCGGAGTCGTAGCCGCACTCGGCGTCGGCGCCATGGTGTCGGACGGATCGGTCGCCGGCGTCGTCGGGCGACCGCGGCCGAACGAGTCGGTCGTCGTGTCGTCGTCGGAACCGCAGCCGACGACCGCCAGCGTCGCCACGGCGGCCAGTGCCGTCACCGAACGGAGGTGTCGTCGCGTCATGCCTCCATCTGTAGCGCACGGCGGGCCGTTTCGGCTCGCGGGGTCAGCGATCGACGATGCGGGTCAGGCCCTCCTGCACGACGCTGACCACGAGCCGGCCGTCGCTGGAGAAGATCGAGCCGTGCGCCATGCCCCTCGCCGACGAGGTCGACACCGCCTCCTGGTCGTAGAGGAGCCAGTCGTCGGCCCGGAACGGTCGGTGGAACCACATCGCGTGATCGACGCTGGCCATCTGCATGCCGGGGCTGTCCCAGCCGAGCCCGAACGGCAGGATCGTCGTGTCGAGCAGCGTCATGTCGCTGGCGTAGGTGACGACGCAGGCGTGCAGGACCGGATCGTCGGGCAGGGTGCCGTCGGCGCGCAACCACACCTGCTGGGTCGTCGACGGCGTCCCCTTGCGGCTCACCGGGTCGCCGTTGACATAGCGCAGGTCGATCGGGCGCGGCCGGTCGTACCACTCGCCGATCTGCTCGGCGTAGGGCGCCATCCTGGTGCGGAAGTCGGGCAGATCGTTCGGGTCGCCCACCCCGGTCGGCATCGCCAACTGGTGGTCGGGTCCGGGCTCTTCGTCGTGGAAGCTGGCCTGCAGGTTGAAGATCGCCCGCCCGTGCTGGATGGCGACGACGCGGCGCGTCGAGAAGCTGCGACCGTCGCGGATGCGGTCGACCTCGTACAGGATCGGCACCGTCGGGTCGCCGGGGCGCAGGAAGTAGGCGTGCAGCGAGTGCACGAGACGGCCCCGTTCGTCGATCGTGCGGGCGGCCGCCACCAGCGCCTGGCCCGCCACCTGGCCGCCGAACACCCGCTGGCGGTTCTCGTCGGGGGAGCTGCCACGGAAGAGGTTGACCTCGATCGCCTCCAGGCTCAGGAGTTCGACGAGCGCGTCGAGGGCGGACTGGTCCTGGGATGCGGGGCTCTCCATGGCACCGGCCATGTTGGCACGTCGTACAGTCGCCCCATGACCTTGCTCGACCTCTCCGCCGACGACGTGTTGAACACCACCCGTGCGGTGCGCAAACGCCTCGACTTCTCGCGACCGGTCGACGACGACCTGATCCGCGAGTGCGTGGCGACGGCCATGCAGGCGCCGTCGGGATCGAACAACATGACGATGCGCTTCGTCGTCGTCAAGGACCCCGACAAGCGCCGGGCGATCGGCGACCTCTACCGGGAGAGCTTCGACATCTACCGCCAGATGCCGTTCTACGCCGGGGCGTTGAAGAAGGAGTCGGCCGAGGAGCAGGCGCAGCAGGAGCGAGTCGTCGATTCCGCCAACTACCTCGCCGACCACATGGGCGACGCCCCGGCGCTGGTGATCGGTGTGACGAGCGGGCGTGCCGAGAACGTCCCGGCGATGGCCGCGGCGTCGATGATGGGCAACATCCTGCCCGGCATGTGGAGCTTCATGCTCGCCGCCCGTGCCCGCGGCCTCGGCACCGCGTGGACCACCGTCGGGTTGTTCAAGGAGCGCGAGATCGCCGAGGTCGTCGATCTCCCGTTCGACGAGTTCCAGCAGGCCTGCCTCACCCCGCTCGCCCACACCATCGGGACCGACTTCAAGCGGGCACAGCGTCCCGATCCCGACACGATCATCCACTGGGACACCTGGTGACGCCCGAGCGTCGCGACCTGGCGCTCGCCACCAAGGGGTTCATGCCCGCCGAGGAGGGTGACGCGCTCGGGATGGCCGCGCGTGCCGCTGCGGCTGCGGTCCCCGGGGCGCCGATGCTCGAGGTCGGCTCCTACTGCGGCCGCTCCACGATCTGGTTGGGCGACGCCGCCGAAGCGGCCGGTGTCGTGCTCTTCGCCGTCGACCATCACCGAGGCTCGGAGGAGAACCAAGCCGGGTGGGAGCACCACGACCCCGACGTCGTCGACGCCCGGACCGGGCGGATGGACACGCTGCCGTTCTTCCGCTCGGCGATCCACGACGCGGGCCTCGAGGACACCGTCGTCGCCGTCGTCGGCCGCTCGCCGACGGTTGCAGCGACGTGGACGACGCCGCTGTCGTTGCTGTTCATCGACGGTGGCCACGGCGAGGAGCCCGCCCGCCTCGACTACGAGGGCTGGACACCGCACGTCGCCATGGGTGGCGTCCTGGCGATCCACGACGTGTTCCCCGACCCGGCCGACGGCGGCCGGCCCCCTTACGAGCAGATCTTCCGGCCGGCCGTGGAGTCCGGGCGTTTCCGCCTGGAGTCGGCGACGGGGTCGTTACGCGTGCTGCGTCGCGTCGACTGAGCCCCGGTTCGCCTGCCACGTGCCGAACTGGCGGACGACGACGAAGCGCTGCCGATCGACGTAGAGCAGCAGCATCGCACCGAACACCAGCGCCGACGACGACGCCACCCCGAGCGTGGTCGTCGACCCGCTGGCGTAGAGCGCGCCGCCGAGGAGCGGCCCGAACACGCGGCCGAGGGCCATCACCGCCTGGGCGTCGCCGGCGCGTTCCTCCGGGAACGTCGAACGCGCCGCCAACAGCGAGAACGCCGCCGGCACCCCCATGAAGAACACGAACCCCCAACCGACGAGCGCGAGCCCGAACAGCGCACCACTGCGCGCCACCGCGATCGTCATCGCACACAGCGCGGTCATCAGGAACCAGACGCCGGCGGGCCCGCGCCGACCGGTCCAACGTGCCGAGGGGATCGACGCCAGTGCGTTGCCGCTGAACAGGAGCGACACGGTGAGCGGTGACAGCCCGTCGAGTTCCTCGCCGATGGCGGCGGCGTAGACGAACACCGACGATCCGCCGAGCGTGATGATGCCGAGGGCGACGAGGATCGCACGCGCCGCCCGCGTCGGCGTGTGGCGGGTGCGGTGCGGTCGGAGCCGATCGACGGTGGGGACCTGGCGTACGAACGCCAGCGGGAGTGCCGTGACGATCGCGAGGATGACGAACAGCCAGCGCAGGCCCGCCGTCTGGAGCACGAGGGCGATCACGGGCGACACGAGCACACCGACCAGCGGGCCCACCACGGCGACGTCGCCGGTCTTCTGGTCGTCGCCGAACGCCGCCTGCCAGGCGATCCAGGCGGCGAAACCGAGCGAGAGGCCGCTCACGAACCGCATCGCCGCCAGCACCTCGAACGTCGGCGCCGCCGCCGACCCGAGGTTGGCCACCACGCCGAGCATCGTGCCGACGACGAGCGCGCTGCGCACCGGGCGGAGGAACCGTCCACCGACCCACGACGCCACGACGAAGCCGGCGAGCTGTGTCGTCGACATCAGCCCGGCGGTTCCGACCGCGATGTCGAAGTCGTCGGCGACCGACGGCAGCAGGAACGGCGTCGCTGCGAAGACCGCTGTGCTGGTTGCGATCGCCAGCAGGAGCGCGGCCGGGACCGACGGTCGGGCGGCGGCCAGCAGCCGCACTGGTGCCTGGAACGACACCGCTCAGCCGTCGTCGCCGAACTCGCGACGCAGGTCGTCGCGTGCGGCGACGATCACGTCACGCACCCGGTCGCGCAGCGCGCCGACGTCGTCCATCGTCATCCCCTCGGTGCTGATCGGCTCGAGGACGCGCACCTCGGCCTCGGCGTTGCCGAGACGCCAGTCGTGCTTGCGCAGTGCGTCGCTGGTTCCGTGGACGGCAAGGGGGAGTACGGGCACCTGCGCTTCGATCGCGAGGCGGAACGCGCCGGTCTTGAACGGACGCATCTCGCCGGTCTTCGAGCGCGTTCCCTCGGGGAAGATCATCACCGACACGTTCCTCGAGAGTCGCTCGCGAGAGGCGTCGAGCGCCTTCGCGGTCGAGGCCGCATCACCGCGCTCGAGCGGGATGTCGCGGGCGAGCCACATCATCCAGCCGACGAGCGGGATCTTCATGATCTCGATCTTCGACATCCACTTCATCTCGGTCGGGAGGTGCGAGATGAGCAGGATGTCGACGAAGCTCTCGTGGTTCGACACGACGACGTAGGGCCGGCGCATGTCGTCGGGCAGGGTGCCCGAGGTGCGGAACTTCCACAGTGGCGTCAACGTCTGGTGCGCAACGGTGAGCTTGCGGAACAGGTAGCCGGCCGCGTAGGCGCCGCGGTCGAACGGCAGGGTCGCGAGGCGCACGATGGCCACCATCGGCGTCCAGACGACCACGATCACAGCGAGGGCGAACCAGCTCCAGATCGACAGCACGGTACGGGCGAACGTGGAACGCATGTGGGCAGAAGGTAACAGTCCGACCGGCTCGGACCCCGCCGGTGCGGCGGCTCAGACGGTCGCGAAGGCGCTGTGCCAGCGGTGGACGCGGAACTCGTCGCCCCAGCGCGACAGCTGCAGCGCACCGATGCGATCCTGGAGGTCCGGACGGTGCCGGTGGTGGGGGATCACGGTGAACAGCCGCGTACCGCCGGGCGACCTCTGTCCCAGGATCAACGGTTCGACCCCCAGGGCGTCGTGTACCTCGCTCAGGTGTGCAGTGGCCGACTCCGTCAGCGTCCGTGACGGGCCGGCGAGGTGATGGGTCACCACGCTCTGGCCTCGTTCGAGCAGCCGGGCGATCTCCGACATCCAGATCCCCCGGTCGACGTGTTCGCCCAGGGGCTGTTGTTCGTCGTCGCTGACGAGACCGTCGTCGGAGTCGAGGAACACGAGCGAACACGGTGCCACGGCCACCATCGCCTCGTGGAACCATCGCTGCCGGCTGACCGCCCGAGCGGCACGGTCGTCACGCACGATGTCGTCGAAGCGCAGCGGCCGGTCGAAGTGGACCGTGTCGGCCGGCAGGGCGCGGCACGTCTCGCGTGGTGTGACCGGTCGGCCCGCCCGGGCGGCCAGCAGCCGCAGCTGGTCGTACAGGCTCGGATCGAGTGAACGCAGGTCCTCGTCGGCGTCGTCGGTCGAGTGGAGGTACCCGAGGTGGTCACCGTCGATCTCCCCGTCGATCTCGCCGTCGATCTCGCCGTGGATGCGGTGTGGTCCTGCCGGCTCCTGCAGCCAGATCATGCCGAGGCGATGACCCTGCCCGTACGGCGATGGTGAGATCAGCCAGCGCATCAGTGCCACCTTCACGAACTGTCCGGCGTCGTCGTCGTCTCGATCCTGCACACGGGTTCATCGACACGTCGCCGAGGAACTGAAGCCCCGGGTTACCGACCGGGGGGAGTGGCCGAAGAGCCACAGGCCTCCAGCGTCGAACTCAGGTGGCGGGCGACCAGCTCGATCAGTCGGACGTCGAGAGGGCCGGGTGCGCCGATCGCCTCCACCAGCGCCGACGGCCAGGTGACCAGCACGCCGTGGACGTCGAACGGGGAGGTACTGCGTATCCAGCGTGACGACGTGAAGCAGACCACCGGGTGCACCGGTACCTCGCCGAATCCGATCGTGTCGAGCTGCGCTCGGACCGCCGCCACCTGCCAGCCCATCGCGTGAACCAGCCGGGTCTGGTTACGACCGTTGACGAACAGGCGCGGCTCGCCCGGGGCGAACGCTCCCGTCGAGCGGTACTCCACGTCGCCGGCAGAGCGCTTCGCGTCGACCAACCAGACGCCCGACGGGGCGATCACCAGGTGATCGAGGTTGCCGCGCGTGATCGGCACCTTGCGGTCGTGCAGCGTCACCGCGTCGAGCAGTTCGGTGTCCAGGAGACGGGCGAGCCGGCGTTCGCCGCCGGACCCGCTCACCTCGGCGGTCCTCGACACGGGCTCGTCGGCGAGGAGCTTCATGACCCGACCCACCAGGCCCGGCCCCCGCCTCGCCCCGGTCTCGCGGTCGTGCGCGGCCATCCGGCGCTGGTACTCCCGCTCGGTCGACGCTCGTGGCGTTCCGCGCTCGATCGCCGGTGGTGGCGGCAACGGGTCGTCGCTGCGCACCGGCTCGCAGATCACGCAGACCACCGACTTCGAATAGCGGTCCCACCACGCCCTCGAACGGGCCGGAACCGCGGTCGAGCACCGCACGCACGTGTTGCCACGGGGCAGCGTCAGCAGCGTCAGACCCACGTGCTCGCATCGGCGCCGGGCGGGCCGACCTTGAGGATGCGGACGTCCCGAACGTGGGCACCGGAAATCCTCGGGGAAATCTGCTGGCGGGCCGATTGGGGCGCGACCCGATGGGGTAGCGACCGGGCCATGAGCAACGACGCATCGATCAGCGACGACGACATCACGAGCGGCCCGACCGAGGACGACGAGAACCTCGACGCCCCGGGCGAGCACTCCAAGGACACGGGTGACGAGCCGACCGAGGACGACGAGAACCTCGATGCTCCCGGCGAGCACTCCCGAGACACGGGCGACGAGTCCTGACTGCGTCCGTCACCGATCGCGTGGGTCGGCGGGCCCCATCCCACCGCCGGCCCACGCTCCCCCCACGGGACACCGGCACCCCGTCTCCCGGTGCCGGTGTCCCGTCGGCGGTCGAGCGTTGCTTCGGCGACGCCGCTCGCTTCGAGCAGGCGTGGGGCCACACGCCGTTGCTCGTCCGGGCCGCCGAGCGCCGTGAGGCCGACTTCGACGACGTCCTCACGCTCGACCGGCTCGACGAGTGGGTCTCGATGTCGGCGCGGACCCCGGCCGTTCGCATGGTGGTCGACGGCGCGCCGATCGACGGGAGCCGCTTCTGTTCACCGGTCCGCCTCGGTGGTCGGGTCCTCGACGACGTCGTCGACCCCGAGAAGGTGGCGCGGCTCCTCGCCGACGGAGCGAGCATCGTGGCCCAGTCGTTGCACCGGGCCATCCCGTCGGTCGCCCGCCTCGTCGCCGACGTGCAACGCGAGCTGTCGCACCCCGTCCAGGCCAACGCGTACCTCACCCCTCCGTCCGCCGCCGGTCTGGCGGCCCACGCCGACCGCCACGACGTGATCGTGCTCCAGCTCGACGGCGCGAAGTGGTGGTGGGTCGAGGGCCTCGGCGACGTCCGCCTCGACCGCGGTGATGCGATGTACGTGCCACTCGGGGCACGACACCGCGCCGCGACGTCGGACGTCATGTCGCTGCATCTCACGATCGGTGTGATCCGGGTGACACGACGCCATGTCGTCGAACGGGTGCTCGGCTCCGCCCTCGACGAGCCGCTGCCGATCGGCTACCGACGTACCGATGGCTTCGACGTGCTGGCCGATGCCGTGGCCGACACGCTCGACGATGCGCTGGATGCCGTCGCCGCTGCCGGCGTCGTCGAGACGGCCGAGCGCGAGCAGCGTCGCCGACTCGCTGTTCCGCCGACGCCGGGTCGGCTGTGGTCGGTCGTCGGCGCCGAGCGCATCGCCGACGACACCGTGATCCGCTGGATCGATCCCGACCCCTTGGCTCGCCTGGTCGACGGCGCCGACCAGGCGGACCAGCACTGGGATGGCCGACCCGGCGACAACCACTGGGCGCCGAGCAGCGAACGGATCGAGGTCCGCGTCGGCGGTCGCACGCTGACGTTCCCGATCACCGTGCTCGGCGCGCTGCGCCGGCTGGGGTCGGGTGCGCCCACCCCGGTCGGCGAGCTGGACGGGCTCGACGCCTCCAGCCGGCTCGTGCTGGCCCGACGCCTCGTGCGCGACGGGGCGTGCGTCGTCGAACGTTTCGCATCGAACGACGCCGGGCAGTCCCCCCGTTCATCCCTCCAGACCATCTCTGCAGACCGAAGGAGCAGTACGACGTGACCACCGACAACGACCACCAGCACACTGTCGACGTCGCCGCCCCCGTGCGCGTTGCCTACAACCAGTGGACCCAGTTCGAGGAGTTCCCGAAGTTCATGGACGCCGTGCAGGAGGTGCGTCAGATCACCGACACCCTCGTGCACTGGACCGTCGAGATCGCCGGGGTGACGCGCGAGTTCGACACCGAGATCACCGAGCAGACGCCCGACCAGCGCATCGCCTGGAAGACGATCGACGGACCCCACCATGCCGGCGTCGTCACGTTCCACCGTCTGGACGACGACACGACGCGGGTGACACTGCAGATGGACTACGACCCCCAGGGGTTCCTCGAGACCGTCGGCGACAAGGCCGGCTTCGTCTCACGGCAGATCCAGGGTGACATGGAGAACTTCAAGACGCTGATCGAGAACCGGTCGGTTTCCAGCGGCGCCTGGCGAGGCAGCATCGACTGAACCACCCGTTCCCCCGCTGGTTCCCACCCCGGCTCCGACCCTGATCAGAACGGAACGAAGACGTCGCTGGCAGGGGTGGCGCGGGTGATCGCGTCGACGGCGAGTACCACGGCGGCGGCGGTGTAGGACGTGTGCTCGTCGAAGGGGAACAGCACCGGTTCGGGGTACACGATCCCGGTCCAGTAGGAGCCGTCGTCACGGCGGTGGGTGCGGGTCCACTGCAGCAGATCGGTGGCGGTGGCGGTGTCGCCGATCGCCGCGTAGGCGAGCGCGCACTCCGCGGTCTCCGACGCCGTGATCCACGGTTCGTCGCTGACGCAGCGGATGCCGAGGCCCTCCATCGCGAAGGTCTCCCACCCCTCGGCGAGGCGGGCCTTGGCGGCCTCGCCGGTGAGCACGCCGGTCAGCACCGGGTAGTACCAGTCCATCGCCCAGCGGGTCTTGGGCTCGAACGCCGCGGGCTGGTCGCGGACCACGGCGGCCATCCGATCGGCGGCCTCGATCCAGTGTGGACGGGACTCGCCGACGCTCTCGCCGAGTCGGGCCCCGCAGCGCAGCGCGTGCTGGATGCTGGACGTGCCGGTGAGCAGGGCGTAGTCCCAGGGGCGGGCGTCGGGCTCGATCGCCCACAGCGGCACCCCGTCGGTGCGTCGCAGCGACAGCACGAACTCGAGCGCCCGTTCGACCGTCGGCCACATGTTCTCGGCGAAACCGCGATCCCACGTGAGGCGCACGTGGTGGCAGACGCCGGTGGCGATGTAGGCGCACACGTTCGTGTCGAGTTTGGCGTCCTCGACCGTGCCGTCGGCGTGGTAGTAGGCGTGCCACGAGCCGTCGGCGCGCTGGGTGTCGACGAGCCATTCGTAGGCCCGCTCGGCCTCGTCGTGGAAGCCGGCGACGTCGAGCGCCATCGCCGTCTCGACGTGGTTCCACGGGTCGCAGTGGCCACCGGGGAACCACGGGATCATGCCGGTGTCGAGCTGCAGCGATGCGAGGTGCAGGCCGGTCGCGTGCAGTTCGTCGGCGCTGAGTACGCCGGGGAGGTCGGGGACGTGGCTCATCGCGCCGGCTCGGCCTGCTTGACGCCGTAGAAGACGATGCTCTTGCCGATCGCCGGCGACAGCACGCGGTCGGCGATCCTGGTGGCGTTCGGCTGCTGCACGATGTCCCACTCGAGGAACTCGCGGTACTTCCTGACCGCCGGGTGGTCGTCGTTGCGGGGCCCCACGGCGCACTTCAGCCACCAGTAGGGCGAATGCAGGGCGTGGGCGCGGTGGTTGCCGTGCAGCGCGAGGCCGGCGGCGCGCAGCTTCGCTGCCAGCTCGGTGGCGCTGTAGATGCGGACGTGGCCGCCTTCGCTCTTGGGGGCGTGGTACTCGTCGGACAGCATCCAGTTGATCTTCTCGGGAAACCACGCCGGCACGGTGGCGGCGAAGTGGCCGCCCGGCTTGAGCACGCGGACCATCTCGGCGATGGCGGCGACGTCGTCCTGGATGTGCTCGAGCACCTCGGAGGTGATCACGACGTCGAAGGCGTCGTCGGCGAAGGGAAGCCTGGTCGCGTCGCCGCGCAGCACGCCCTTGAACCGTGCGAGGTCGATCTCGCCGGCGTCGACCATGCCGCCGAGCGTCGCTCGGGTCTGCACGACCTCGTCCTCGGCGTAGTCGACGGCGACGACGTCGGCACCCCGGCGGGCACACTCGAACACGTGGCGACCGAACCCGGCGCCGACGTCGAGCACCCGATCGCCGGGCGCGAGGCCGAGCTGGTCGAAGCGGATCGTCAACACCTCAGAGCCGTCCGTTGGCGCGCAGTTTCTCGACGTTCTGGGGCATCGCCAGCACCTCGCGGTACTGCTCGACGGTCTGCTCGGCACACTTCGTCCAGGTCCAGCGCTCCAGGACACGCTGTCGGCCGGCCTCGCCCACCCTGGCACGGAGTTCGGGGCTGTCGAGACCGCGGACGATGGCGGCGGTGAGCGAGTTCACGTCGCCGGCCCGGCAGCCGATGACGGTCTCGCCGTCGACGCCGGTGACCTCGGGCAGGGCGCCACCGTCGGTCGCCACGAGCGGGGTGCCCGAGCACATCGCTTCGATGGCCGGGAGGCTGAAGCCCTCGTAGAGGCTGGGGACGACGGCCATCTCGGCTTCGGCGTAGAGCTCGACGATGCGCTCGTCGCTGACGCCCGACACGAACTCGATGTGGGGCGCGAGGCCGGAGGAGTCGATCAGGTCCATCGAGTGGCCGGGTCGGGG
>JAWLFC010000045.1:0-22408 GCA_041685755.1 Ilumatobacteraceae bacterium
GACCCCCGGCGTAACGGTCAGACCCCCGGCGTAACGGTCAGAAGGGGCGGTCGTCGGGCGGGAGGGTGCTCGGGCCGACGTGGGCGTCGAGCCAGGCGCGCAACTCGGCGACGCCGGTCCACGAGTTGCGCACCCGCTTGGCGGCACCGACGGTGTGAATCCACTTCGGCGTGCCGAACTGCTGCACGGCGATCAGGCCCTTGCGGCGCAACAACTCGATCCGGGGGTGATCCCTCGGGTAGCCGCGCGGTGCGGTCGTGAGCGTGTCGATGGCGTCGATCGTGTACTTGCGCTTCTCGGCGTCGGCGACCAGGGCGACCAGTTCGGCGCCGGTCGCGTCGCCGTCGATCGCGGTGCGGAACCGCTCGAGCTGGTCCTTGGCCATCGCGTAGTAGCCGGCGCCGACCATCAAACCGTCGGCGGAGAACTGCACGTAGTGACCGGCGCCGCCCTCCGACTCGCCGTAGGCGCCCTGATGGGTCTTGTACGGCGGCTTGTTCTTCGAGAACCGGACGTCGTTGTACGGACGGAACATGTGGAACGGCCCGAAGTCGGCGAGTTCCTCGGTGAGCTCGGCCATCGGCTGCTCGACGAACTCGACGTAGCGGTCCTTGTTCGCCTGCCAGAACGAACGGGAGTTGTCAGCGGCCAGCTGCTCGTAGAACTCGATCGCCTCGACCGGGAAGCCACGGAACGCCATGGGCCAGAACGTACCCGTTACGCCGGGGGTCTGACCCCTGGCGTAACGCTCGCCGGGCTCGATCGCTACTGTCGGCGCCATGGCTCACCTCTTCCTCGGCGGGGCCGTCGACCCCGCCACCCACGAGCGCACCACCCTCGAACCGTCCGGCAACGTGACGGTGCCGACCGAGTCGTTGACGACCCACGGCGTGATCGTCGGCATGACCGGCTCGGGCAAGACCGGGCTCGGCGTCGTGTTGATCGAAGAAGCGCTCCGAGCCGGGCTGCCGGTCCTGGCGATCGACCCCAAGGGCGACCTCACCAACCTGTGCCTCACGTTCCCCGACCTGGCGCCGGTCGACTTCCGCCCGTGGATCGACGAGGCCCAGGCCCGCAACGCCGGCGAGACCCCCGACGAGTTCGCCGCCAGCCAGGCGGCCCTGTGGAGCAGCGGGCTCGCCGGCTGGGGCCTGGGCGGCGCCGACATCGGCGCACTGCGAGAGCGGACCGACTTCACGATCTACACGCCCGGCTCCGAGGCCGGAGTTCCGCTCAACATCGTCGGCTCGCTCCACGTGCCGGGGGACATGAACGACGCCGAGACGGTCGCCGACGAGATCGAGGGTTACGTCACCGGCCTGCTCGGACTCGTGGGGATCGACGCCGACCCGCTCGCCAGCCGTGAGCACATCTTGCTGTCCAACCTGATCAGCCATTCCTGGAACGAGGGCCGCCCGCTCGACCTGATGACGCTCGTCGGCATGGTTCCGGCCCCGCCGATCCGCAAGCTCGGCGTGTTCGACATCGACCAGTTCTTCCCCGCCGACGACCGCATGGCGCTGGCGATGAAGCTCAACGGGCTGCTGGCGTCGCCGTCGTTCGCGTCGTGGGCGATGGGCGACGCGCTCGACATCGAGTCGATGCTGCGCACCCCGGACGGCCGCGGCCGCTGCGCCATCGTGACGACAGCCCATCTGTCCGACGACGAGCGTCAGTTCGTCACGTCGCTCGTGCTCTCCAAGCTCGTCACCTGGATGCGACGCCAGAGTGGCACGACCGACCTGAGGGCGATGCTCTACATGGACGAAGTGGCCGGCTACCTGCCGCCGACGGCGACGCCGCCGACGAAGAAGCCGATCATGTTGCTGATGAAGCAGGCGCGGGCGTTCGGCGTCGGCGTCGTGCTGTCGACCCAGAACCCGGTCGACCTCGACTACAAGGCGATGTCGAACGCCGGCACGTGGATGGTCGGACGCCTCCAGACCGACCGTGACAAGGCGAGGCTGCTCGACGGGATGTCGTCGGCTGCCGGCAGCGTCGACGTCGCCGCCGTCGACGCCACGATCTCCGGCCTCGCGAAGCGCGAGTTCCTCCTGCGCCGCGCCGGCACCGACCAGCCGGAGGTGTTCACCACCCGATGGGCGATGTCGTACCTGCGCGGCCCCATGACCCGAGACCAGATCTCGCTCCTGCATCCCGGCGAGCCGGCCGAGCAGCCGGCGCCCACCGCGTCCCCGGCCACGGCGACGCCCCCGACGCCGACACCCTCGACTTCCGACACGCTGCCGGAGGACACGAGCGCGGTGATGCCGACCGTCGCCGACGGCACCGCCGTTCGATTCGTCGACGTCGCCGCACCCTGGCTCGGCGACATCGGCGGCGACTCGCGCGGATCGGTGCTGGAGCCGGCGGTCGTCGCCCGGGTCGCCATCCGCTACGACGAGACCAAGGCCGACCTCGTCCACGACATCGAGTACGAAGCGGTGCTGTTCCCGCTCGGCGACCACGTCGACGTCGGCGCCGTGGCGCAGGTCGACTACGACGACCGCGACCTGCGCACCGACCCACCCCACGACACGACGGGATCGGCACTCCCCTACCGCCTGACGCCGGCTCGTATCGACACCAAGTCGTTCTTCTCCCGTGTCGAACGGGACCTGCGCGATCACCTCACCCGCAGCCTGACCCTGGAGATCCCGGCCAACCCCGAACTGAAGCTGTACGGCCGTCCCGGTGAGTCGATCGAAGACTTCACCGCTCGGTGCGTCGACGCCGCCGACGACCGCGCCGACGAGCAGATCGCGGCGCTGCGGTCGAAGTACGAGGCCAGGGCGACCAAGCTGCGCGATCAGATCGAGGCGGCCGAGGACCGGGCCCGCATCGCCGCCGAGGAGGCCAAGGGAAAGAAGACGTCGGAGTTCTTCTCCACCGCCGGCTCGATGCTCGGCGGCCTGCTCGGCGGCAGCCGGTCGAAGACGAAGATGATCGGCGACCTCCTCGGCGATGCCGGCACCGCATCGCGTCGTCGGGGCAGCACGAGCGCGTCGGAGCGTCGTGTCGACGCCGCCGAGAACAAGGTCGAACGCCTGGCGGCCCAGTACGACGAACTCGAAGCCGACCTGGAGGACGAGGTGGCCGAGATCGCCGAGCGGTGGGACCACGCCGCGGCGAGGATCGAGACGATGACCGTCGGCCTCGAACGCACCGATGTCGTGGTCACCCAGCTCGTGCTGGGCTGGGTGACGGTCGCCTGACGACGCCGGTGCGGTGCCGACGGAGAGACTCGAACTCTCACTGACGGCGACCTAAACGCCGTGCCTCTGCCAATTGGGCTACGTCGGCGAACCGGGAACGACTCCGAACCTACCCCGGACGAGGACCCGCCCTCGAACGACATCCCGCCTGACCGATCCGGCCGTACCCTGCACGCTCGTGTCGGGTGGCGGAGGAGAGGCGGGTCACGGGTTCGTCCGACTCCTCGCGTGGCTCACGATCGCGATCGTTGGCGTCGTCACGATCACCCAGGCGCTCGGATGGTCGCCCACCCGAGGCGTGGTGATCGTCCAGACCCTGACGCCGTATCTCGGTCTGGCCTTGGTGCCGGTGACGCTCTACTCGCTCTGGCGGTCGGAACGTGTCATGACCACGACGTGCCTCGCCATCGGTCTCGGGCTGCTGATCCTGGCGACACCGCTCGCACTTCCACCCGACCAGGCCGAGCCTGATCCCGAGGCCACGGGTCTCCGTGTCGCCTCGATCAACCTGTACTTCCGCAACGACCGCGTCGACGAGGTCGCCGGGCGCGTGCACGATCTCGAACCCGACGTCATCGTGTTCAACGAATACACGACCCGGCACCGGGCAACCCTGCAGTCCTCCCAACTCGCCGGCGACTATCCGTACCGCATCGACCGCGCCGGATGGAGCGACGGCATCGCCGTCTGGAGCCGCACGCCGGTCGTCGTCGGCGACGACCCCGAGACCACGAACGACGGCCTCGACGTCGTCGTCGACGGGCCCGACGGCCCGGTCAGCCTCCTCGCGCTCCACGTCCCGACACCGATCAGGAGCTTCGAGGGCTGGAACGACGATCTCGACACCGCCGCCCGCTTCGCCCGGGCCGCCACCGGCGCGGCGATGGTCGTCGGCGACCTGAATGCCTCGTACTGGCACCCGCCGTTCCGAGACCTGCTCGACGCCGGTCTCACCGATGCCCACACGGCCGTCGGCGCCGGGTTCTCCACCTCGTGGCCGACGAACCGACGGGTCCCGGCGTTCGTCCGGCTCGACCACGCCCTCGTCACCGACGAGCTCGTCACCGTCGACGTGCAGGACTTCGACGCACCCGGCAGCGATCACCGAGGGTTCGTCGTCACCGTCGTTCCAGCTCGCTGAGCAGCGCCCGGAATGCCCGACCGCGGTGGGAGATCGCGTGCTTGGCGTCGGCGTCCATCTCGGCGAAGGTGCGACCGCCACCCTCGTCGGGCTGGAACACGGCGTCGTAGCCGAAACCGACCTCGCCTCGCTCCTCGGTCGTGATCACCCCCGGACAGACCCCCTCGACCGCGAGCTCGGTGCCATCGGGCCACACGACGATCGCCACGGTCCGGAACGCCGCCCGACGATCGGTGGCACCGTCGAGTTCTGCGAGCAGCTTGCGCCGGTTGTCGGCGTAGGTGCAGCCCTCACCGGCGTAGTACGCAGCATGCACGCCCGGCGCACCGTCGAGCGCGTCGACCTCCAGACCCGTGTCGTCGGCGACGGCAGGGAGCCCCGTCGCTGCGCACAACGCCGCCGCCTTGAGCCTGGCGTTGCCGAGCAGGGAATCGGCGTCCTCGACCACGTCGGCGACGTCGGCCGGGCGCGGCAGGAGTTCGACGACACCGGCGAGCAACTGCTGGATCTCGACGACCTTGTCGGGGTTCGCCGACGCGCAGACGAGCTGCATTCAGCGCTCCACCGGACGCGGTGCGGGCGGTGTGACGATCGTGGCCGCCTGCAGATCGGCGATCTCGACGAGGCCGCCCTCGGCCAGGCCGACGAGCGCGTCGAGTTCGGCCCGGGAGAACGCCATGCCCTCGGCGGTGCCCTGGACCTCGACGAACTTGGCGTCACCGCCGCCGATGGGGCGCAGCATCACGACGTTCATGTCGACCTCGGCGGCGCTGTCCTCGACGTACGGCAGGTCGAGCACCGGCACGCCGTCGACGATGCCGACGCTGATCGCGGCGCAGAACGAGTGCAGTGGATTGGCAGGGAGATCGCCGCGCATCACGACTCGTTCGAGCGCGTCGTGCAACGCGATGAACCCACCGCAGATGCTGGCGGTGCGGGTCCCGCCGTCGGCCTGGAGGGCGTCGCAGTCGACGACCACCTGGCGCTCGCCGAGCGCCTCCATGTCACACGCCGCCCGCAACGACCGCCCGATCAGGCGTTGGATCTCGACGGTGCGGCCGCTCTGCTTGCCCTTGGCCGCCTCACGACCGATGCGCTCCGGCGACGCACCTGGCAGCATCGAGTACTCGGCGGTGACCCACCCCTTGCCGGAGTTGCGCATCCACCGCGGCACGTCGTCGTCGATCGACGCCGTGCACAACACACGGGTGCGGCCGAACGACACGAGGCACGAGCCATCGGCCATCTCGGTGAAGTCGCGCTCGAAGGTGATGGAGCGGAGTTCGTCGTTGCTGCGACCGTCGGGGCGGGCCATGGTGTCTCCAGTTTCGTGATCGGGCGGGTCGGTGGTTCGGTTCGTCAGGCCGACGACACCGTACGGGCGGGTGGGGGCCATGACTCGGTGTGGTCGAGTTCGGGTCCGAGCAGGAGCGAACCGAGTTCGCGGAAGCGATCGACGTCGCCGCTCGACACGAACCGGTGTCGACCCACACGATCGCCATCACCGTCTCCATGCCCAACCCCGTCGCCATCGGGGCGGCGATCGTCACGGAGCAGGCCGAGCTCGCCGAGACGGTGCATGACCTCGAACGCGGTTTCGTCGGCGGAGCTCACGAGCGTCACGTCGGGGCCCATGACGTCGCCGATCGTACGAGCGAGGAACGGGTAGTGCGTGCACCCGAGCAGCAGGGCGTCGACACCGGCGTCGCGGATCGGGGCCAGCAGCCGTTCGGCGAGCACCGTCACCTCGTCACCGGTGGTCTGGCCCCGCTCGACGAACTCGACGAAACCCGGGCAGGCGGCGCTGGTCAGCTGGACCGGGGCACCGGTGGCGGCGACGGCGCGCAGGTAGGCGCCCGATGCCATCGTCCCGACGGTGCCGATCACCCCCACCCGGCCCGTGACCGTCGTCGTGACGAGTGCTCGGGCACCCGGGCCGACGACGTCGATCACCGGTACCGGTAGCTCCGCTCGCAGTTCGTCGAGGCCGGCCGCCGTGGCGGTGTTGCACGCCACCACGACGGCCTTGACGTCGTAGTCCTTGACCAGGCTCCATGCCAGCTCGTGGGCATATCGCCGCACGTCGTCGAGCGGCTTCGACCCGTAGGGGTAGCGACCGGTGTCGCCGATGTAGACGAGGTCCTCTCCGGGCAGCAGGTCGATCGTCGCTCTCGCAACGGTCAACCCGCCGAACCCGGAGTCGAACATCCCGATCGGCCGATCCACGGCGCAGCAGCCTAGGCGGGTGTGGTCACCGCCGCCGGCTCACGGCTGGATCGGCATCACCGCATCGATCACGTGCAGCACGCCGTTGGCGGCCTCGACGTCGAGAACGAGGAGGCCGGCCCCACCGATCGTCGGTGGCGTGGCCGTCGCGTCGACCGGCTGCGGATCACCTTCGAGCACGGGCACCTCGCTCAGCTCGAGCACGTCGGCGGCCAGGAGTGCCTCGGTCCCGTTGACGTGCGCCAACAGGATCGACGTCACCAACTCCTCGTCGGTCACATCCGGCGGCGGGACCGTGTTGAGGGCGTTCTCGATCGCGGTGTTGCTGGGCGCGAAGAGCGTCAAGGTCGCGTTCGGATCCTCCAGCGTCTGCTGCACGAGCGGGTCGGCGGCCTCGATGAGCGCCTTCAGCTCGGACAGGTCGGGGCTGTTGTCGATCACGTCCCACAGCGTCGCCGACGGCTGCGGCGGCACGGTCACGATCGGGATCGTCGTCGTCGGCGCCACCGTGGTCGGCGCCACCGTGGTCTCGACGACGGTGGTCTCCGGCACCGTGGTCTCGACGACCGTGGTCTCCGGCACCGTGGTCTCGGCAACGGTCGTCTCGACCACGGTGGTCGGCGCCGGGGTCCCGGCGACGAGGCGACAGGTGATCGAGTCGCCCGGCGCGAAGGTCCGGTTCGGGAAGGTCCCGGTTCCGACGCGAGCGACCGTGTCGTCGGTGGAGTCGAGTTCGATGTTGAACGTCACCGACGTCGTCTGACCGTCGAACGGGGTCAGCACGCAGTCGACGTTCGGGCCGGGCGGCGTCCAGCCCGGGGGCACCTGGGCGACGACCGTCACGTTCGACTCCCACGTCGCCGGGTCGGCCACCGTGGCGTCGGGTTCCCACTCGAACTCCACGCGGCCGTCGGAGCCGGTCGAGTCGCCGGCGATGTCACCGGGCGGCACGCCGTCGGGGCGCAACCAGACGAACGACTGGGCAGCGTCGGCAGGGCCCTCGACAGCGACGGCGAAGCCGACGTCGATCGCGTTGCCGGTCTCGTCGGTCGTCTCGAAGGCGAGGAAGGTCGACGTCGCGGTCGCTTCGTCCTCGTCGTCGTCACCACCGAAGATCAGCCAGGCGAGCAGGCCGAGGATCGCCAGGACGACGATGACGAGCGCAGCGACGGGTCCGGGCTTCTTGTACCAGGGTGTGGCTTCCTCCGGCTCGTCGCCGAGTGGATCCTCGGGAGCGCCGGGCGGATCGGTCGGCGGGACGCCGCCACCGGCTGCCGGATCGGTGGTCGGCATCACCTCGGTCGGATCAGCGGCCAGCGATCCGAGGTCGCCCGAGGGCTCCGACGGCACCGCCGACGGCGGTGTCGGTTCGCCCGGCGTACCTGGGGGCGGAGGCGGAGTCGAGGGGCTGCCAGGGGCGCCCGGGAGCTTGGGGTCGTCGCTCATCGCAACAGCTTCGCAGATGATTCGCGACGCCTCGGGGATGTTGACCGCTTCTTGACAGGTGCCGTCGGACTGGCAGGATCCGGGGGTGCCCATCATCACGGTCGACGACATCGAGATCTGCTACGAGGATTTCGGCCCCGAGGGTGCGCCGACGGCGCTGCTGATCATGGGAATGGGCGCACAGATGACCGTCTGGCCGACCGGCTTCATCTCCGAACTCCTCGAACGAGGATTCCGGGTGATCCGCTTCGACAATCGTGACTCCGGGTTGTCGACCAAGTCGGTGGGCGACCCGCCCGATCTCGGTGCGATCACCGCCGCGGCCGCGGCCGGAGAAGCGGTCGACGCTCCGTACACGCTGTCGACGCTCGCCGCCGACGCCGTCGGCATCCTCGACCATTTCGGAATCGAGCAGGCCCACATCGTCGGACAGTCGTTCGGCGGGATGATCGCCCAGATGGTCGCGCTCGAGCACATCGACCGCGTGCTGTCGCTCACGAGCATCTTCTCGATGACCGGCGACCCCGAGGTGTTCCAACCGACGCCGGAGGCGCTGGAGACGATGTTCGCCCCACCGCCCGAGACCAAGGTCCAGGCCATTGCGCAGTCGGTCGCCGCCTCGCGCATCACGCATGGCTCGCTGTTCGACGAAGCCGAGGTGACCGCCGTCGCGATCGAGTCGTACGAGCGCAGCCGTCACCCGCTCGGGGGCGCCTTCCAGACCGCGGCCATGGTGGCCACCGGCGATCGGACCGAGCGGCTCCGCAGCCTCGACGTTCCGACGTTGGTCGTGCACGGCCGCGAGGATCCGTTGATCCCGCTCGCGTGCGGCGAACACACCGCGGCAACCATCCCCGGCGCGGACCTGCTCGTGTTCAGCCGCATGGGCCACGACCTCCCGAAGCTCTACTGGCCGGCGCTGGCCGACGCGATCTTCAACATCGCCGTGCGCGGCGAGGACCGCTGACGGTGGACGTGGCGGCCGCGATCGCCGAGGACGGGCGGCTCGACCCGCGCGTCCGCGACGCCCTGCTCGCCGTCCCCTCGACCCAGCTCCCCGACGTGGCCGACCGTGACGAGTTGCTGCGATTGGTCAACCACCCCAAGGCGGTCGCCCTGCGCGAGGCGACCGAGGAGTTCCACCGGATGCTCGACACCGAGGACGTCGCCACGTTCGCGGGGCTGCGGATCACCGAGCACGAGTACACCTCGGCGCCCGAGGGCAACACCGTGCGGGTGAACGTGACACGTCCCGACACCGACGAGGTGCTGCCGTGCGTCTACTACGTCCACGGCGGCGGCATGCAGAGCGGCAGTGCCTTCGCCGGGCGGTTCCCGGCGCTCGCCCGGATCATCGCCGCCGAGGGTGTGGTCGTGGTGATGGTCGACTTCCGCAACTGCCTGATCGGGTCGACGCCGGATGCCGAGGTCGCCCCGTTCCCGGCGGGTCTGGACGACTGCGTGAGCGGCCTCGATTGGGTCGTGTCGGTCGCCGGCGAACTCGGTGTCGACGTCGACCGGATCGTGCTGTCGGGCGAGAGCGGTGGCGCGAACCTGGCGATCGCGACGGCGATGCGCCTGGGGCGTGACGGTCGCCGTGATCTCGTCGCCGGGCTGTATGCCCTCTGCCCGTTCATCGCCGGCGACTGGCCACAGGACCGGTTCCCGTCGTCGAGCGAGTTCAACGGCTACTACCTCAGCCTGCACAGCAACCGGAGCCGCACCGCCTACGGCGTCGAGGCCTTCGACGCGGGAGATCCGCTGGCGTGGCCGTCGTTCGCCACGGTCGACGACGTGGTCGGCTTCCCGCCCACGTTCATCAGCGTCAACGAGTGCGATCCGCTGCGCGACGAGGGCCTCGAGTTCTACCGCCTGCTGCTGGCAGCGGGCGTGGAGGCGCAGTGCCGCATCGTGATGGGCACCGCCCACGCCATGGATCTCTATGCCCCGGTGCTGCCCGACGTGACTCGGGAGACCGCCGCCGGCATCGCCCGCTTCGCCCACTCCCCGACGAGATGGAGGTCTCGATGAGCCAGGAACTACTGAACTACACCAAAGCGCTCTATCGCTTCGATGCCGTCGTCCAGCAGGTGCCGTCCGACGCCTGGAGCGCCGCTTCGCCGTGTGACGGCTGGTGTGCCCGCGACGTCGTCGCTCACGCCGCCGGTGTGATGAACGCGATCGAGACGATGGCCCGAACGGGAGAGAACGCGCTGCCCGGAACCCCCGACCCGGGCGACGACCCGGTCGGGCTGTGGAACCGATCGCGCGACTCGCTCCTCGAAGCGCTCGACACGCCGGGCGCGCTCGACCGGCGTGGCAACTTCTGGTTCGGAGAGTCGACCATCGACGACATCCTGGCGTTCTCGGTTTGGGACCCGTTGGGCCACGCCTGGGATCTCGGCCAGGCGACCGGCGTCGAGGTCCACGGCAGCGACGACGTCGCCGACGCATCGATGGCGGTCATCGCAGCGAACGCGGACATGCTCCGCGGCATGGGTTTGATGGGCGATCCGGTCACCGTCGCCGACGATGCGCCCACCTACCTCCGGTTCCTCGGACTGATCGGACGCGACCCGAGCGGGATCAGACCGTGAGACGCTCGGCGACCAGGGCGGTGAACTCGTCGATCGTCTCGACGGGTGTCGCCTCGGCACGGTTCTCGAAGGTGAGGCTCGTGAGCGCCCGGCCGCTGCGGACGACGACGTGGTCGATCGTGACCTCGTCGACCGACGGATCACCCGTCACCGGCACGACGACGCGGACCGCCTGAGTGGCGTCGCCGGCGGAGCCGACCTGGAGCCGGGTCGCGACCGGAGCGCCGAGTTCGGCGCCGTCGCCGAGCGTGCCGGCGAGCACGTCGGCTCCCAGTTCGCCGTAGGCCTCGGCGAAGCACGTCGGGACGGCGGGTTCGGCGGTGAAGGCGACGACCGTGCGAGCGTCGCGTTCGGTGGCGAGCACGCCGATGTCCTGGGTCAGCGACAGGGTGCCGTCCGGAGCGACGAACAGCGGACTCCGGGCCGTGGCGTCGGCGGCGGTGATCCGGTCGCCCTCGACGCCGACGCACTCGGCGAGGCGGCCGTCGAGGGCGGGGGCGGCGTCACCCTCACGGGCTGACTCCGTCCATCCCTCGGGCAGGTCGCCAACGGTGATCACGGCCGCCTCGGCCACAGCGACGTCGGCCTCGACGTCCTGGCCCGGCTCCTCGGGTGCCGACGTGGGCGCCGCGGTGTCCGCGGTGGTGTCGGGCGTCGTGGTGTCGACGACGGTCTCGGGCGTGGTGGTGTCGGGCGTGGTGGTGTCGGGCGTGGTGGCAGTCCCGGAGGGGCCACCGTCGCCGACGCCGGTGTCGGCCTCGTCGGATCCGCAGGCGGCAACGAAGAGGGTGGCGGCGAGCGCGACGGAAGCAACGCGAACGGTGGAGCGCATGGGGGGTCCTTCTCTCGGGTCCGATGGTGGCTGCGGCGGCGTGGTGTGGGGCCACGGCCGTCGCAGGGCGCGCACGCTACCGGCCGATCGACGCGCTGGCGACCTCGTCACGCGTCGGATGACACTCGCCGGACGACGCCCGGCTCACCAGCTCAGAAGTAGATGATCTCTTCGGCCTTGGCTTCGGCCTCGTCGAGATCGTCGGTGTAGGCACCGGTCGACAGGTACTTCCAGCCGCCGTCGCAGACGATGAAGACGATCGTGCCCTCGTCGATCTGGCCCGCGACCTTGGCCGCACCGGCGAGCGCCGCTCCGGCGGAGATCCCGGAGAAGACGCCGCACTCGCGTACGAGTCGGCGGGTCCACTCGATCGACTCGCGGGGACGGACCACGCGCTTGCGATCGAGGATGTCGAAACCGTTCCAGTTCTCGAACACCGGCGGGATGTAGCCCTCGCCGATGTTGCGCAGGCCCTCGACCCGCTCACCGAGCGGTGGCTCGACGGCGACGATCTGGATGTCGGGATTCTGCTCCTTGAAGTAGCGGCCGGCGCCCATCAACGTGCCGCTCGTGCCGAGGCCGGCGACGAAGTGGGTCATCTCGGGCACGTCGCGCAGGATCTCGGGTCCGGTGCCCTCGTAGTGGGCCCGGGGATTGGCGTCGTTGGCGTACTGGTACGGGAAGTACCACTCGGGATGCTGGGCGGCCAGTTCGATCGCGCGGGCGACGGCGCCGTTGGAGCCCTCCTCGCCGGGGGTCAGGATCACCTCGGCGCCGAACACCTCGAGCATCTGGCGACGTTCGATCGAGACGCTCGTGGGCATCATGATCTTGATCGGGTACCCCTTGATGCCGGCGATGGCGGCCAGCGCGATGCCCGTGTTGCCCGACGACGGCTCCAAGATGGTCTGGCCGGGCAGGAGGCGACCCTCCTTCTCGGCGGTCTCGATCATCGACTTGGCGATGCGGTCCTTGACCGACCCGAACGGGTTCTGCATCTCCATCTTGCCGAGGATTCGCACGTTCGGGTTCGGGGAGAGCACGGACACGTCGACCATCGGCGTGTTGCCGATCATGTCGAGCACGCTGTCGTTGACCATTCCGGGCTGCGTGACCGGCATCGTGAAGTTCGGGTTCAGAGTGTTCGTCACGATTCTCCCAACACCGGTTGCACCGAAGACATTCCGACGAATCCGATGAGTTAAGTCAGGAATCGTAGACGCAACTCCCCGGCACCACCACCTCGTGCTCGCAGACCACGTCCGATTCCCGATGGGGAATCAGACGACGGCGACGGGTTCTTCGGTGATCTCGCCGTCGACGATGCGGTAGCTGCGCACCTCGGGCGCCTCACGCTTGAGGCTGACGATCACGTAGTGCCACGACGGGTCGGGGGCGGCGGCGACGTCGGTCGGGCTCGGATACGGCTCGGAATGCGTGTGACTGTGGACCACGCCGTTGATCTCGAACCCGCGGGAATCGGCGTCGTCCTCGGCGCGCAGGTGGTCCCTCGGGTCGATGGTGTACACCCGGGCCGACTCGGCGACGTTCCGGCAGGGGTAGTACGTCGGCGCCCGGTCGCCCGCTCCCCCGCCGGCAGCGGGTGGCCCGGCGACGAGGCCGCACGCCTCGTACGGATAGGCGTCGAGGGCGGCGGCGACCATCTCGGCGTAGGCCTGCTTCGAGATCTCGATCACGATTGCTCCCTGCCGGCCACCCGGCCGAGGAACTCGAGCGTCAATGCCCGGAACTGGGCCCGCGACGCGATCTCGTCGTGGATGAGGTGTCCGGCGCCGGCGACGGTGACCACCTCGGTCGCCGTCGACCTGTCGGCGAGGTCGCGGGCGGCATCGGGGTCGCAGATGGCGTCGGGCTTGGTGGGGTCGGCGGTGACGATCAACGTCGGTGGCACGACGCCGCGTTCGGGATCGAGCAACGAGTCGAGCACGCCGTCGAGCACAGGATCGAGCACCGCGGGGTCGACGGCGAGGATCGATCCGGCCATCGCCACCAGCCCGTCGGGCTCGAGCGTCGCCCCCATCGTCTCGCCCGACGACGTCGGCATGCCACCGAGCAATCCAGCGACGGCCTGGGGGGTCATGCCCGACGCCTGCAGTCCCGGCAGCGATTGGCGCATGACGCGGAACCCGTCGAGCAGCGCGTGGCCCTCGCCGACGGGGGCAGCAGCACGGGCCGCGGTGACCATCGGTGGGTCCTCGAGGACCGCCGCCCGGAAGAGTTCGGGGCGTTGCTGCATGGCGATCATGGCCGTGATGCCGCCGAGGGAGTGACCGATCACCACGCACGGTTCGCCGGCGAGTTGTTCGCACACGGCGATCGCATCGCTCAGGTAGCCCGCCGATGAATACGAACCGGGGGCCCGGTCCGACGCGCCGTGGCCGCGGAAGTCCAGGCGGAGCACCCGGTAGCGCTCGACGAGGTCGGCGACGAGCCAGTCCCAGGTGCCGCCGAACGACGTGATGCCGTGCAGCAGCAGCAGCGGTGGAGCGGCGGGGTCGCCGTCGTCGGCGACGTGGAGGGTCAGTCCGTCGTTGTCGATCTGCACGGCGCTGACGGTAACGCCGATGAGCCTCCAGCCGAACCTCGGCTGCTCGGACCCGGCGACGTCGGTAGCGTCTGATGCCTCACGACGAGGATTCTCATGGCGAAGGGCAAGAAGACCAAGAAGGCGAAAGGGAGCGGCGACGGCACGCAGCTGATCGCGTCGTACAAGCGCGCCCATCGCGACTACGACATCCTCGACACGTACGAAGCGGGCATGGTGCTGACCGGCAGCGAGGTCAAGAGCCTCCGCGAGGGCAACGCGCAGATCTCCGAGGGCTACGCCCGCGTACAGCGCGGGGAGATGTGGCTGGAGGGCACCCACATCCCGCCGTACACGAATGCGATCGGCTTCGGCGCCCACGATCCCGACCGCGCCCGCAAGCTGCTGCTGAACCGCGCCGAGATCGACAAACTCGACCAGCGCGTCGCTCAGGGCAGCCTGACGATCGTGCCGCTTCGGCTGTACTGGAAGGGCGGCCGGGCGAAGATCGAACTCGGTCTCGCCAAGGGCCGGACCAAGGGCGACAAGCGCCAGCACATGGCCGAGCGCGACGCAGAGCGCGAGATCCAGACCGAGATCAACCGCGCCAACAAGTACGGCGACGCCCGCTGACAGCCCGCTGTCATCGCGGGCGTCGGCTCAGGTGGTGAGATCGCCCAGGAGCTCGTGACAGCGCCGGGCCCGCTCGAGGTCCTGCTGGCGACACTCCTCGATGAACTTGGTGATGCCGTCGTGTTCTTCGCGGTGGGCGTCGCCGAGGTACTTGTCGTACGAGTCGACGGCCTGCAGCGCGTGGTACTGGATGCTGACGAGGTCGTAGACGATGTTGTCGGTGACCTGGTGCGTGGTTGCCATGTTCGACTCCTCGATGGGTGGCATCCCGGGGCGGGACGCCGCTGGGTTCCTGGTGCCGGCACGGACCGGCCGCGAGCGCGTACCCGAGCCACGCGGTACCCATGCATCGCCGTCGTCGTCGATCGCGTCGTGCCGGCCGTCATCAGGCCGTGCGCCTGGTCAGCCGACCGGGTCGGCGACGTCGTAGAGGGTGCTCCGCCGGGCCAGGGTTCGTCCGAGCGGTGCGACCAGCGAGCCGAAGGCGTCCTCGGTCATCTTCTGGCCGTGGATCGCCCCGGCCGCCCGGCTGATGTTCTCGTCCATCAGCGTGCCGCCGAGGTCGTTCACGCCCGCCTGCAGCAACTGCCGCACGCCGGGCACACCGATCTTCACCCACGACGCCTGCACGTTGTCGATCAGACCCCGATAGGCGAGGCGGCCGACGGCGTGCAGCAGGATCGTCTCGCGGAACGTGAGACCGCGACGGGCCCTGCGCTGCAGGTAGATCGGTGACGCCATGTGCACGAACGGCAACGGGATGTACTCGGTGAACCCGCCTGTGCGCCGCTGCACGTCGCGCGTGCGCTCGATGTGGCGCGCCCAGTGGATCGGCCGCTCGATCGAGCCGGCCATGATCGTCACGTTCGACCGCAGGCCGACCCGGTGCGCCGTCTCGTGCACCTCGAGCCATTCCTCGGTGGTCACCTTGTCCGGGCACAGGATCGACCGCGGCTCCTCGTCGAGGATCTCGGCTGCGGTGCCGGGCAGCGAACGCAGGCCCGCGTCCTGCAACCGACGCAGGTAGCTCTCGAGCGGCTCGCCGAGCCGCTTCGCTCCCTCGTGGACCTCGAGCGCCGTGAACGCGTGCACGTGCATCTCGGGCACGGCGTCCTTCACGGCGTGGCAGACGTCGACGTAGTAGTCGCCGTCGAAGCTCGGGTGGATGCCACCCTGCAACGTGACCTCGGTGGCGCCGAGTTCCCATGCTTCACGCACGCGCTGCTGGATGTCCTCGATGGTGAGGAGGTAGGGCGTACCGCGGAGGTTGAGGGAGATCTTGCCCTTCGCGAACCCGCAGAACTTGCACTTGAACGTGCACACGTTCGTGTAGTTGATGTTCCGATTGTGGACCCACGTCACGACGTCACCGACCGTGTCGGCGCGGAGGCGGTCGGCGGCCTCGGCGACGGCGGCGACCTCACGACCACGGGCCTCGAACAGCGTCACCATCTCGTCGATGCCGAGGTCGCTGCCCGACTCGAACCCGGCGAGCACCTCGGCGACTGCACCGCGGATCGGCGCCGCCGGGGCCGGCAACAGGGTCGGCGGGTTCGCGTTCCAGCCCGAGTACCACTGGGTGGAGCGGTCGCCGACGATCACGACGTCGGCGCCGTCGGCGGTCTCGGTGGTGCCCTGCACCTGCTCGGGGAACTGGCTGCCGGGGTCGTCGCGGCCGAGCGCCTCGGCATCGCTGCGGTCGAGCACGGCGAACCGCAGGGCCGAGTCGACCCAGCGTTCGGGGCCGGCCAGCGTGTCGTCGAGGAACTCCGGATAGGCGGTCAAGCGTGGTGCGAGCGTGAAACCGCGGGCCTCGGTCACCTCGCGGAGTCGGTCGAGGTCGGGCCACGGGCGCTCGGGGTTGACGTGGTCGGCGGTCACCGGCGACACACCGCCCCAGTCGTCGATGCCGGCGTCGAGCAGCACCCCGAAGTCGTCGGAGAGGTTCGGTGGGGCCTGCAGGTGGATCGACGGCGGCAGCACGAGCCGGGCCGCAGCGATCGTCCAGAGGTATTCGTCGGGGGGGCAGGCGGGGGCGTTGCGCATCCCGGTGAGCAGCTTGGGCAGGAAGTTCTGGATGATCACCTCCTGCACGTGGCCGTGGCGCTCGTGGCTGGCGGCGATCGCCCGGAGCCCGTCGAGGCGGTCCTGGCGTTCGTCGCCGATCCCCACGAGCAGGCCGGTCGTGAACGGGATCCGGAGTTCGCCTGCGGCTTCCAACGTGGCGAGGCGACGGGCGGGATCCTTGTCCGGCGCGCCGCGGTGGCACGCGAGATCGGGGCGGATCGACTCGATCATCATCCCCTGACTGACCGACACCGGCCGGAGTTGGCGCAGCTCGTCGGCCGACAGCGCTCCGGCGTTGGCGTGCGGGAGCAGACCGGTCTCGGCGACCACCATCTCGCACATCGCGGCGAGGTAGTCGACCGTGGTGGCGTACCCGTGCTCGGCCAGCCAGGTGCGGGCCACCTCGTAGCGGTTCTCGGGGCGCTCGCCGAGGGTGAACAGCGCCTCGTGACAGCCGGCCCGGGCCCCGGCACGCGCGACGCGGCGCACCTCGTCAGGGCTCAGGTAGGCCTCGGCGACCCGTCCTGGCGGTTGGGCGAAGGTGCAGTAGCCACACGTGTCGTTGCAGAGGAACGTCAGCGGGATGAACACCTTGGGCGAATAGGTGACCCGTGTTCCCGTGTGCGCATCGCGCACCTGGGCGGCGGCGGACATCAACTCCCCCAGTGGCGTGGAGAGGAGTTCGGCGTCGTCGGGATGAGGCATCGCCGAACGGTAGCGCGAGTGAGTGTTGATCACGAACTCACTGTGCAAACCCACTGCTATGGTCACCCGGGTGCCGAGCGAGCCGACCGAGCACGGACCCGGGATCGAGTCCGTCGCCGCCGTCGTGGGCGACCGGTGGTCGATGCTGATCGTGCGCAACGTGTTCCGCGGGATCCGACGTTTCGACGCACTCCAGGACGACCTCGGCGTGTCGCGCCCCGTGCTGGCGGACCGCCTCAAGCGGTTGGTCGCTGCGGGCATCTTGGAGCGGCAGCGCTACCAGGATCATCCGCCCCGGTACGACTACGTCCTCACGGTCGCGGGCACCGAGCTCTCCCCCGCTCTCGTGGCCCTGATCCGCTGGGGGGACCGGTGGTTCGGCGACGGCGAACGCACCGCCGTGCTCGTCCACGCCGACTGCGGCGACGAGTTCGAACAGGGCTTCTGGTGCCGGACATGCGCCACGACCTTCGGGCCGAGCGACATCCGGTCACGTTCCTGATCACCGACACATCTCGGATCGGCATCAGCTGCCGGTAGCCTGGAGGCATCAGTTCACGGGTTCCGTGGGCTGCACATATCGATCACGGGGCTGACTGGTTTCGACGTCGGTAACGCTGTTCGAGTTTGCGACCCGAGTTGCTCAGACTCGCTAAACGGGGCAACAAACACAATTGCCGTTGATAACGACAATTTCGCAATGGCCGCCTGATTCCAGGTACCTGAGCGAAGCATCGTGAGCAGCAATGCCGCACGGGGCCACTCCATCACAGCCCGGCAACAGAAGTGAGGGATGACGGCAGGAAAGACTGCTGACGGCGGGAAAGACCGCTGACTTGTCGGAAAGACGGCGCGTGGTCCGCCCCGAGCGGACAGCCGACCCGTCGGTGACACAGCGTCAGTGTCGATATCGGGAATGGTCGTAGCAGGTTCGTTCACCGGCTGATGGACGGGGGTTCGATTCCCCCCAGCTCCACGAGAGCATGCGCGCAAGGCAACTTGTGATGAACGCTGGTGCAAGCTAACTTGTAGAGTGGATGCGCCGCTGACCGCTCCGAGCGCCCGCAAGCACGACATCCCGGACAGCGACATGATCCACGCCTTCAACCATCCGATCTTCGTCGAGGAACTCGATGACGGCTTCACGATGTTCGTCGGCGCCGACCCGGCCACGAACCTGCTCGAGATCGGCGTCGCCGACACCAGCGACGGGCCGATCATCGTGCACGCCATGTCCGCCCGACCGAAGTACCTGAGGTGACCACCATGCCCCGAACCGCCCAAGAAATCCTCGATCACGCCGACGAACTCGCCGCCCGATTCGAAGCGCACGAGCCAAGCGACGAAGCTCACGATGCCACCGAACTTCGACTCGTCCGAGAGGCGTTCCTTTCACGCGCCGACGCAGAACGCGCACTCGGCGATGCCGTCGTTCGTGCTCGTCACAACGGGCACTCCTGGGCATCGATCGGCGCCATGGTCGGCACCTCGGGTGAGGCGGCACGCCAACGCTATGGGCAATCCGTCAACGCCTCGTAGCCACGCCAACCGATCGGGAACATGCGTTACCGCAGTGGGGCCGCAGTAGCACGCGACTGCCTCGTCGGTGATGGTGAATACGTGCGGTGACATGTTTCACTGCGCAGTATGACGAAGTATGATGGCGCAATGACGGTGGAACGACTCACCGTGTCGCTGGAATCAGAACTTGCGATCGCCGTCCGCGAGGCTGCAGACGCTGACGAGCAGAACGTCTCTGCTTGGCTCGCCGACGCTGCGCGCCGCCAACTCGCCAATCGCGGACTTCGTGACGTCGTCGCTGCCTGGGAACACGAGCACGGCGCCTTCAGCGGTGACGAGCTCGCGGCCGCACGCGCACTCGTGGACGGATGACCACACTCGTCCTCGACGCCGGTGCGCTGATCGCGCTGGATCGCAACGACCGCTCGGTCTGGGCAATGCTACGTAATGCAGCCGACGACTCCGCTGAGGTGTCGGTACCAGCGGGTGTGATCGCGCAAGCGTGGCGCGACGGGAGCCGCCAAGCGCTCCTCGCGCGGGCACTCGCACACTGCGACGAGGTCCCGCTCGACGGACCGCTCGCACGGGCCACGGGGCGGCTGTGCGGACAGGCCGGCACCGCTGACCTCATCGACGCGTCCGTGGCGGTGATCGCAGCCGCCCGGGCCAGAGGCAGCGCAGTCGCCCTCGTCACGTCCGACCCGAACGACCTCAGACACCTGCTTCAAACGCTCGGCGCATCGGTTCGACTCGTCACCGTCTGACCCCGAGCGAGGAATCGCACCGTGATTGTCTCGCGTCACGGTTGGGCCGTACTCAGTCACCTCCGCCGGCTAAACGGGAGTGATGACGCGGTGGGTTGTCGGGCGGAGCGAGCCCACCCTCGATGTGCGATCCAAATCGACGTATCCGGCGAATCGGTTCGAGCGGGTGGAGCCGGTCGCCTCGGGTGTCGTGAGAATCAGCCGGCACCCGAGAAGCGGACCCCGCTCCACTGGGCCATGTCGTGATTCCAGGTGGCCAGGTCGTTGGGAGAGAATTTCGACAGGTCGTCGTGCCCGCACGCCCGCGCCATGACGGACATCAGCTCGACGGACGCCTCGAAGAACCTCGCAAGCCGCCGTGCTGATGCGTCGACATCGAGCCGAGCTCGCAACTCGGGCTTCTGGGTGGCGATCCCGGCAGGACAGTTGTTGGAGTTGCACATGCGCGCCGCCACGCAGCCGATCGCCTGGATGGCCGAGTTCGACAGGGCCACACCGTCAGCACCGAGCGCGAGCGCCTTCACGAAATCGATCGGCGTGCGCAGGCCGCCCGTGATGATCAGCGTGACACGGCCGCTCGCACCGCGATCGTCGAGGAAGCGTCGAGCCCGAGCAAGCGCAGGAATGGTGGGGACGCTGATGTGATCTCGGAACATCTCGGGCGCCGCGCCCGTGCCGCCGCCGCGGCCGTCGAGGATGATGTAGTCGGCGCCCGCGTCGAGCGCGAACTCGAGGTCGGCTTCGATGTGGTTGGCGCTCAGCTTGAAGCCGACGGGAATTCCTCCGGTGATCTCTCTGACCCGGTCACCGAACGAGCGGAAGTCGTCCGCCGTGTGCAGATCGGTGAAGGTCGCCGGAGAGATGGCCGCCTCCCCCGCCGGAATGCCCCGCACCTCGGAGATCTTGCCCACGTTCTTCGATCCGGGCAGGTGACCACCCGTGCCTGTCTTGGCGCCCTGCCCACCTTTGAAATGGAACGCCTGCACCGATCGGAGCAGTTCCTCTCGGTAGCCGAACTTGGCGCTCGCGAGCTCGTAGAAGTACCGACTGTTGGCTTGTTGCTCCTCGGGCAACATTCCGCCTTCGCCCGAGCAGATACCGGTGCCGGCCAGTTCGGCGCCGGTCGCCAACGCCACCTTCGCTTCCTCGGACAGGGCCCCGAAGCTCATGTCGGAGACGAAGAGCGGGATGTCGAGCCGCAGCGGTTTCTCTGCCTGGGGCCCGATGACCAGTTCGGTGCGGACCTTGACCTCGTCGAGGAGCGGTTGGGTCGCGAGCTGCGCCACCATGAGTTGAAGGTCGTCCCAGTTCGGCAGGGTGTGACGCGGCACTCCCATCGCTGCCATCGGCCCGTGGTGACCCATCTTCGACAGCCCGTCACGCGCCAGCTGGTGGATGAACTCCACGGTGGGTTCCTCGGTGGTGGCCTTCGCAGACGGCGCACCGGAACCGTTGAGTTGTACCGACACCGGCTCCGCGGTGCCGACCTGATCGTTGCTGAACCGAGCGTGGCTGCCGTCGCAGTAGGGAGCGTTGCCGGTCCGCTTGCAGACGCACAGCGTGGCTCCACCCGACTCGTCCGGGCTGAACGCCTTGGGCGTGATCCCGGTTCCCGCGTGCGAGCCGTCGCAGAACGGCTGGTTCGATGAGCGACCGCAGGCGCACCAGAGGTACTCCTGGCCCGCTTGGAGGTCGACGGTTGCCGGTTTGTTGTCGGCGATGACCGGGTCGCTCATCCGCGGAACCCCGCATCCTTGTGCGACCCGTCGCACAAGGGCTTGGAACCCGACTGCCCACACCGGCACAGGGTCACGCGGTTTCGCGTCTCGAGCGTCGTTCCGTCGGATCGCTCGATCTCGATGCCGCCACTCACCCAGAGCGGCCCGTCGGGGATCACCGCGATCTCCTCGGGGAGATCTGGCTCGATCTGCTCACCGTCGACTTCGTAGGTGAGCGCTCCAGAGGGACAGCGCTCGATCATGGCCATCGCCTGCGCACGAATCCGAGAGTCACCGGTCTTGGCCGCCATCTTCCAGACGTTGGTGACCTGATTCCCGCAGAAGCCGGCGTGCACACAGATCGGGCGGTCGTCGAACACTTCGATGCCGTCGCCGCCGTAGCTCGTCGCCCGTTCGGAATAGGTGCCTTCGGGCGCGTTGTCGCTCGCGTCCCACTCGGTCCGCGCGTGCGTTCCGTCGCAGTACGGCTTGTTCTCCGAGTTGCCGCACCGACACAGCGCATATCGATCCCTCGATCGATCGGCGTCGCCGGTCCTCCACGTCAATGGCTCACCGTGTTCGGACATGATCGGCGTCTTGGTCGTGAGCGGGATCTGGCCCCGGACAAGGTACGGCCCACCCTCGGCCACCGAAATTCCCGGTGTCGCTCGTTCCTCGCTCATGATGCACTCCCTCGATTGTTGACCCGTCAAGTATGTGGCGGACGGTAGCACAACTCGTTGACGCGTCAAGTAGTACGGTCCCTCGAAGAGGAGCGACCCGATGACCGAACCGCGATGGCTCGACGAGACACAACAGCAGGCGTGGCAGGGGTTCCTCGTCGTCTTCGGACGCGCACTGCCCGAGATCGAGCGGACGTTCAAGGCCAACGGCCTGCTGTCCGTGCACTACGGGATCCTCGTCGCGCTCGCCGACACGCCCGATCGCACACTGCGCCTCAGCGAGCTGGCCGACATGGCCAACACGTCACAGAGCCG
>JAWLFC010000157.1:0-5492 GCA_041685755.1 Ilumatobacteraceae bacterium
GACTTCGCGTTGTACCTGCGCCAGGCGCGCAGCATCTTCGACGGTGACATCGGCGCCGTCGTCGCCGACAACCGCTTCTCGGTGCTCAACTCCGACTCGGCGTTCAGCCCCATCGCCTACCCCTGGGGGTGGCCGCTGCTGCTGTCGCCGTTCGTGCACCTGTGGGAGTACGACTTCGAACGGCTCAAGCTGGTGCAGGTCGCGGTGTTCATGGTGTGGTTGGTGCTGCTGCACGGCATCGTGCGCCGCCGGATCGGGGTGCTGCCGGCGCTGGCGATCGTCGCCGTGATCGGCACGGCACCGCTGTATCTCCAGCACACCGATCAGCTGCTGACCGAGTTCTCCCACGTCGCTGCCGTCGCACTCTTCGTGTGGTGGTACGACCGGGTCCGCGCCGGCGCGACGCTGTTGACGGCGAGCCGGGGCCAGCTGATCACGCTCGGCGTGCTGGTGACGCTGGCATTCAACGTCCGACGCGAAGGCATCGTGCTGCTCGGGGTCATCGTCGTGATGCAGCTCTACGACGTCGCGACCGCCGGGCCGGGTCGGCCCTCGTTCTCCGCTGTCGCGCAGCGCATCCGATCGGCGTGGCGCGAGCTGGCGACGCCACTGCTCGCCTTCGCCGGCTCGGCAATCGCATTCCAGCTCCTGCTGCCGACCGCGCTGCTGCCCGACAACGGCAACTCGACCGAGTTCATCGACGACCGACTCGGCGAGTACCCCGCGATCCTCACCGACCAACTCGGGCTCGGCGAGCACCCCCTCGTCGGCATCGCCATCCTCGGCCTCGCCGCCGCCGGGGCGGTCATCGGGGTGCGGCGACGACCGACGCTCGACGGACCGCTGCTCGTGCTGGCACTCGCCAGCACGCTGGCGATCAGCACGCACCTGCGCAGGGTCGACCGCTACTGGTTCCAGATCACCCCGTGGGTCCTGTACTTCGCCACGGTGGCCCTCGTCGCCGTCGCCGCCGTGGCCGTGCGCAACCGGGCGACGATCGGCCGAGCCGTCGCGGTCCTGCCCCTGCTCGCCGTCGTGATCGCCCACCTGATCGTGCTGCCCGGCAAGGTCGGCGACGCCCGCGACTTCGACGCTGCCGGGCGAGTGCAGTCGGGCCCGTCGAATCCGGTGGTCGCACCGATCTTCGAGGCCGTCTCGTCGTTCACCCCGCCCGACGCCGTCATCGCCTACTTCCGCGCCCGCACGATGACACTGCTGACCGACCGGCGATCGTTCCAGACCAGGAACCTCGAGCGCATCGCGCAGAACGCCGACTACTTCGCCCAGCGTCGCAACTCGACCTACTGGCAGCCCGAACTCGACCTCGGTGAGGCCCGCATCGCCGGCTTCGAGGAGGTCTGGTCGGACGGCCGGTGGATCCTGTGGCGGACCCCGACAGCCGACGACTGAGCGAGTAGCCCCTGGCCGACCACGAGATCGGCGCCGGCGCGATCGCCGGACGAGTTCACCAGCGCAGCGTCGCGGCGATCGGGTCGTCCATGACCGACAGTCTCGGCACCACCACCACGTCGGCGTCGGTGCGCAACGCGATCGTGACCGCCACGTCGACCGCTCGAGCGCCTGCGGGCACCCCGGCGATCTCGCGCTCGGTCAGCTCGGCCTCGTCGTCGACGTCGTCGTGGACCAGCAGGGTCTCGACGCGGCCGTCGGCGAGCGCCGACAGCGTCGCGTCGGTGTCGGTCGTGGCCCTGCCCTCAGGGAGCGCCGTACGAACCTGCTCGACCAGCTCCGTGATCCGGCGGGCCACGCGATCGGCGAGCAGACGGACGACGTCGTCGGCGATGGCGTCGGGCGAGCCGGACTCGAGGCCGACGACGTCGGGGACGTCGTGAGCTCCGTCGAGTTCCTCGACGAGCAACGAACGAGCCCGCACCTCACCGACGACGACGATCAGTTCGGCGTCGACGCGCCGAGCGAGGTCGGCAGCGGCGTCGGCGACGAGGCGGGCGTTGTCCTCCCAGGTGTTCTCGGCGCGTTGCTGGAACCGACGCTGCGACCATCCGCCCGGATGACCGCGGTGGATGTGGAGCCGGTCACCCTCGACGACATCGGTGGCCAGCACCGACCCGCCGTCGAACGCGGTCAGGTCGGCGCCTGCCCGATCCGTCTCGACGACGACGTGGGGTACCGCCCGCTGACGCGCCTCGATCAGCGTGGCCAGGCGCGGGAGCGGCCCGTCGCTGACCATCGTCTCACGCACGGGTTCGTCGAGGAACTCGATCAGCGTCGGCCCACCACGTCGGTGCAGCACGACGACGGACTCGCCGGCACCGTGAGGAAGTTGCTCACCCAGCGCCTCGAGCATCGCGAGTTCCTCGGGCGGCCACCCGTCGTCGGCGCCATCGGCGATCTCGGAGATCGCGTTCTTCCACCGGATCGCGAAGCGGTGCTCGGCATCGCCGTGCTGGCTCGGTGTCGGAACGGCGATCGTCAGGTACGGCCCGGGAGCGTCGACGAACTCGCGTAGGTCGGGGTGGCTCATGACGAGATGCGCAGCGCCGCGACCAGCTCGGCCTTGCTCATCTGGCTCCGGCCCGGGATGTCGCGCTCCTGGGCCATCTCGTACAACTCCGCTTTCGTGCGCAGTTCGAGTGCCGCCGGCGGACCGCCGGGCTCGGCGTCGACGGCGCGGACGGCGTCGTCGAGCAGCGCGGTACCCGCGCGACGGGCGGCGTCGGTCGATCGACGCGTCTGGGCGTCGGCCTGGCCGGCCGCTTCACGTGATGAATGGGCCACGGCGTCGCCGGCGCGGCCAGCGGCCGAGCGGGTCTGCCCGATCGTCGTCGACCAGGCGTTGCCGATGGTCGACACCACCGGCCGCACCCGGCGTCCGACGTCGTCAGCGATGTCGGACGCGGTCCGACCCGCCCGTTCGGCGAGCGAACCGACGAGATCGGCGGCCCGATCGGAGGTGTCCTTCTCGGAGTCCTTCTGTGTCTGCTTTGCGTCCATGCCGATGGACTACCCGGACCTCAGGACGCCAAACGGACCGAACGGTCCTCGGCGACCGAGTCGTCGCTGTCACTCCGGCGGCGGGTCACGATCACGATCGCGGCCACGACACCGAGGACGCCGACGACGCCGAGCGCGAGGTAGGGCCACGACGGGCGGGACCGCTTCGAGGACCGGCCCAGCGCTTCGTTGAAGCGCTCGACGACCGGCTCGGTGCTGTCGCGGAGGTGTGTGAAACCGGCGGGGGCGGCGTCGGTCAGCTTCTCGACGAAGTGCGGGATTTCGGAGGTGAGCGTGGTCATGCACGAGTCGTACCCATCACTCCGACAGGGGAAACCGGCCCGTCCGCGCTGGTTTGCCGGGGGGCACCCGCGGGTACAGCGATCGACATGACGACCTCTCGGGCTGAATGGACGCGCCGGCTGCATGCACTGCTCGGTACCCCGCCGACCGAGGGCAACCGCGTCGAGGTGCTGCGCAACGGTGTCGAGATCTTCCCCGCCATGCTCACGGCGATCGAGGAGGCCCGCCAGAGCGTCGACATCGTGACGTTCGTCTACTGGCGCGGAGCGATCGCTCGACGCTTCGCCACCGCCCTCTCCGATGCCGCCCGGCGTGGCTGCCGCGTCCGCGTGCTGCTCGATGCGGTCGGCGCCCGGGAGCTCGACCAGGAGCTCATCGACACGATGGAGCATGCCGGGTGCGATGTCCGGTGGTTCCGCCCGATCGTCGACGGCGCCGTACCGGAGATCGGGACGGCGAACCACCGCACCCACCGCAAGATCCTGATCTGCGACTCGTGGGTGGCGTTCACCGGGGGTGTCGGCATCGCCGACGAGTGGGACGGCGATGCCCGCAACACCGACGAGTGGCGCGACACCCACCTGAGTGTGCAGGGCCCGGCAGTCGCCGGGCTCCAGGCCGGCTTCATCGACAACTGGGCCGACGAGGTCGACGACGAGTTCGATCCGATGGCCGAGCACCCCTGGGCGGGAGAGACCAGCGGGCCATCGCAGTTGATGGTGGTGCGGGGTTCGGCGGAGGCCGGCGCCAGCGAGCTGTGGCGGATGATGCTGGCGTTGATCTCCGGCGCCTCCGAACGGGTCCGCATCGCCTCCGCCTACTTCAACCCCGACGAGTCGCTGATGGAGGCGTTGCGGCAGGCGTCGCTGCGGGGCGTGGAGATCCAGATCCTGGTGCCGGGCGCCCAGGCCGACAAGCGGTTCGTGCAGATCGCCGGAGAGGCCTGCTACGCCGAGCTGCTCGATGTCGGTGTCGACCTGCGCACCTACGACACCTCGATGATGCACGCCAAGATCGTCACCGTCGACCGCACGGTCGCCACGATCGGCTCCACGAACTTCAACCAGCGTTCGACCCGCCTCGACGAAGAGACCAACGTCATCGTCTTCGACCGCCACGTCGTGCGCACGTTCGACGACCACTTCGACGACGACCTGCGCGCGAGCACGGATCTCGACCTCGGGGACTGGAAAGAGCGGGGTCCGGTGCAGCGCCTCGGTGAACGACTGATGGGCTCCGTCAGCGGCTGGTCGTGATGCCCCCGGCGGTTCCACCCGGGCCCGACGCCGAGGAGGAGATCGCCGAGAGCGCCCAGTCGCTCTGGCAGTCGACGCTCGACGCAGCGCCTCGGCTGTGGACGGCGCTGTTGATCATCGCCGCCGGGTGGGTCCTGTCGCGCGTCCTGCGTTGGGTGCTGCGACGGCATCTGCGGCGCCGGCGGACGCCGAGCTTCTCGTCGGTGATCAGCAAGGTCACCGGCTGGCTCTTCCTCGTCGCCGTGGTGCTCGTCGCCGTCGCCGTGACCTTCCCGTCGGTCCAACCGGTCGACCTGCTCGCCGGCCTGGGCGTCTTCTCCCTCGCCATCGGCTTCGCCTTCCAGGACATCTTGGAGAACACCCTCTCGGGCATTCTGCTGTTGTTCCGCCAACCGTTCCGGTCGGGTGACCAGATCCAGGTGATGGACCAGGTGGGCACGGTCGAGGAGATCAACATCCGCGAGACCCGCATGACCACGTTCGACGGCGAGCTCGTGGTGGTCCCCAATCGCGACGTCTACAAGAACGTGATCGTGGTCTACACCCACAACCAGCTGCGCCGTCAGGACTTCGTGGTGGGGGTCGCCTTCGAGAGCGACACCGACGAAGCGACCCGCGTGATCACCGACGCCCTCGCCGAGGTCGAAGGTGTGGCGCCCGACCCGGCACCGTCAGCACTGGTCGACGAGTTCGGCACCTCCACGGTGAACATCCGGGCCCGTTTCTGGTCGAGCCCGCTGCGCTACGACGGCCTGCTGACACGTGACGCCGCCATCAAGCACGTCAAGCGCCGCCTCGACGAAGCCGAGATCGAGATGCCGTCGGAGATCATCGTGCTCCAAGCAGCGCCGAGCCTGCAGGCAGCGATCCGCAACGATCCTGGCCTCTCGATCACGCCGGCGGGTGGCGTACGACCCGTGGGGTCGCCATGAGTTCGGCTGCGTCGCGGTGGGGCGGCAC
>JAWLFC010000046.1:0-22269 GCA_041685755.1 Ilumatobacteraceae bacterium
CCGATGTGCCCCACGATCTTCCTCCCGCAGGGAGAGCCGCGGTTGCTCTACTCGGTCGGGTCGTCGAGCCCTGACGGCCAGACGACACTGTTGTCGGCGTGGGTCGGCTGCTGCGCCGGTCCGGGCGAGCACCAGGCGCACACCGGCTACGTCGCGCTGGAAGGCGAGCTCTGCGCCTACACGTCGTCGCTCCTGCGCGACCCGCTCGTCGACTTCGTCGCCTATGCCGGCGACGTCGTGGTCGACCTCGGCCGCCTCCGGTTCATCGACAGCGCGGGCGTGGGGTTCCTCGACGAATTGGCATCGCACCGGTTGACGCAGGGTGGCTCCGTGCACCTGCACGACGCGCAGCCGTTCGTGCGCAAGGTGATACGGCTCGTGGACGCCGCCGGCGCTCGGCGCAGCCCCGGGCCCGCCGAGGCTCGTCAGGACTCCGGCACCCGAACCCGCCGGACCCGGACGTGCCACGACACGGTCGACGACGAGAATCGCTGGACGCTCGACATGGACGCTGACCTGTTGGCGTCGCTGCCGCCCCGATCGCTCGACGCCACCCCGTTCGGGCGACGCTGATCTCAGGCACGACCGATCGCGCGGGCCGCGTTGATCAGCCCCACGTGGCTGAACGCCTGCGGGAAGTTGCCGAGCAGTTCGCCCGTCGCCGGGTCGACCTCCTCGGCGAGGAGACCCACGTCGTTGACGTGCCGTGCCGCGAGCTCGAACCGATCTCGGGCAGCGGCCGTGCGACCGGCGAGTGCCTCGGCGTGCGCCATCCAGAACGTCGCCAGCAGGAAGGTTCCCTCGCCGGCGGTGCCGTCGTCGCCGTTGCGGAAGACCAGCCCGTCGTCGTCGGTCAGTCGCTCGTCGATCGCGTCGATCGTGGCGAGCACGCGGGGGTCGTCGCCGGGGAGGAACCCGACGATCGGCAGCATCAGCGCCGATGCGTCGAGCGTGGCCCCGTCGAATGCCTGCACGAACGCCCCCTCCTGATCGCTCCAGCCGCGCTCGAGAATCTCCGAGCGGATGGCCGCCCGCTCGGCGACCCAACGACGCTCCGTCTCGTCGTCGACTCCGAGGTGGCCCGCGAGGTCGATCCCCCGATCCAACGCGACCCAGCACATCAGCTTGGAGTAGACGTGATCGCGGGGCTCACCGCGGTCCTCCCACAGCCCGTGGTCGGTCTGGCGCCAGCGCTCGGCAGCGAGGTCGCACAACCCGGCCAGGAATCGGGCCTGGGCCTGGTCGAAGGCGCCGATGTCGTCGGCGAAGAGGTGCGCGGCGTCGAGCATCTCCCCGTAGACGTCGAGCTGCTCCTGACGCCACGCCTCGTTACCGACACGGACCGGGCGGCTGTCGCGGTACCCGTCCAGGTGGTCGAGGGTCGACTCGGGAAGCTGGCGCTCACCGGCGATCCCGTAGACGATCTGCAGCGGCGCCGAGCCGACCTGCCCGCCGGCGGCACTGACGAAGAAGTCGAAGAAGCGTTCGACCTCGTCCGGGCACCCGGCCACCCACAACGCGTTCAACGTCAGGCTGGCGTCGCGGACCCAGGCGTATCGGTAGTCCCAGTTCATGGTCCCGCCGGGCTGCTCGGGCAACGACGTCGTCGCCGCGGCCACGATCGAGCCGGTGGGGTGGTACGTCAGCCCGTGCAGGACACGGCCACTGTGGTGCACGAGTTCGGCGTAGGGACCCTCGTAGGCCTGGTGCGTCGAGCTCCACGACTGCCAGCCACGGATCGTCCCGTGCAGCCAGGCTCGGATGCGTCCGGTCGGCCACGTGCCCGGCCAGTCGACGAAGGGGTCGACGGCCTGCAACGCGAAACCGAGACGCTGACCGGCGGCGACGCTGAACCGGGCCGAAGCCGTGCCGCCGTCGAGGTCGATCTCGACCGGCGACGAGAACACGTAGCCCTCCGAACCACCGCGGGCGTGCGCACCGCCCGAGCACCGTTGCCACATCGGGGTGACGGCGCCGTACTCGGGTCGAGGCGCCAACTCGAGGGCCATCTCCACCTCGCCGTGCAGCCCGTGGACGAGGCGGACCAGGCAGTGCGGTGCGGCGTCGCCGATTCCGTGCCCGCGCTGTTCGGGTCGGAAGACGAGCGCATCGGTCACCGACACCGATCCGGTCGACGTGCGGAACACGGTGCGCACGACCAGGGTGTCCTCGACGTAGGAGCGCTGTACCACCGTGCCGGCGGCATCGCGGTGCACACCGTCGTCGGCCTCGACGGCGGGCGCCAGGCGCCAGTGGCCGCCGTCGTCGTCGAGCAGGCGAGCGAACGTGCTCGGCGCGTCGAAGCGCCGGAAGCACGCCCAGTCGATCGAGCCCGACCGGTCGACCAGGGCCGAGCCCTGGCTGTCGGAGAGGAAGGCGTAGTCGCCGATCGCCGAACTCATCGACCCGTCAGTCGCCGCCGGCCAGCCAGACGTACGCGGCACCGGTCGCCACGACGTAGACCACGTGATGTCCGAGGTCGATGGCGATCTCCTTCGCCCCCCACTCGCTCGCCGGCGCCGCGGCACCGGTCGCCGGCAGGACGATCTGTTCGGCGCCCCAGACGGCGGCGAGGTGGGCGACCACGGCGGTCGGCCCGGCCAGACCGAGCCCCGTGATCAGGCCCCGCACGCCACCCCAGCCGGTGCCGTAGCCCCAGTGCACGAGGTTGTTGAAACGGCGTTCGCCACGGTCGTCGATCGGCGACACGCCGAGCACCTTGCTCGCGGCGTCGGCGGGAGCGCTGCTCGACCCCCGTCGCCGGATCTTCGCCTCGGCGGTGCTCGACGCCGTCATCGCCGCCGTCCCGGCGACACCTGCCACGAGACCGGTGCCGATCGCCGACGCCAGTTGACCGAGCACCGGCCGGCCGGCTGTCCTGCGTGGATGTCTCATCGGGTCCTCTCCCTCCGGGCCGTCACGTACCCCACGGTGCGGTGTCGTAGGTCCCGCCGGCGCGGCGACCGTCGCGCAACGGATGCACGGCGTCGGTGTCGTCGAACCACATGAACGCGTCGTAGCGGTCGTCGAGCACGGTCGGCACCCAGTTTCCGTACGGGTCGCGGGCGGGTTCGTACACCACACCGATGGCGCGATGGCCCCGACGTTGGTGCGGCCAACCCTCGCGGTCGTCGTCGGGGAACACGAGCAGTCCCTGGCCGGCGCCGAGTTCGTGGAGCACGTGTTCGTGGCTCGTCGTCGGTGCCGACGGGACCCGCATCCGCTCCCATGGCGCGCCCCAGTGCCGACCGGCGATCACGTGTCCGCTGTAGCCCCCGAAGCCGATGAGGACGACGTCGTCGGGTCCGTGGCGATCCCGGGCGATCCGGCCGATGTTGGTGAGGCCGCCGGCGGCCATGTCGGTGGCGCGGGCGTCTCCCACGTGGGTGTTGTGGGCCCACACGATCGCCTTCGACCGGTCGGGGCCGCGACCGGCGTGCTCCAGGAGCCGATCGAGCGTGTCGGCCATGTGTTCGTCGCGGACGTTCCACGACTCGCCGTCGGCGTGCACCATCGTGCGGTAGTACCGTTCGGCCCCGGCCACCACCTCGCTGTTCTGCAGTGCGTCGAAGTCGCGCTCCTGGCTGTCGCCCTGACGCCGGACCAGCCGGCGCAGGTCACCCAGCAGGGCGACGACCTCGTCCTGGCACCCGTCGGGAAGCATCCGAAGCGATCTGGCGTACTCCTGCGGGTCACCACCGAAGGGTTCGAAGCAGCGCACCGCGGCAACGGTGTTGTCGAGCGCCTCCGGGGCGTGGTCACGAACCCAGCCGACGATGCGTTCCATCGACTCCCACAGCGAGTACACGTCCAGGCCGTAGAACCCGACGTCGTCACCGGTGGCACGGTTGTGGCCGCGCAGCCATGTCAGGAACTCCGCGACCTCCTCGTTGGCCCACATCCACGTCGGCCACCGGTCGAAGGTCCGCAACACGTCGTGGGCCGACTGCTCGCCGTTGCGGTCGCGGGCCCAGCAGTTGACCCGGTAGCAGTCGGGCCAGTCGCCCTCCACGGCGACGAACGAGAAGCCCCGCTCGGCGATGAGGCGCCGGCTCAGGGCGGCACGCCAGCGGTAGTACTCCGAGGTGCCGTGGGACGCCTCGCCGATCAGCACCAACCGGGCATCGCCGATCCGCTCGAGGAGTGGATCGAGGTCGGCGGGTGTACGCAACGGACGGGCGAGTTCTCCCGCTCGGCGAGACGTGCGGTCGGGTCCGAGCAGTGTCGTCGCTGCGCTGGCCATCACCGTGTCCTCCTCGTCGTGCCCTCGGTGAGGGCGGCATCGTCGGTCACGACGGAACTACCCCGGCCCGCCGCCGGACATGCGTGATCAGCGCGAGAAGTGCAGGCCGATCGCCTCACCGACCCGCTCGGCGAAGACGCGCAGGACGCGATGCAGCTCGGTCTCCGGGAGATCGGCCTCCGCCGGCGGCACGGCAATGCGCACCGAGGCCACACCCGGCTCGCTCGGCCGGATGTCCGCACCGAGGGCACGGAGCCCGTCGAGCAGCTCCCGGTTCTCCCACATCACGCTCGCAGTGAAGGTGGAGATGCCGTTGCGGCGGGCCTGCTCGGCGAGCCGGTGCATGAGCGCCGAGCCGATCCCTCGGCTCTGGTAGGCGTCGAGCACCGTGACGGCCGCTTCGGCACAGCTCGGGTCGTCGCGGCTGCGTACGTACCGGGCGATTCCGACCCCTGTCGTGCCGCCTCGTGTCGTGTCGCCGTCGTCGAGTGCTCGCGCCACGAGGGCGCAGCGGTCGACCCCATCGACATCGACGAGATAGTCGAGCAGTCGGGTGGAGAGGTGCTCGGGAGCGTTGAAGAACCGCATCCGACGTGCCTCGGGTGACAGCTGGAGATACCGCTCGGCGAGCTCGTCGCGATCGGAGGCCACGAGGTGGCGAACGAGCACTCGGCCACCGTCGGCGAGGGTGACCACCTCGCCGTCGCGGGCGAGCGGATCCATCATCGGTTCCATCGCGGATCCGACAGTAGTTCAGCCGCCGTAGATCGAATCGATGGCGGCGCGGCAGTGACGATGGACGACCGATCGACGTACCTTCAGCGTCGGGGTGAGTTCCTCGGCGTCGATGGAGAAGTCGTGAGGAAGGATGGCGAACTCGCGTATCGACTCCGCTCGCGACACCGACAGGTTCGCCTCGTCGACGGCAGCACGTACCGCCGCTCGGAGTTCGGTGGACTCGATCGCGTCGGCGACGTTGCGTACCGTGAGACCCGTCTCCGACGCCCAGTCGGCGAACGCTTCTTCGTCGATGGTGATCAGCGCAGCGATGAACGGGCGGTCGTCACCCACCACGACCGCCTGGCTCACCAGCGGGTGCGCCCGCAACCGGTCCTCGAGCGGGGCCGGCGCCACGTTCTTGCCGGCGGCGGTGACGATCAGCTCCTTCTTGCGACCCGTGATGCGGAGGAATCCGTCGTCGTCGAGTTCACCGATGTCACCGGTGTGGAACCAGCCGTCGCCGTCGATCACCTCGGCGGTGGCCTCCGGGTTGTTCCAGTAGCCGACGAACACCTGTGGGCCCTTCGCCAGGATCTCGCCGTCGTCGGCGATGCGGATGGTGGTGCCGGCGAGCGGGCGACCGACCGATCCGGGACGCCAGGCCCCTGGACGGTTGATGGTGAGCGTCGGGCTGGTCTCGGTGAGCCCGTAGCCCTCGAAGATGCGCACGCCGATCCCGTCGAAGAAGTGGGTGAGGCGGTCACCGAGCGGGCTGCCGCCGCTGAACGCGAGGCGCATCGCCCCGCCGAGGGCATGGCGGAGCTTGCGATAGACGAGGCGCTCGAACAGCGCATGTTCGAGCGCGGTGCGCCGCCCGACCTCGCCTCGGTGGTGCTCCTTCGACCACCGCACCGCCACCGAGGCGGCCCGGTCGAAGATCGGCCCCTTGCGCGTGGCGTGCGCGGTGTGCTGTGCGGAGTTGAAGACCTTCTCGAAGACCCGTGGCACGCCCGCGATCACGGTTGCGTGCACCATCCCCAGCTCCTCGCCGAGATGGGCGATGTCGGTGGCGAAGCCGGTTCGGATTCCCATCTCGAGGCTGAACAGCAGGTTGCCCTTGGTGAGCGAGTGGGCCAGGGGCAGGAAGAGCAGACCGACGTCGTCCGGACGGATCTCGTCGCCGATCGCGTCGACGGTCTGGGCGACGTTGGCGCACAGGTTGCCGTGGGTGAGCACGCATCCCTTCGGCCGGCCCGTGGTACCCGAGGTGTAGATGACCGTCGCGATGTCGTCCGGGACGAGTGCCGCACTTCGCCGGTCGATCTCGCCGTCGTCGACGTCGGCGCCGAGCGCCGCGAGGGCGTCGAGGCCCCGCGCCTCGCCGTCGTCGATGGTGAAGACCTGCCGACAGCGGAGCGCCTCCTGGTCGAGGGCGTCGTACATCGCGCGCATCTCGCCGTTCTCCACGACCGCGACGACGGCGCCGCTGTCCTCGAGGATCCAGGAGAGCTGCTCGGCCGAGGACGTGTCGTAGACGGGAACGGTCACGGCGCCGGCGGACATGATCGCCATGTCGACGACGACCCAGTCGAACCGCGTGTGGCACATCAGCGCCACCCGCTCCCCCGGCTCGACGCCGCAGGCCACCAGCCCCTTGGCGACCGACCGGATCCGGTCGGCTGTCTGGGCAACGGTCCAGTCGACGAAGTGGTCCCCGTCGCGGACCAACGCGATCACCCGATCGCGATCCTGCTCGAGCAGCCGCCCTAGCGGCTGCAGCAGGTTCGCGTCGGCAGCAACGCCTCCGAACGTCGGTCCGCTCGCTTCGTTCCTCATCTCCACCTCCCATGGACGACGACGTCGCCTCCACCATCATCGCGGCACCTGGACGGGCCGCGACACCAGGGCCGAAGGTCCGCCATCGCGCCACTCCCACCAGCGGCGCCGACATGACCGAGGCCCCTGGTTTGCGGCCGCCGGGAACGGGACACTCCTCTCACTGCGACATCGCTGTGATCGTGACCGATCGAAGGAGGCGCACGTGGCCAGGACCTTTCGAAACCGGACCGAGGCAGGTCGAGAACTCGCGTCACGACTCGAGCCGCTGCGCGGACAGGATGTCGTCGTGCTCGGTCTGCCCCGAGGTGGCGTGCCGATCGCGTTCGAGATCGCCGAGGCGCTGGGCGCACCGCTCGACGTCATCGTCGTCCGCAAGGTCGGCGTGCCGGGACAGCCCGAGCTGGCAATGGGCGCCATCGGCGAGGACGACGTCCGCGTCGTCAACGACGAGATCGTCCGACTCACCGGTGTCTCGCCGGCGGACTTCGACCGGGTCGAGCAACGCGAGCGCGACGAGTTGCGGCGCCGGGCAGAACGGTTCCGCAGTGCCGCGCCCCGGGTCGATCTCACCGGCCGCACCGCCGTGATCGTCGACGACGGCATCGCCACCGGTTCGACGGCACGGGCCGCCTGCCAGGTCGCCCGGGCGCACGGCGCCGACCGCGTGGTGTTGGCCGTGCCCGTCGCCGCCCCCGACTCGGTGGACGCGCTCTCCGCCGACGCCGACGACATCGTCTGTGTCCAGACCCCGGCGTGGCTGCGGTCGGTCGGCCAGTGGTACGACGACTTCACACAGGTCGACGACCAGACCGTCGTCGACTTGCTCCGACGAGCGCAGCACCGCCAGCAGCCGACTCCGGCGTCGTCACCGACCGATGAGGAGGTGCGGGTCGATGCCGGCGAGCTGACCCTGCCCGGTCATCTCACCGCTCCGCCGGAAGCCGTCGGTGTCGTGGTGTTCGCCCACGGCAGCGGCAGCAGCCGCCACAGTCCGCGCAACCAGTTCGTGGCCGATCAACTCGACGACGCCGGTCTGGCCACGCTGACCTTCGACCTGCTGACCGACGCCGAGGCGCAAGACCGCCGCAACGTCTTCGACATCGCTCTGCTCGCATCGCGACTCGCACGGGCGGCCGACTGGATCCGCGATCAGCCCGCGGTTGCCGGACTGCCCGTCGCCCTTTTCGGTGCGAGCACCGGTGCGGCCGCGGCACTGGTCGCGGCCAGCGACCCGTCGCGGGAGTTCGCCGCCGTCGTCAGCCGTGGCGGACGACCCGACCTCGCGGGTGACCGCCTCACCCATGTCACGGCACCGACGCTGCTGATCGTCGGTGGGGACGACACCGTGGTGATCGAGCTCAACCGGGAGGCGCAACGACGTCTGCAGTGTGAGAACCGGCTGAGCATCGTTCCCGGTGCCACCCATCTGTTCGAAGAGCCCGGCACGCTCGAATCGGTCGCCGAACTCGCGTCCGCCTGGTTCGTCGAGCACTGCCGGAGCGCAGCTGTCGGAAGCGCCTGATGAGCACCGTTCCCGGCGTCCGCCGGACGGCCGGTCGAGACGCTCTGGCCGAACTCGGCCGTGCGGCCCGCCCGATCGAAGGACGCGACGACGACTACGACGAACTGCTCGAGCAGATCGCCGATCGCCGCGTCGTGCTGATCGGGGAGGCAACGCACGGCACGTCGGAGTTCTACGCCGAACGTGCCCGCATCACCCGGCGCCTCGTCGAGGATCACGGCTTCACCGTCGTGGCCGTTGAGGCGGACTGGCCCGACGCCTACCGGGTCAACCGCTACGTGCTGGGATTGTCGGACGATCACTCGGCGGAGGAGGCGCTGACCGACTTCCGGCGTTTCCCGACGTGGATGTGGCGCAACACCGAGGTCGTCCGCTTCGTCGACTGGATGCGCGACCACAACGAAAAGATGACGAACCCGATGCGCATGGTGCGCTTCCACGGCCTCGATCTCTACAGCCTCCGGGCGTCGATGGACGCTGTCGTGTCGTATCTCGACGGCGTCGACCCCGACGAGGCCCAGCGGGCGCGAGAGCGCTACTCCTGCTTCGACCACGTCGATGCCGAAGGCCAGGCGTACGGATTCGCGCTCGCCAGGCAGCAGGCCGCCCCGTGCGAGTCCGAGGTGATCGCCCAGCTGGTCTCGCTGCGGCGGCGGGCCGCCGAGTACGCGAGCCGCGACGGCTGGCTGGCCGAGGACGAGCTGTTCTGCGCGGAGCAGAACGCGGTCGTGGTGCGCGACGCCGAGGAGTACTACCAGCAGATGTACCGCGCCGAGGTCTCGTCGTGGAACCTGCGCGATCGCCACATGGCCGCCACGCTGGATGCGCTGCTCGATCACTTCGATCGGCGCCCGGGCCCCACCGCGACGGGCCACACCGCCTCCCACACCCGGGTCGTGGTCTGGGAACACAACTCGCACATCGGCGATGCCCGCGCCACCGGGATGAGCACGCGTGGCGAACTGAACGTGGGCCAACTGGCGCGCCAACGCTACGGCGGAGATGCCGTCGCGTTGATCGGTCTGACCACCTACGACGGCGAGGTCACCGCAGCCACCGATTGGGGCCGGCCCGCTCGGCGGCGCACGGTCCGCCCTGCGCTGCCCGAGAGCTACGAGCACCTGCTGCACGAGGTGGTCGACGATGGGTTGGCACCGCCCCGGTTCTGGTTGTCGATGTCCGACCCGGCGGTGTCCGCCGTCGTCTCGCAGCCTCGGCTCGAACGGGCGATCGGAGTGGTCTACCGCCCCGACACCGAGCGGGCGAGCCATTACTTCCCGGCCCGGCTCGACCAGCAGTTCGACGCGGTCGTACATCTCGACCGCACCTCCGCGCTGCAGCCACTCGACGACACCGCGGCGTGGGAACCGTTGGAACCCCCCGAGACCTATCCGACGGGAATCTGACGGGCCCCGTCCCGACGACGTTCACACGTCCCACTCGACGACGACTCGCTCGTCCTGCACGGTGGTTCGGGTACCCAGCGCTGCGCATGCCTCTCGGAACTCGTCGATGACGTCGCCGAGGTCGTACAGCACGCGATCGCCGACGCCGTGGAACACGTGGGCGGAGTGGCCGGCAACGAGCGTTGCTCCGGCGTCTCGCATCCCGATCGCTGCGCGGCGAACGTGCGGGAGCGGCGCGGCACCATGTTGAGCCCCCAGTGCGGTGCGACCAGCACGACGTCGGCCGCGTCGCGAGCGTCACGCAGTCGACGCCGAGATCCGTCAGCACCTCGACGGCCGCCGGTGGGGCCCGGAAGAAGAAGCGCTTGTCCGGATCGGGCCACGGTCCCCCACGGTCGGAGATCGCGCACTCGAGGTTGAGCACGAACGCATCGACCCCACCGATGACGGCAGCCAGGTCGTCGGAGAACAGCACCGCGCTCGGATCGGTCTCCAGACGCTCCCCCACCAGGCGACCCAACATCGTGTCGCCGGCCAACGCCAGCCTCACCGGTGCTCCTGTTTCGCGTCGATCTCGGGATGCCGACGGACGAAGTCGACGAGGGTGGGTAGGTACGTCGACAGCGGCGGACACGCGATCCCGCTGCCGGCCAGATCACGTCGAGTGTGCTCGCCGGTGAACCGGGTCGGGTGGTCGAAGTAGTCGAGGGTCTCCGCGGGCATCTTCACGATCCGTTGGACCAGGGCTCGGGACAGCATCCACTTCGTGGGACCGAACGGCACCCGGACGGTGACCACCCGGTGATCGGTGGCCGCAGCGATGAGCTGGACCAACCGGCGCAGGTCTGGCGGGTCGGGATCGACGAGCTGATAGGTCTGGCCCAGCGACTCATCGAGCCCGGAGAGGTACGCCACGGCATCGGCGACGAAGTCCCGGGGGACCACGTTCGGGAACGTCCCGCTCGGATCGCCGATCGTGGGGACCACCGACAGCCACCGGGGTTGACGCATGATCCAACGGATGAGGAAGTACGGACCGTCGTACTTCTGCGTTGCGCCGGTGTCGGAGTCGCCGACCACGTACGCGGGCCGGTACACGGTGGTCGCCAGCCCGCCGGCGGCCATGTCCCGCACGAGCGACTCGGCCCGGAACTTCGACTCGACGTAGTGGTTGCGGAACGGCTGCCCGACGTCGAGGTCGTCCTCGGTGAAACGGCCCCGGTGGTGCCCGGCCACCCCGAACGAACTCATGTGGTGGAATCGCCGCAGCTCCGAACACGCCGCGGCGAATCGGGCGACATGACCCGTGCCCTCGACGTTGACCCGCGTGGCCACCTCACGCGAGACGTGGACGTCGTAGACCGCGGCGAGATGGAACACCTCCCGAACGGATGCCGAGAGCTCTCGGTAGCGCTGCTCACCGACGCCGAGTGTCGGGTCGGTGATGTCGCCCTCGGTCAGCTCGACACGGCGACGGAGACCGGGGTGTCGTGTCTCCAGATCCTCGAGTCGCCGGTCGGCCAGGCGACGGGCACGAGGTTCCACCAGGCACACGAACTGATCGTCGGGTCGCCGCGGCGCGAGCCGCTCGACGAGCGCCGAGGCGATCAGGCCAGGGAAACCGGTGATCAACGTCGTCACGAATCCACGGTCACCCAGGTGGCCGGCGAGAACCAGGGTCCGACGTCCCGGTCGCCGCCACCGACAGCTGACCACGCCCCCTGATGCGGCGAGTGCCCCTCGCGAACTTGGACGCAGGCCGACGTCACCAGGAGGTTCCGCCATGTCCGCCCCGCCCCGACCACCCGGCACCGTCGCCTGGCTCGACTTGTGGATCGGCGAGGAGGATCTCGTGTTCACCTCCCCCCACCGGTCGACCGACGCGCCGTCGGGGACGACGTCGCAGTGATCATGTGTGCCGATACCGAGCGTTCAGCCGGCTGACATCGACGCTTGCTTCGGGCGCCCAGAGCGGGCATTCGGCGCTGCGAGCGCACCGTTGCGATTGGTATCACGTTCCGTCATACTCGACTCATGGCGAAGGCGATCTCAGTCCGACTCGATGACGATGCCGAGCGTGCGCTTCGCATCCTTGAAGCGACCGGTCTGAGTCGATCCGCTGCCATCCGTGCTGCCTTGCTGGCCTCGGCCGAGCGGCTACGGAACCCAAGTGAACTCGCGGCCGAAGCCGCCGCATTGGAAGCCGACGAAGCCGACCGGGCCGAGATGCTGTCGATCGCGTCGATGATGGAGACGATGCGTGCAGCGGGGTGAGGTCTTTCGCTTCAAGGTTCCCAAGGGTGTCGGACACGAGCAGCAGGGCGAGCGCTTCGGCGTCATCGTCCAGTCCGACTCGATGCTTCCTCGTTCAGTGATTCTGGTGGCGCCCACGTCACGAAGCGCTCGTCCAGCTTCCTTCCGGCCCGACGTCGTCGTCGCTGGAGACGCGACTCGGGTGCTCGTCGAACAGGTCGGTGCAGTGGATGCCCAGCGGCTCGGGCGTCGGGTGGGGCAGCTGGCGGCGGACGAAATGTGGGCCGTCGATGAGGCGCTCGTCACCGTGCTCGGCCTCGACTAACCCGCGCCGATCTGCCGCTCTGCTCGGAGCGATGGATTACTGTAGCACGCTGTGCTACGCTGCCTGAATGACCCAGGCGATCACACAACGCGAGCTACGCAACGACAGCGGGGAGATCATGCGCCGCCTCGACCATGGCGAGACGTTCATCGTGACGCGCAACGGAACTCCCGTCGGCGAATTGACTCCGATGCGCCGCCACCGCTTCGTTTCCACCGACGCGGTCGTGGCGATGTTCCGCAATGCCCCGCCGATCGACGCAGACCGGTTCCGAGCCGACCTCGGCGTCATCGCAGACCAGGATGCAGCGCCTCGTGGCTGACGAACGACGTCCACGCGGCCTGCTCGATACATCGGTCATCATCGACCTCGAACACCTCGAGAGCGCTCAGCTGCCGATCGAGTCGGCGGTCAGTGCGATCACCATGGCCGAACTGGCTGCAGGGCCGCACGCAACCCAGGACCCGGACGAGCGGGCCCGTCGGCAGGACCGACTTCAACGAGCTGAAGCCGCGTTCGACCCTTTGCCATTCGATTCGGAGGCTTCCCGCGCGTACGGCCGCATCTACGCCGCCGTCGTCGGCGCCGGTCGTAAGGCCCGCGGAGCACGAGCAGTCGACCTTCTCATCGCAGCAACGGCGTGCTCGAACTCGCTCCCGCTCTACACGCGAAACCCTGCCGACTTCCACGCCCTCAACGCCCTTGTCGAGGTCGTATCCGTCTAGATGGACCGAGCCGATCTGCCGATCTGCGCTCCGCTGCGTCTCGTCTCTGGGTCACCGGCGGCATCGACATCACCGGCTCCGACGGCACACCCCTCGAGCGGCGCAACCGGGTCACACTGTGCCGGTGCGGGCAGTCCGCTTCGAAGCCGCTCTGCGACGGGTCGCACACCGCAGCCGGCTTCACGGGTTGACGTCGGCTCGGACGAATCAGCCACCCCCAGCAACCACGCCTCGACCAGCAACCGGAGTTCACGCTGCCCGACCCTGCCATCGCCGACAATCAACCAGCAGCGACCGCAGTGAAAGCCGGCCACGAGTACCACTGGTGCGCCTGCGGACAGTCGGGGGTCAACCGTGTCTGTGACGGCTCCCACATCGGCAGCGAGTTCAGCCCGATCGCGTTCACTGCCGAGTCCGACGGTCGAACCTCAGCACTGAGCCGATGACCAGCGTTCTGTGTGGGCGCATCGCCCGACAACACTCCGGGGCGAGCGGGCACATCAGGGCGGTGGATCAGTCAGTGTCGAGATCGGCCAGCATGACGGGCAGGTCTCGGGCGTCGGACAGCAGGCGGACAACGTCGGCGTGATCCGGCCGCACGAAGGAGAACCAGCCGACGGGAAAGCCTTCGATTCGTCGGACTCGAAGCCCTGGAATGTCGCACAGCTCACCGGCACGTGGCGATCCGGCGTCGGGCGTCTTCTCGATGGCTCGCAGCGATGCAACAGCAGCATCGAAGAAGCGCACGCCGAGATCGGTTCCGCCCTCAGTGGTGTAGTACCGGGGGCGTTCGACGAGATCGGCCTCAGCCAGCGGTCGTAGCCGGGCGAGGGTCACCTGTCAGCGGCGAAGGCACGTTGACGGATCTCGTCGATGACGTCGGCGGTCGCAGCGCGTCCGTCGCCGGACTCGAGCCCGTCAGCAATGAGATCTCGCAGTCGCCGCTCGGCCACGTGTTGCTGGTCGCGCCGGATCAGCTCTCGCAGATACTCGCTGGTGTTGCCGTACTCGCCGGTTCGGACGCGGTCATCGATGTCGCGCCGCAGCTCGTCGGGCAGAGCGAAGCTCATGGTCGTCTTGCTCACTCCGCCAGCCTGCCTGCCTGCGTTATCAACTGTTGTCAACGTGCACTTCAGAACAGATCGAGGTAGGGGACAATCCCGGCCGATCCTTTGGGCTTCACCGCCCAGCGCCGGGGAAGTGTTGGACCTCCTGGCCCGATCGGTCCACCGCACAACCCCGCACTTCGACATTTCCAAGAGTGGGCGCAGAGGGACTCGAACCCCCGACATCTTCCTTGTAAGGGAAGCGCTCTAGCCAACTGAGCTATGCGCCCGGGACCCCCACAGCGCCCGCGACACACAGATCTGGGTTCGGTGGTCGGCCGAACGATAGCGGCCTCGCCGGTCACATGGAACACACGTCCGTGCCCTCCGGCTTCGTCAGGGAGGCCGACCCAGGCTTGACTTGGTACATGCGCCACGGGATCAGGTTCGTCTCGACGAGTCGCGCCGACCTGCCTGACGGGGAGCGGTCATGCGCAAGTACGTGATCATGGGCGTGCAGGGCAGCGGCAAGGGCACGCAAGCCTCCATGCTCTGTGAGGCGTACGACCTGGTTCCGATCGGAGTGGGCGACATCTTCCGCTGGAACATCCAGCACCACACCAAGCTGGGCGCCGCAGTACGCCGCGCCGTCGACGCCGGCCATCTCGTCGACGACGAACTCGTCGAGACGATCGTCCGGGAGCGACTCGACGCGCACGACTGGAACTTCGGCTTCGTGATCGACGGGTTCCCCCGCAACGCCGTCCAGGCCGAGTTCTTCCTCGAGACCTACGACATCGACGCGGTCGTCAATCTCCTCCTGCCCGACGAGGAGGTCGAGCGCCGGGTGCTGTCGAGACGTCTCTGCTCGCAATGCGGACTCGACTACAACCTGATCGCCCACCGGCCGGCCGTCGAGGACACGTGCGACGTGTGCGGCGGCAGACTCGAGGCACGCGAGGACGACACACCCGAGGCGCTGGCGCAGCGTCTGCGCGACTACTACGAGAAGACCGAACCGGTGATCGAGATCTTCGAACGCAAGGAGGTCGTGATCAGCATCGACGCGACCAAGTCGAAGCAGGACGTGTTCACCGACATCCGGGACCAACTGACACTCCCGGCCTGAGCCGGACGAACTCGTCGGCCCGCACGTCGGCGATGTGCCGAACCCGCTCGATCACGGCTGCGATCCCCGTACCGGCCATCATGACGAGGGGCTACAACAGAGTTGCGCCGCCCGCCGCGAGCCCCGACGAGAGGAACCCTCACCATGCCCATCACCGCCGACCTGTCGGACAAGACCGCCATCGTCACCGGCGCATCGAGCGGCATCGGTCGCGCGATTGCCGAGCGAATGGGAGCCGCCGGCGCCCACGTCATCCTCTCGGGCCGTACGGCGGACGCACTGGAGGCGAGCGCCACCCGCATCACCGATGTCGGCGGGCGCGCCACCGTCGTCGTCGGCGACGTCCGCACACCCGGAGCCGTCGACGACCTCGTCGCGACCGCCATGGACGCCGACGGGCACCTCGACATCCTGGTCAACAACGCGGGCATCTCGTTCCTCGGCGGTGTGCTCGACGGCGACACCGACCAGTGGCAGTCGATGTTCGACGTCAACGTCATCGCGCTGCTCAGTGGCACCAAGGCAGCGGTGGCGGCCATGCGCTCCGTCGGGAACCGGGGCCACATCGTGAACGTGTCGTCCGTCGCTGCGCTGCGTCCCGACTCGGGCGTCTACGGCGCCACCAAGCACGCCGTCAACGTGATCTGCAACAGCCTGCGCGAGGAGCTGCTCGACGACCCGATCCAGGTCGTGTCGATCATGCCCGGCCTCGTCGCCACGAACATCGGGCGCAACGCCGACCCCGAACTGCTCGCCGGCATCGTCGCCATGTCGGGCATCGAGGCCGAGATCGTCCCCGGCGAGCGCCTCCCCGACGAGGTGCTGGCGGCCGCCCAGGCTGTCCTGAGCGACATCATGGTCGCCCCCGACGACGTGGCCGACGCCGTGCTGTACGCCGTGACGCAGCCGGCTCACGTCCACATCCCCGAGATCGTCATCAGGCCGAACAAGAACTTCGACTTCTGACATGACCGGCCAGCGCGACCAGGCAACTCCCGTCGACCGGATCGTTGCCCTGATCGACGCGGCGCGGCAATCGAGCACCCTCGTGCTCGTCGGTGTCGGCGGCCACGGCGGGGCGGGCAAGTCGACGCTCGCCGCCCGGGTCGCCGAGATGGCCGACGACGTCCAGATCGTCGCCACCGACTCGTTCTGGAACGGCTCCGGCTTCGACCTCGACCGGCTCCGCAGCGACGTGGTCGACGTGCTGCTCACCGGCCGGACCGCCCACTACGACGAATGGGACTGGCACGCGAAGCAACTGCGAGCAGGGCGCACCGTGACGCCGTCGGGCGTGGTGGTGATCGAGGGTGTCTGCGCCCTGCACCAGATGTTCCGCGACGACCTGGCGGTCCGCATCTGGGTCGAGGCACCCCACGACGTCCGCCTCGAACGTGGGGTCGCCCGCGACGGCGAAGCGGCGCGAGCGACCTGGACCGACGTGTGGATTCCGAACGAGGCGGCCTACGTCGAACGCGACGACCCGATCAGCTGCGCTCAGGTCGTCGTCGACGGCACCGCGCCGTTCGGTTGAGGATCAGCGGGCCCGGATCCGCTCGGCGACCAGAGCGTCGAGCAGGGCCGCATTCGTCGCCGCGACCGGTGTGCGGCGCACGTCGGGGTCGAGGACGACCAGGTCTCGGCCGAGTGCATCGACCACCACTCCCCCGGCCTCTCGCACCACCAACATCGCTCCCACGTAGTCCCAGACCCCGTGGGCATCGGGGCTCATGTCGACGAACGCGTCGAACGCCCCACCCGCGACTTCGCAGAGGTCGAGCGCAGACGCCCCCATCGCCCGGAATTGACGCCAGCCATAGTGGCGTGTCGGGACGCCGCTGATGGCCACCACGGCCTCGGCGAGTTCGACCGGCTCGGCAACGGCGACGACCTCGCCGTTGCGCCGCGCCCCGCCGCTGCGACGGGCCTCGAAACGATCACCGGTCACCAGATTGGCGACCATCGCCACCTCCGCTTCGCCGTCGACGACCAGGCACAGCGACGTCGCACACCACGGCAGCCCGAGGCTCGCGTTGGTGGAGCCGTCGAGCGGGTCGACGACCACCGTGCCGAGCACCGACGGGCCCGAGGGTGGATGCTGCACGCCGCTCTCCTCCGACAACACCGAGTAGCCGGCCGCCAGCAACGGAGCGACACACACCTCGTCGACATCGAGGTCGACCCGGTACTGCCCAGCTCGCCGCCCCGACTCGCCCCAGTCGGTCGTGGCGGCCACGACCTCGGTGGTGCGGTCACAGATCGAGGCGAACAGGTCGGGCAGATCGTTGGGTACGGGCATCACCGTGGACGGTAGTGTCCGGAGTGCATGGCAGTGATCGACGTAGCGGGGTTCGTCGCCGACGTGAAGAGTCAGGCGATCGACCACGGCTTCCACGTGCACGACGAACGACACTTCGTGGAGACCTATTCACTGCGACAACTCTGGGAGGTCGACCTGCACCCCGAGGAGGCCTGCGCCGGCCCGATCGACCTGCACCTGTCGCTCGACGTCGACCCGCGGGCGATGCTCGGGTTCGAGGACGAGGTGATGAAGCTCGACGAGATCGACGACCCGCCACCGACGGGCTTCACGTTCCCGTTGATCTTCACCTGGACGCTCCCGCCACTGCCCGACCCACCCGATCTCCTCGTGCTCGCCACCGACGTCGCCGGGATCGGCGGCATCGACCTGCCGGTGGAGGTGTCGGCGATCGACTCGTTCCCGAGCGTGACCGACGCGCCCGAACGTTCGCTGTCGATCGTGGCCAAGATGACCGTCGACCTCGCCGACGTCTACATGAACGTCGACGACTCGATCGAAGCCGCCCTCGACCGCTGCAAACATGTCAGTCTGTACCTGCTCGAGCGGGCACCCGCCTGGCTCGAGGACTTCTGACACCACTCACGTCCGGGAGAGCCATGCGCGTCCACGAACTCATCGACATCCTGAGCGACCAGCCGGCCGACGCCGAGGTCGAACTCGCCGTGATCGCCCCGGTCGAGGACGGTTCCGACGACATCACCGTCGACCGCTACTTCGTCGACGGTGTCTTGCCGTGGGAGGACGACGAGGACGACCCCGACTCCGACGGCGAGCTCACCATCTGGCTCGTCGGCGGCGAGGAGGCCGACGTCAACGCCTTCCTCGACGCCATCGAACAGCCCGACGCCTGATCCGGCCGGGCTCCGAGGGGCCCGACCGGATCGGCATCGTCAACTCACTCGGCGATGAACATCTCGGTGAAGAACGTCAACGCCCCGGGTGTGCCGTTGCCGAGGTTGCCGCTCGGCAGCGTCCAGTTGTTCACGCCACGGATGTTCTCGTCGACGGCGATCAACGTCGCCGTGCCACCGGAGTACCAGACCGGTGCCTGCTCGTTGATCCGGACCATGATCTGCGAGTAGAGCGCCTTGCGCTCCTCGAAGTCGTCGGTCTGCAACGCCTCCATCGCCCAACCGAACGCCTCGGGATCGAACCAGTTCGGGAAGTTGCTCACCGACTCGGCCGGGTCCGTCAGGAACGGGGTGATCGCCGCGCTGGGGTCGGCCTCGGTTCCCCACCGCCAGCAGTGAGCACGGTGTTCGTCGGCGATCGCGTTGTTGATGTGGGTCGCCTGGTCGAACTGGGTCAGGCTGACGTTCACCAGCTCCGAACCGGACCAGACCTGTTCGAGCACCTGCATGGCGGCGATCAGCGTGGGATCCGGCGGGCAGGACAGCTCGGCGTCGATCGGCTCACCGGGGGCCTTGCCGTCGGAGCGGGCAGGGTCGTCGATGTACTCCTGCAGCAGACCGGTTCCGACCTCGAAGTCGAACAGCGGGTAGGTGTCGGCGGCCTCCTGGGTCCACCACGGGCTGTCGGCGGAGAACCACTGCGTCACCGGCTCGGAGATGCCCGCGCCACCGAGGGCTTCGATCACCCGCTCCTGGTCGTTGAGGTGGTTGAGGCCGCGCCGAACGCGCACGTCGTCGAAGGGCGGCACCTGGGTGTTGAACATGCCACCACCGGTGTTGTTGCCCTGGAACTCGAACAGGTTGATGCCCGACTCGGCACGGGCGTCACGGATCGTTCCCTGACGCCTCGTCTCCATCAGGTTGACCGTGCCCGAGATCAGTGCGTCGAGCCGGGTCCCCTCGTCGGGGATCGGCCGGAAGGACACCTCGTCGAGGTACGGCAACTGGTTGCCGTCGTCGTCGGTGCGCCAGTAGTTCGGGTTGCGCTCGACGATCGTCTCGTTGTCGATGTCGCGGCTCTTCATGGTGAACGGTCCGGTGCCGATCGGGTTCGTGCTGAAGCCGTCCGGATCAGCGGTGGCCGCAGCGGGATCGAACACGTAACCGAGCGACACCGTGTTCAACGCCGCCGGGAACGCCGAGTTCGGCGCGCTCAGGGTGTAGAGCACGGTGAGGTCGTCGACGGCCTCGACGTTGGCGAGCGAGAACGTGGCGATCTGGCCGGCCGAGATGGCTCCGGTCTGCTGGATCGCGAACATGTCGACGATCGTCTGGGCGTTCACCGGCGCACCGTTGCTGAAGGCAATGTCGGGACGCAGCGTGAGCGTCCAGGCGGTGAAGTCCTCGTTCGGCTCGATCGACTCGGCGAGGTACCCCTCGTACACGCCGTCGCCGTTCTGCTGGATCAGCACGTCGAAGAACGTGCGAGCGATGTTGACGCACGGTTCGGCACAGCCGTCCTCCCACGGCCGGAACCCGTTGGCCTCGGCCTCGAGGCCCATGATCAGCGAGCCACCGAAGACCGGCGCCTCGGAGTCCTCGGCGACGGTCGTGTCGACCTCACCCTCGGCCTGGGGCGCTGTGGTTGCCGCGCTGTCGCCGTCGCCGGTGTCGTCGGTCGTGGCCTCGGTGCCCGTCGTGGCGTCGTCGTCGGCCGAGTTGTCGTCGTCGCTTCCGCACGACGCAGCCAAGAGCGCCAACGCCAGCGGCACCGCCACGGCAGTGACGAGTCGATGCTGTCGCATGTTTCCCCCAATGATGTTGTGATGTGACCGTGGCCGGGACGGCCACGTGTTCCCCGACGCGCAGTAGAGCACATGTGACGCAGGGCACACGACTTGGAGGCCATGCCCGGAAATCGACCGACGAGATGTTACAGTTCCGTGACGGAGCCGCCGGGCGGTGCGGTTCCCCTCCCACCAACCAGATTGCGGGCGCGATCGGATCCTCACGTGAAATCACCCCTCCAACGTCGCGCGGTGCGGCGGACCAGCATGCAGTTCCGCACGTACGGCGTGACCGCCGCACTCGGACTGTTCAGCCTCGGTGGCGCCCTCCCCCAGTGCGCCCCGGCACCTCCCCCCGCCGTGGCGCAGGTGGCGAACGTGCAGCACTCGGTCGTCGCGTCGGTCAACCAGCACCGCGCACAGGCCGGGCGTCGCGCCCTGACGGTCGACTCCCGCCTGACCGCAGCTGCCCAGGGCCACTCGGACCACATGGCGCGCGAACGGATCATGACCCACGTCGGTGCCGGCTGGACCAACGCAGGCCAGCGCATCACCGGTGCCGGCTATCGCTGGCGCACCTGGGCGGAGAACGTGGCCGCCGGGCAGACCACGCCCGCACAGGTGATGGCCGCCTGGATGAACAGTCCCGGCCACCGCGCCAACATCCTCCACTCCGGCGTCGTCCACATCGGAGTCGCGGCGACGAAGGGCTCCAACGGCATCACCTACTGGACGATGGTGCTCGCCGCCGGCTGACGCCCTGCCGACGAATGCGGGCCACAACACCGTCGTCGACGGGCGCGCCGTCTGCCCGGGGCGGACAGGCCGAAGTCCGAACTCCCACACGAGCGTCATGGCCCCCATCCGATGGTGGATGTGGCGTTCTCCACTCAGAGTCCGAACACGGTGCGGGCATAGAGGAAGTACACGAGCAGGCCGGTTGCGTCGACGAGTGTGGTGATGAACGGCGCACTCACGACGGCGGGGTCGCCGCCGAGGCGACCGACGGCGAGCGGGAGCGCCGACCCGGCGGCGGTGCCGATGATGCAGACGCTGACGAGCGTCAGGCACACGACGAGCGCGAGTCTCGGTTCGTAGACGAGCGTGATCGGAGCGGCGGCCAGCGCCGCGAGCAGGCATCCCAGCATCACCCCGACACGAATCTCGCGCCACACCACCCGGGGCAGGTCGCGGACCCGGAGGTCATCGACGGCCATGGCGCGCACGACCGTCGTGGTTGCTTGGGCACCGATGTTGCCTCCGGTTCCCAGGAGCAGCGGGATGAACAGCGCGAGGGCCACGATCTGTTCGAGCTCGGATTCGAAGTAGTCGAGGACCCGCACGGTCAAGACGCCGGCAGCGGCGGCCGCCACCAGCCACGTCACCCGGCTCCGCACGAGCCGGAACAGCGACGCAGTGAGATAGGGCCGCCGTAGCGGACTGGCACCCGACGACAGTGCAGCGTCTTCGGCTTCTTCCAGTTCGAGTATCTCCATGGCATCGTCGATCGTGACCACGCCGATCACCGCACCGTCGTCGTCGAGCACCGGGAGAGCGAGGTACTCGGTGATGAGGATCCGCCGAGCCGCCACCTCTTGATCGTCGGTGGGCGACAGTGCCTCGACGTCGTAGTCGGCGACCGACGCCACTCGAGCGTCGTCGCGCTCGCGAAGCAGATCTCGGAGCGAGACCATGCCGACGAAGTGGCCATCGTCGACCACCGGCATCCGGTAGACGGCCTCCACGTCGGGCTCGCAGCGACGGACACGATCCAGCGCGTCACCGACGGACTCGTCGGCGCCGAGTTCGAGGAACCGAGGGGTCATCATCCGCCCGACGCTCTCGGGCGGGTACCGAGCCAACTGGAGGGTGTCCTCGCGTTGCCCGGACGGGAGTGCGTCCAACCAGGTGACCGCCGAATCGGCCTCGGACAGCATCCTTGCCCGTTCGTCGGGCGGCATCATGGTCAACAGTGCGGTTCGGCGCTGGGAGCCGAGGTGTTCGAGCAGACGGGCCTGGTGGCTCGAGTCGAGGTCGCGCAGGGCCACACTGGCGTTCTCGGTCCGCGCCCACTGAAGGAGTGCGGCACCCTCGACGGGA
>JAWLFC010000005.1:0-65133 GCA_041685755.1 Ilumatobacteraceae bacterium
GGCGTCGCCGGTGAGCGCAGCCGCCGGCTCGGTGACGACCGGGTCCTGCGTGATCGTCTCGGGAGGATCATCCGACGTGGTCACGACCAGGACGACGCCGACCAAACCCACCACCACGGTCGCGACTGCGCCCAGCAGCCACCGCGACGTCCCCGAGGCCGCGACGCCGTGTCCGTCGTCGATGTCGCGCCGGAACGACTCCGGCTCTCGGGCCGGGGGAGCGGCATCGGCCAGTTCGCCCATCGCTCGGCGGATCTCCGTGTCCAGATCGTTCATCGCAACAACACCTCCAGTTCACGGCGGGCGACGGTGAGCTCGCGCTCGACCGTGCGCACCGACACGTCCAGCTCGGTCGCGATTTCGCTCGCCGAACGATCCAACCAGTACGTCAGGTAGACGACGGCACGCTGACGAGCGCTCAACCGGCCGACGGCGTCGAGCACCTCGCTGCGCACGTAGCTGTCGTACGACGACATGGATGCGGGCGACGCATCGCGCTGCTCGCGCCGACGCCGTCGGGTCCGGCGTCGCTGGCGGTCGATCGCCTCGTTCATCACCGATCGCACCAGATAGGCGCGGACGTCGCGGACCGAGCGCCACATGTCGTTCTCGACGAGGACGCGCATCACGACCGCCGCGACGACGTCGTCGGCGGACGATGGGCCGGCGACGGCGGAGGCGAAGCGCAGCAGATGATCTGCGTGCTTCAGGTACTCGGCGGTCGCGTCCTGGTCCATCACCTCTACTGACGTCGCGGCGACCTGAATCCCGCCACCGCTGCGGGGCTCCGCCATTGTGGCACCGAACTCGTCACGACAAATCGACGAGTTCGGCGACGGGTTCCGGGCGGCCCCGGCCGATCGCACGCCATGCGCCGTCGACGAAGATCGAGGCGGCGCCTCGACCGACACCGATCATCGTTCCGTCGTCGATCAGCACGCCGCCGCACTCGGGCAGCCCCCACAGCAGCGTGTCCGGAAGCGACCACCGGCGTTCCGACCCCGGTGACCAGTGGGGGATCGCCATGCCCGGCACGAGGCCGAGGCCCCTCGCGAGTTCATCGGAGCGACCAGGTACCCCGACATGGGCGCACAGGACCATCGCGCCGGCCGACGCGCCCGAGATCCCGGCGCCGGACGACCAGAGCGAGATCAGCAGCTCGGCGAACGTCGGGGTGTCGTCCGGCGAGCTGGCGGTGAGCACCTCGAGCAGCCCGCTCGGCGAACCACCGGGCAGCACGATCAGCCCGATGTCGCCGTCGAGCGCCGTGACGGCTGCGGCGCGGTCGATCCGCGGATCGGGGACGACCTCGACCGTCACGCCGAGGCGGCCGTAGTGGGCGACGGTGCGCGCCGACGCGCCGTCGTAGTCGCTCCCGGGACGCGCCGCACCTGCGAGCACGGCCACGGTGCCCTCGCAGCGCTCGAGGACCAGTCGATCCATGTCGTCGCACGGAGCGGTCAGCTCGCGCCCGCCCTGCAGGCAGATCACCCCCGGGCCGCTCGACACCCGCTCGCTCGTCACCGGCCCGGGCTCCAGCGCGCCGCGGTGAGAACGGCGCCGTCGCGGGTGATCCACGACGAGCGCACCCCGTCGCTGTCGCACGAGGTCGCGAGGTCGACCATCCCGTCGGCATCGACCGCGGCCATGTGCTCGACCACGGCCAGACCTCGGCGCGATCCCTCGGCCGGCAACGTCTCCTCGACCACCGCCCACTGGGCGGCGTTGTTGACGTGACCGAGCGGGTCGATGTCGACCCGGCGGATCGCCCACGGCCGCCGTTCGGCATCGGGCGCCGGAGCTGGGAGCTGCAGCCGCGACGAGACGCGTCGTCCGCGGGCGGCCTCGCCGTAAGCGGACGTGAAGTCGTCGCCGAGCCCGGTCGGCCGTCCCGACGTCGGGTCGACACGGATCCACAGGCTCACGGCTTCGATCGATGCGCCACGCTCGCCGGCGATCGACGTGCGACGTTCGGCCCAACTGCGCCCCGTCCCGGAACAGAACGTCGACAGCTCCAGCACCTCGCCGAGCGCGGCCGCTCGGCGGACCTCGATCATCGTCCGGCGCACGACCCAGCCGTATGCGTCGTCGAGCGCAGCATCGGTGGCGTCATCGGTGGCGATGTCCTGGAGGTAGCGGGCGGTCGCATCCAGCCGGAGCCGGGCCCGGGCGTCGACGTCGCCGAGGCGAACCGGTCGGCACCGTGTGAAGACGCGCCCGCCCTCGGGCCGGTCGACGAGTTCGCTGGCGGGGAGGTGGGCCATTCGGCCCCCGAACGTATCGGCCGCACCCGTCGGCGTCCCGACCCGCCGCGTAGGGTCGTCGAGATGGCGTACGAAACGGTGAACGGGTACTGCTGGCCGCAATCGATCGCGCCCGGGGAACCGGTGTCGCTCCACCTGTCGTCAGCCGGTGGGCGACCGGTGTCGGTCGAGGTGGCGCGGCTCGGACGTCGCCGGGAGGTGGTGTTCGAGGAGCAGGGCGTCCCCGCTGACGACCATCCCACGCCGACCGACGCCCCCGAGCACGGCTGTGGCTGGCCGGCCGCCTCCGAGATCACGGTCGGATCGGGCTGGCGGTCGGGGTACTACGAGGTGCTGCTCACGATCGACGTCGACGGCAAGGTACGCACGAGCCGGGCGTTCTTCGTCGTCCGCCCGGACCTGGCGACGACGACGGCCACGATGCTGTGGGCGATCGACACCAACACCTGGCACGCCTACAACGACTTCGGTGGCCGCAACCTCTACACCGGCGCCACGCAGTCGTCGATGCTGCGACCGATGGCGCCCGGCTATCTGTACAAGCCGCCCGGCGCCGGCCAGCGGGTCACGTCGATCCACCCGCCCGACCCGCAGTCGGCCAGCCACGTCGGCTATCTGCGGATGAACCACCTGTCGCCCTACGGCGGGTCGGCGGGTTGGCCGAACTGGAGCGGGCCGTTCGTCGAGTGGGCCGAGCGCGAGGGCTACGCGATCGACGTCGTCACGAACGCCGATCTCGAGGAGCACCCGGAGCTGCTCGGGCCCGAGTCGCCGTACTCGCTGTACCTGTCGATCGGCCACGACGAGTACTGGTCGGCCCCGATGCGCGACACGGTGGAGGCGTTCACCGCGCGCGGCGGGCACGCCGCGTTCTTCTCGGGGAACACGTCGTTCTGGCAGGTCCGGCTCGAAGACCCGACGGGTCCCGACGGATCCGGCCCGGCGTCGACGATGGTCGGCTACAAGGGCTTCTTCAAGCAGGACCCGGTGTTCGGCACCGATCGCCAGGCCGAGCTGACCACCATCTGGTCCGACCACCTGCTGGAGCGACCCGAGAACCACATGACCGGCGTCAGCTTCAGCCGCGGCGGCTACCACCGCATCGGCAAGCGAGCGACGAAGGGCGCCGGCGGCTACACGCTCCACCGGCCCGAGCACTGGATCTTCGACGGCACCGGCCTCGACTACGGCGACCTGCTCGGTGCGTCGGCGACGATCGTCGGCTACGAGTGCGACGGCTGCGACTTCACCTACCGCGACGGGTTGCCGTACCCGACCGGCGTCGACGGCACGCCGGCGAACTTCGAGATCCTCGGAACCGCTCCGGCCGCGCACTTCAGCCGCACGACCGCGTCACGTCCGCCGGCACCCCACGAACCCGCCGAGGACGAATTCATCGCATCCCGGCTCTTCGACACCCGCGACCCCGCAGCGGTCGAACGGATCACCCACGGCCATGCGGTGCTCGGCACGTTCGTGACCTCCGGCGGCGGGACGGTGATCACCAGCGGCTGCACCGACTGGGTGTGGGGCCTCGCCGAACGCGACCGCGACGTCGAGCAGATCACCCGCAACATCTTCGACCGCCTCGGCCACCGATCCTGAGCGTTACGCCGGGGGTCTGACCCCTGGCGTAACGGTCAGGCTTCGTTGCGGATGGTCGTGATGCCGCTGGGGTCGACGAGCGAGTCGAACTTCAGGCGGTTGTGGCTGTGGCCGACGTGGTGCAGGCCGAACGCCGACTGCAGCGCCGTGTACTGACCCATCGCGTCGAGCGCGTTGTTGACCGACTGCTTGGCGAGCGTCAGGCCGAACATCGGGCGTCGGGCGATGTGCGCCGCCATCTCCAAGGTCGCCGACTCGAGCTCGTCGAGCGGGACCACCTTGTTGACCATCCCGTGCATCAACGCCTCCTGGGCGGTGATCGCCCGTCCGGTGAACAGCATCTCCTTGGCCAACCGGGCGCCGGCCTCGTACGGGTGCGTGAAGTACTCGTGGCCGTTCACCCCGAACGCCACCACCGGGTCGGAGAACGTCGCCTCCTCCGAGCAGATCACGAGGTCCATCGGCCACACCAGCATCAACCCGCCGGCGATCACCTTGCCCTGCACGGACGCGATGGTCGGCTTGGCGATGTTGCGCCAGCGCCAGCACATGCCCACGTACATCTCGGCCTCGCGCGCCATGTACCCCTCGGCGCCGTCGGCGTCGAAGTGACACTGGGTGCCGATCGTGTGCAGCTCGTCCATGTCGGGATCGAGGTCGGCGAGGTCGTGGCCGGACGAGAAGTGCTTGCCGTCGGCGGCCAGCACGATGCAGCGGACGTCGTCGTCACGGGCGGCGACGTCGAAGGCCTCGTTGACCTCGGAGATCATCAGGTAGTTCTGCGCGTTCGCCATCTCCGCCCGGGCCAGCGTGATGCGGGCGACACGCTCGGCGGGCCGGTCGTAGCGGACGTGGTTCCAGTCGTTCATCTCGACTCCCTCGATTCTCGTCAGTTCGTCGGGGCGAGGGTCTCGAGGAGGTTCCAGTCGAGATCGAGCCGGCCCACGGTCGACACCGGTTGGATGCAGACGTGGTCGGCGCCGGCGTCGAAGTGGGCCTCGATGCCGGCGCGCACCCGGTCCTCGTCGCCCCACACGACGACGTGGTCGACGAAGCGGTCGGCGCGCTGTTCGATCTCGTCCTCGGTGAAGCCGAGGCGCTTCCAGTTGTTGCGGTAGTTCGGCAGGTTCGCGTAGATGCCGATCTGGGCGATCGCCGCGGCGCGAGCGGCCTCGGCGTCGGTCGACAGGATCACCTTCTGCTCGACGCACAGCAGCTTGTCGGGCCCGATCGCGGCGCGAGCCTCGGCGGTGTGTTCCGGCGTGGTGAAGTACGGATGGGCGCCGTCGGCCGCTTCGGCGGACAGCTCGAGCATCTTCGGCCCGAGCGCGGCGAGCAGGCGTGGCGTCGGCTCGGCCGGGGGAACCGCCATGTACATGCCGGCGGCGGCGTCCATCGCTGCGAGGTACTCGCGCATCTTGGTGAGCGGCTTGGAATAGTCGAGGCCCCGGGCGCCCTCGACCATCGGGCTGTGGCTCACGCCGAGGCCGAGTACCAGCCGTCCGCCGGTCTGTTCGTTCACGGTGTTCGCCGCCTGGACCATCGATCCCGGATGCCGGTTGAAGATCGACGCGATTCCGGTGGCGAGCTGCAGGGTGCTGGTCTGTGATCCGAGCCAGGCCAGATGTGAGAACGGGTCGCGCCCCAGCGTCTCGGGAATCCAGAGCGTCGAGTAGCCGAGTGACTCGATCCGGGCCGCGGTCTCTCCGGCCGCTCCGGCCGCCATGGCGTCCAGGAAGTACCACACGCCGAGGCGGTTCGGGCCGGACAGTCGATCTCGTGCGCTCATGGTGACGAACCTATGCGACGGATCGTCCACCGTCCGATCCGGCCGCACCGCGCGGCAATCTCAGGTCGGTGGTGGGCGGTGGAGGAACCAGTCGCCCGACGGGATCGGGGTGAGGGTGAGGCCGGAACCGTAGGCGTACGCCCAGGCGTCGATGCCCATCCCGGTCCGGACCGTGACCCGCGAATACTCGCCCCCGACGATGTCCTCGACCTCGTCGAGGACATCGAGCGCCCGGCCGATCGAGGTCTCCAGCAACGCCAGTCGCTGGCCGACGATCGTGCCTCCGGTGTCGAAGACCGCTGCCGGGTAGTCGAGCCCGGTGTCGAACAGGCTGCCGTCGGCGGTGTCGGTCACCCCACCGTCGACGACGAATGGCTCGAGGATCGCCCAGCGCACGTCGCCCGGCCGCAGGGTCCCGTAGACGAAGACGTGGCGGATCATGTCGATCGAACCGATCCGGGCGCGTTCTGTACCGGTTTGCGGCACCGAACGCGCCCAGATCGAGAACGGGATCTCAGCCCTTGGCTTCGGTGAAGGCGTCGGAGAAGTTGATCTCGAAGTCGCCGGTGTCCTCGATGAGCTCGAGGCTCTCCTCGCCGCCGGCCAGCACCTCGGGATCGTCGAGGAACGCCAGGAGGTCCTCGTCGAGGAACGGCTTCGCCGCCTCGTTCGGGGTGGTGTAGTAGTTCCAGTTCGCCAGCGCCGCGCCCTGCTCGCCGTCCATCAACCAGTTGATGAACGTGTGGGCCGTGCACGGGCTCGGTGCGTCGAACGGGATCGCCATGTTGTCGATCCAGCGGGTGCCGCCCTCCTCGGGCACGAAGTAGACGTAGCGGTCGGTGCCCTCGTCGGTCTCGAGGATCTGGACGAACATGTCGCCCGAGAAGCCGTGGGCGATCGCCGTCTCGCCGCTCGTCAGGAACTCGTCGGCGGAGTCGGTGTTGAACGCCGCGAGGTTGCCGCTCGCCGACGCGACGAGGTCACGCGCTTCGTTCAGCTCGTCCATGCTCGTCGTGTTCAGCGAGTAGCCGAGGTACTTGAGCGCCGCCCCGAGCGTCTCGCGGGGGTCGTTGAGCAGCGAGATCTGCCCGCTGAACTGACCGGCGAACTCCGGATCGAAGACGATGCTCCAGCTGCGCGGGAAGTCGGTGCCGACCACCGCGGTGTCGACGGCCAGGCCCGTGGTGCCGGCCTGGTACGGAACCGAGTAGGTGTTGTCCGGGTCGTACGGGAGTCCCTGGAACTCCTCGGACAGGTTCGCCAGGTTCGGGATGGCGTCCTGGTTCAACGGCTGGATGAACTCACCGGCGATCATGATCGACACCATGTAGTCCGACGGCACGATCACGCTGTAGCCGGAGTTGCCGGCCTGGATCTGCGGCAGCATCGCCTCGTTCGAGTCGTACACGTCCATCGTGGCGCTGATGCCGTACTCGTCGGCGAACGCCTGGAGCTGTTCGGGGTCGATGTACTCGGCCCAGTTGAACAGTGCCAGGTCGCCGTCGACCTCGTCGACGGCGCACTCGGCGGTCTCGCCGTCGCCCGACCCGTCGCCGTCGCCGTTGTCGTCGTCGCTCCCGCAGGCCCCGGCCACGAGGGCCAGGGTGAGTGGGATGGCGGCGATGCGGGTGGTGCGCCCGATCGTTGATTTTCTCATGGTGTCTCCCCTTGTTGGTGATTGCTGTTGGTGGTGGTGTTCACGCTGGCCACTCGCCGCTCACGCTGCGGCTCGCGGGCCGACGGCGCCGTCGTCGGACGGTGCGGTCGACTGCTCCGTGCCGCCGCGGCGTTGGAGCACGAGCGACAACAGTACGAGCACGATCGACACGACGAGCATCACCACCGACACCGCGTTGATGAGCGGCGTGACACCTCGCCGGATGAGGCCGAAGACGTACACCGGCAGCGTGGTCGATCCGGGTCCGGCGACGAACTGGGTGATGACGACGTCGTCGAGCGACAGCGTCAGCGCGAGGAGCGCTCCACCGGCGACGCCCGGTGCGATCAGCGGCAGCGTCACGTGACGGAACGTCTGCCACCTCGTGGCGTACAGGTCGAGCGCTGCCTCCTCCAGCCGTTCGTCCATCCCGTTCAACCGGGCCCGGACCACGACCGAGACGAAACTGATGCAGAAGGCGATGTGACTCAGCGTGATCGTCGTCAGACCCTTGCCCCACTGGGTGCCGAACACGTCGTTGGCGATGTCGATCGACTGCGAGAAGAACAGCAGCATCATCACCGCCATCGTCACGTCGGGGATGATGATCGGCAGGTACAGCAGTGCGTCGAACACGCGCTGGCCGCGGAAGCGGAAGCGTTCGAGCGCCAGTGCCGCCATCGTGCCGAGCACGACCGAGACGACCGTGGTGACGAACGCGACCCGCAGCGACACCCAGATCGCATCCTGGATCGGTTCGTTCCGAGCGAAGTCCCGGTACCAGTCGAAGGTCAGGCCACCCCACGTGCCGACGTTGCGGTTGTCGCTGAACGAGAAGACCACCAGCAGGATGATCGGGGCATAGAAGAACAGGTAGACGAGGACTGCGTTGGCCGACAGGAACGCCTTGGTGCCGCCCCGGGGGCGGGCGGTGCTCTCGCTCACAGCGTTCGCCCTCCCTTGCGGAAGTACAAGATGGTGGCGAACAACATGATGATCGTCAGCGTGAACGACAGCGACGCCCCGACCGGCCAGTTCCTCGCCGTCAGGAACTGCGTCACGATGTACGAACCGAGCAGCGTCGTCTTCGCGCCGCCGAGGATCTCCGGCGTCACGTAGGCGCCGAGACTCGGGATGAACACGAGGATCGACCCGGCGATCACACCGGGCATCGACAACGGGAGCAGCACCCTGCGGAACGTCTGCCACCCCGACGCATAGAGATCACGGCTGGCCTCGACGAGCCCGAGGTCGATCCGCTCGATCGCCGCGTACAGCGGCAGGATCATGAACGGCAGGAAGCCGTAGACGAGACCGAGGACGACGGCGGTCGACGTGAACAGGATCCTCGTCGGGCCGAGCCCGACCGCCTCCGTGAGCTGCGACGCCGGTCCGTCGGTTCCGAGCAGCACCCGCCAGGCGAAGTTCCGCACGAGGAAGTTCGACCAGAACGGGATCATCACGAACACGAGCATCACGTTGCGGACGGTCGGGGTTCGGGTGGCGAGGAAGTACGCGAACGGGTAGGCGATCACCAGGCAGATGACGGTGGTGAGGATCGCCAGCCACAGAGACCGCAACGCGATGTCGCGCACGAGCGGTTCGGCGAGTTTGCGGTACGCGTCGAGGTTCCAGCCCGACAGCTCGGTGTCGCCGAACCGGTTGCGCGTCCCGAAGGAGTAGACGGCGACGATCAGCAGCGGGACCGCGAAGAACAGGACGAGGTACGCGTACGCCGGGAGTGCGATCAGAAAGCCGCGGCGTGCCTTGGATCGTTCGGCCGCCCGCTCGAACTCCGGGGTCGCTTCGGCGCCGTCGTCGACCGGCAGCGTGTCGTCGGTCCAGTCGGGGGAGGGGCCCGACGGCGGCGCCTCGGCGATCGTCACTCCGACACCACCGCGACCGCTCTGTCGTCCCAGGAGACGGTGACGTCGTCGCCGGCCTCGAGCCGCTCGCTGTCGGGGCGGTTCTCCTCGCGGACGTCGATCTCCATCCAGTCGAGGCCGACCCGGTAGACGATGGCATTACCGAGGTAGGTGATCGATCGCACCACACCGTCGACCGCCGACCTTCCCGCGGTGGCCTCGCCGCGTCGGCGGATGGACGCCCGCTCCGGACGCAGGATCACCGCGACCGGTCTGCCCGCGGGGAGATCGGTCGTCAGGGGGATCCGGGCGCCGTTGAGGAGACAGACGGTGTCGCTGCTCTCGACGGTGCCCTCGAGGAGGTTGGTCTGGCCGATGAAGTCGGCCACGAAACGGTTGGCGGGTCGTTCGTAGATCGCCTCGGGCGGATCCACCTGCAGGAGCTGACCGCGATCCATCACGGCGATGCGGTCGCTCATGGTGAGCGCTTCTTCCTGGTCGTGGGTCACGAACACGAACGTGATGCCGAGCTCGCGCTGCAGGGTCTTGAGTTCGGTCTGCATCTCCTGGCGCAGCTTGAGGTCGAGGGCGCCGAGGGGTTCGTCGAGCAGCAGCACCTTCGGGCGGTTGACCAGCGCGCGGGCGAGGGCGATGCGCTGCTGCTGTCCGCCCGACAACTGGTTGGGCCGTCGCGTGCCCATGTGGGTCAACCGCACCATCGCCAGTGCTTCGTCGACGCGTGAGGAGATCTCGCGCTTGTCGACCTTGCGCATCTTGAGTCCGAAGCCGACGTTGTCGTTGATGTTCAGGTGGGGGAACAGCGCGTAGTTCTGGAACACGGTGTTGACCGGGCGCTTGTTCGGCGGCAGCGTGCCGACCTCCTGTCCGAAGATCGTGAGGCTGCCCTCGGTCGGGAACTCGAGGCCGGCGATCATCCGCAGGGTGGTGGTCTTGCCGCACCCCGAGGGGCCGAGCAGCGCGAAGAACTCGCCGTCGGCGATCTCGAGCGTGATGTCGTCGACGGCGACCACGTCGCCGAATCGTTTGGTGATGCCCGTGATGCCGACGGCCGGTTCGCGGCCGGCGGCACCGTCGGTGCGGGTGTTCGTCTGAGCCGTGTCGGTCACCGTGTCCCCATCAGTCCCGGTCGAGAACGAGATGTCGAACGCCACCGGGTGCGCCCGCTCTGTCGCAAGTGCGATAGGGCAGTCAACACGACGCACCCGAGCGTTGGCAAGTGCGCGTGTTGCGGCTGTGTGAACAGCATCGCGCCCGTCGATGGCGCGTTCTTGATCGTCGAGGATGCACCAGCCAAGATGTCGAACACCATCGACCCGTCGCGGCCTCTTCGGAGCCCGACCTCAGCAGGGAGACCAACATGACGGCGAGCAACGCCAACTTCATCGGCGGCGACTGGCGTCCGGCAGCCAGCGGCGCCACGGACGTGGTCCTCGATCCGGCGACGGGGGAGGCGATCGGTGAGGTGCCTGCCAGCGACGCCGCCGACGTCGACGCGGCGGTGCAGGCGGCCACGGCTGCGTTCCCCGCCTGGTCGGCGCTGACACCGCGCGAGCGCAGCGAGGTCCTGCATCGCGTCGCCGACGTGATCGACGACAACATCGACGAGCTGTCGCGCATCGAGTGCGAGAACGTCGGCAAACCGGTCGGCATCGTCGAGTTCGAGATGGATCTCACCAAGGACAACTGGCGGTTCTTCGCGTCCGCTTGCCGGTTCCTCGAGGGCAAGGCGGCCGGCGAGTACATGGCCGGCTACACCTCGATGGTCCGCCGCGACCCGTTGGGCGTGATCGGGTCGATCACCCCGTGGAACTACCCGCTCAACATGGCGACGTGGAAGCTCGGCCCGGCGCTCGCCGCCGGCAACACCGTCGTGCTCAAGCCATCCGAGTTGACGCCGTACTCGGTGCTGCGGCTCGCCGAGCTGACCGCCGACATCCTGCCCGCCGGCGTGTTGAACGTGGTGTGCGGGCAGGGTGCCGTCGCCGGTGCGGCGCTCAGCGAGCATCCGGGGATCGCCATGGTGTCGATCACCGGCAGCGTCGGCGCCGGCAAGGCAGTGGCGCGGGCGTCGGCCGACACGCTCAAGCGGGTGCACCTCGAACTGGGCGGCAAGGCCCCGGTGATCGTGTTCGACGACGCCGACCTCGACGCCGTCGTCGAGAACCTGAAGGGCATGGCCTTCTACAACTCGGGTCAGGACTGCACGGCACCGTGCCGCGTGATCGCCGGGAGCCGGGTGCACGACGACTTCGTCAACCAGCTCACCGACGCCGTTGCCAGCATCAACGTCGGCGATCCGATGTCGGAGGACACCGAGATGGGCCCGGTGATCTCCGACACCCACCGTTCACGGGTGGCGGGCTATGTCGATCGCGCCCGTGAGGCCGGCGCCGAGGTGACCGTGGGTGGCGGAGCCCGGCCCGGCGGAGGTTTCTTCTACGAGCCGACGGTCGTGGTCGGGCCCGGCCAGTCGTCGGAGATCGTCCAGCGCGAGGTCTTCGGCCCGGTCGTCACCGTGCAGTCGGCCGCCGACGAGGAGGCGGCACTGGCGATGGCGAACGACGTCGACTACGGCCTGGCCGCCAGTGTCTGGACCTCCGACGTGGGCCGGGCGATGCGGATGAGCAAGGCGCTGCAGTTCGGGGCCGTGTGGGTGAACGACCACATTCCGATCGTGTCGGAGATGCCGCACGGCGGCTTCAAGCAGTCGGGCTACGGCAAGGACATGTCGATGTACGCCGTCGAGGCCTACACCGAGGTCAAGCACGTCATGATCAAGCACTGAATTGCATCAGGGGTCTGACCCCTGCTGCAATCCGAGGTGGTGGGCCATGGCGGTGGTGGCGTCGACGAAGAGTTGCTCGTCGTCGTGGACGAAGTTGCGGGTCTGGCCGAACAGCTCGAACGTCAGCAGTCCGAACAGCTGGGTCCACGCCAGCAGCAGCGCGAGCAGCGTCGCGTCGGTGACGTCGTCGAGATCGAGTTCGGCCCGCAGCGCCACGAACGACTCGCTGGTCGTCGCGCTCACGGCGGCGCCCGCGGTGGGCGGTGCGAGCCGCCCGTCGCGGGCTGCGTCGCGGACGATGCGCACGAGCGCACGTGACACGCGGGTGCCGGGAACGACGGTGTCGTCGGGCGCCGCGTAGCCCGGAACGGGTGTGCCGTAGAGCAGCGCGTAGTCGTGGCGGTGCGCCATCGCCCAGCCGCGGATCGCCCGCGCTGCGTTCACCCAGCGGTCGCTCGGTGCCTGCCCGGCGGTGGCCTCGACGGCCGCTTCGGCGGCCTCGCCGAGCGAGTCGTACGCCTCGACGATCAGCGCGGTCAGCAGCTCGTCGCGGCTGGCGAAGTAGCGGTACATCGCCGAGGAGACCATGTCGAGGTCGCGGGCGACGGCGCGCAGCGAGAGGTCGCCGGCGCCCCGCTCGGCGACGTGGGCACTCGCGGTCGCGAGGATCGCCGCTCGCACCTCGGCGCGTGCCCGAGCGCGGGCGCCGGCCGGCCGCGGTGGGGGCGGAGAGGTCGTCATGGTGGCAGTCTGCCAGATCCATGCTCCGAAATGTGAGCACTGCTCTTGACGGCGCCGGATTTCGCGGTACAGTGATCCGAAACGAGAGCACTGCTCTCACTCACGAGGAGTACGACGATGACCGCCCACCAATCCGCCATCCGCTACGTCGAGCCCGACCGCTTCACCCGCAGCGTGTTCAACCCGATCGTGTCCCGCCTCACCCGATGGGGACTCAGCGTGTGGGGCTCACGCATCCTGGAGGTCCCCGGACGGGTGTCGGGCGAGCTCCGCACGACGCCGGTCAACGTGCTCGAACTCGGCGAGCGCCGTTACCTCGTCGCCCCGCGCGGCACGACGCAGTGGGTCCGCAACGTCCGGGCGTCCGGGTCGTGCGACCTCCGGGTCGGTCGTCACCGCGAACATGTCGCGTTGGTCGAGGTCGACGACGCCGGCAAGGCCGAGATCCTCCGGGCCTACCTTCGCCGCTGGAAGTGGGAGGTCGGCCAGTTCTTCGACGGCGTCGGCCCCGATTCGTCCGATGCCGACCTGTTCGCGATCGCCCCGAACCATCCGGTGTTCGAGATCACCGGGGTCGGCGAGCCCGTACCGGGCTCAGGTCTCGGCGGGAGCGGGGACGACGCGTCGGCGTTGTAGGCGGGCGGGCAGTGGGATCTGATCGGAGAACTTCGCCGCCAGCGGGCCGACGATCGCCGTGATCAGGACGTAGCCCGCAGCGAGGGCGCCCAACTCGGGGCCGTCGGCCAGGCTGGCGCCGAGCGCGGCGATCACGATCGAGAACTCGCCGCGCGCCATCAGCACGGTGCCGGCGCGCAGGCGTCCGCGGGGCGCCGCTCCCACTCGGCCCGCCGCGTACCACCCGGTGAACAACTTCGTGACGACGGTGACCACGGCCAGCCCGATGGCAGGTAGGGCGACGCCGACGATGTCGGCCGGGTCGATCTGGAACGAGAAGAACAGGAAGAACGTCGCCGCGAACAGGTGGCGCAGCGGGGAGATCAGCTGGTTGGCCCGGATCTCGGTCTTGCCCGACAGCGCCAGACCGACGAGGAACGCGCCGATCGCACCGGACACCTCGAGCCGCTGGGCGACGCCGGCGACGAGCAGCGTGATGCCGAACACCGTGAGCAGGAACGTCTCGTCGGAGCCGCCGGCGACGAGGTCGCTGAACCGGCGTCCGTGGCGGAGGGCCGCCAGCAGGATCAGCGAGACCGCAGCGAGGGCCACCGCGACGCTCACCGCGGTGGCGGTGGCCGAACCGCCGACGATCAACGCCGCCACCACCGGCAGGTACACCGCCATCGCCAGGTCCTCGATCACGAGCAGGTTGAGCACCGCCGGCGTCTCACGGAAACCGAGTCGGCCGAGGTCGCTCAGGACCTTGGAGATCACGCCCGACGACGAGATCCAGGTCACCCCGCCGAGCAGCACGGCGGCCAACGGATCCCACCCGAGGATCAACCCGAGCACCACGCCCGGCGTCGCGTTCAGGGCCATGTCGAGCAGCCCCGGCTTCGTTCCGGTTCGCAGGCCCTCTCGCAGTTCGCTCTCGGAGTACTCGAGGCCCAGCGCGAACAGCAACAGCAGCACACCGATCTCAGCGGCGATCTCGAAGAACTCCAGGCTGACGTCGAGTTGGAGGACGCCCCCCTCGCCGAGTGCCAGTCCGGCGAGCAGGTAGAGCGGGATCGCCGGGAGGCCGAAGCGGCCGGCTGCCCGGGAGAGGACGGCGAGCCCGAGGATGAGCGCGCCGATCTCGATGAACGCGAGTGCGGCGTCGGCCGAACCGGCAGCGATCAGCATCGTGCTGGCGGTCAGCGCCGGATCAGCTCACGCATCATCGCCAGGCCCTCCGACGTGCCGACGCCGACGACCACGTCGCCGGACAGCAACCCGAACTCCGGTCCCGGCGCCGGGATCGACTGTCCGTCGCGGATGACGGCGACGATCGACGAGCCGGTCCTGGTGCGGTACATCCCGTCACCGATCGTGGCGCCCGACGCCGGCGACGACGGGGTGAGCTCGATCCACTCGATCGCCAGCCCCTCGATCTCCTGCTGCACCGCCGCGACCGCTTCGGTCACCCGGCTGGCTCCCAGGAGTTCGGTGACCGTTCGGGTGTCGTTCGCCGACAGGCCGACGACCGACGAGCACGCATCGGGATCGTCGGAGTCGTAGACGAGGATCTCGCGTCGCCCGTCGTGGTGGACGAGCACCCCGATGACGCGGCCGTCGTCGGTGGTGAATTCGTGTCGGACCCCGACACCGGGCAGCTTGGTCTCGCGCACGTCGGCCATCGGTTCATTCTGGCAGCTCGTTCCGCCGATCGTGGTGGGCGCAGCACCAGGTTCGCCGGCGGAGCGCACCACTACTGTGCCGGGCATGGACAGCAACGACCCCGTCGACACGCCCGTCGATGTCAAGCCCCGCTCGCGCGACGTCACCGACGGCATGCAGAAGGCGCCGTCGCGGGCGATGCTGCGCGCCGTGGGCATGGGTGACGACGACTGGGAGAAGCCCCAGGTCGGCATCGCCTCGTCGTGGAACGAGGTGACGCCGTGCAACATGACGTTGCGCAAGCTCGCCGAGCACGCCAAGGCGGGCGTGCGCGAGGCCGGCGGGTTCCCGATGGAGTTCGGCACGATCACCGTCAGCGACGGCATCTCGATGGGACACGAGGGCATGCGTGCATCGCTCGTGTCCCGGGAGGTGATCGTCGACTCGGTCGAGACGGTGATGCACGCCGAGCGCTTCGATGGCTTCGTCGGCCTCGCCGGATGCGACAAGTCGATCCCCGGCATGCTGCTGGCCGCTGCCCGGCTCGACCTGCCGAGCGTGTTCGTCTACAACGGCTCGACGATGCCGGGCGAGTACAACGGCACGGCCCTCGACATCACCAGCGTGTTCGAAGCCGTCGGCGCCCGGGCCGCCGGCACCATCGACGACGACGAACTGCACGCCATCGAGTCCAAGGCGTGCCCCGGCGAGGGTGCGTGCGGCGGAATGTTCACCGCCAACACGATGAGTTCGATCGCCGAAGCGATCGGGATGAGCCTCCCCGGCACCGCATCACCCCCGGCGATCGACGGCCGTCGGGAGGGCGACGCCGAACGTGCCGGCGCCGCCGTCGTCAACCTGCTGCGTCTCGGCATCACACCTCGCCAGATCATGACCAAGGAGGCGTTCGAGAACGCGATCGCCATCACCTCGGCGCTCGGCGGGTCGACCAACGCCGTGCTGCACCTGCTCGCCCTCGCCAACGAGGCCCGCGTCGAGCTCGACCTCGACGACTTCAACCGCATCGCCGACCGCGTGCCCCACATCGCCGACATGAAGCCAGGCGGCAGGTTCCACATGAGCGACCTCGATCGCGTCGGGGGCGTACCGGTCGTGATGAAGCTGCTGCTCGACGCCGGGCTCATGCACGGCGACGTGATGACCGTGACCGGCAAGACGATGGCCGAGAACCTCGCCGAGCTCGACCCGCCCGGGCCCGACGGTGTCGTCGTCCACCCGCTCGACGCCCCGATCCACGAAGCCGGGGGCATCAACGTGCTCACCGGCACGCTGGCGCCGAAGGGCGCCGTGGTCAAGGTCGCCGGGCTGTCCGACGACCAGATGCGCTTCGAGGGTCCGGCTCGGGTGTTCGACGACGAGTCCGGCGCGATGGAGGCGATCCTCGCCGGGTCGATCCAGCCCGGCACCGTGATCGTGATCCGCTACGAGGGCCCGAAGGGCGGCCCGGGGATGCGCGAGATGCTGGCGATCACCGGAGCGCTCAAGGGAGCGGGACGCGGTTCGGACTGCGCCCTGATCACCGACGGTCGTTTCTCCGGTGGGACGTGGGGGTTCTGCATCGGCCACGTCGCACCCGAGGCGACCGACGGCGGTCCGATCGCGTTCGTCCGCGACGGCGACCGCATCCGCATCGACGTGCCGAGCAAGGCGCTCGACCTGCTCGTCGACGACGCCGAACTCGCGACGCGCAGGGACGGCTGGGTGCCGAACCCGCCCCGCTACACCTCCGGCGTGCTCGGCAAGTACGCCAAGCTCGTCCAGGGTGCCGAGACCGGCGCCATCACCAACACGCTCTGAGCGGCGTCGTCAGGCGGGGACGTTCCAGACGAGGAGCGTGCCGCTGGGTTCGTGGTGGCCGATGGTGCAGCTCCCGCCGAGTTCGGCGGCGCGCCACATCATGTTCGACAGCCCGCCGGACCGTTTCGGTTCGCTCGGCAGGCCGCGGCCGTTGTCGGTGATCGAGAGGGTCAGCCGGTCGCCGACGTGCTCGATGTGCACCCGGGCCTCGGTCGCCTCGGCGTGGCGAACCACGTTCGACAGGCCCTCGGTCACGGTGGCGACCAGCTGGTCGGCGATGAAGTCGGGCAGGTGGTCGATGTCGCCGACGATGCGCAGCTCCGGCTCGAAGCCGAGGTGGCGCGATCGTTCGTGGACGATCTCGGTCAGCTGCGCCGACAGGCTGCGTCGCTCGCCCTGTTGGCCGAGCCGGAAGATGGCGGCACGCAGCTCGCGGATGGTGTCGTCGAGTTCGCTGATCGTGTCGGCGATCCGGTCGGCGACCACGGGCGGCTGTGCCTGCACGTGCACCGCCTGCAAGCTCATGCCGGCAGCGAACAGGCGCTGGATGACCATGTCGTGGAGGTCGCGGGCGATGCGTTCTCGATCCTGCAGCATCGCCATCTCGGTGGCCGCGGCCTGACGATCGCTGACGTCGCGGATCGTCGCGATCGTGTGCTGGCGCCCGTCGATCTCGATCGGGCTGAGGCTGATCTCGACCGGAAACATGGTGCCGCTCGCGTGCTGGGCGAAGAGGCGCAGGCCGGACCCCATCGGGCGGATCGTTGCATGGGTGGTGTACTCGGCGCGGCGGACGTGATGTGTGTCGCGGAACTCGGGCGGGACGAGGGTGTCGACCGAGGTGCCGATCAGCCCGTCACGGTCGTGGCCGAACAGCGCTGCGGCCGTCGGATTGGCGAGGACGATCTCGCCGGTGTCGTCGACGACGATCACCCCGTCGGGGTACGCGTCGATCAACGAGGCGGCGAGCTGTTCGGGGTGCATTCCCGCTGATGCTACGGAGCGGCACCGGTAGTGGCCCAGATCCTTGCGGGCGCAGTGACGTCAGGTGTCAGCCATGTGGGGCGGTCGCAGCAGCAACACCGGACACGGGGCATGGCGCACGATGGCGGCAACGGTGCTGCCGATCACGAATCTCGCGAGACCGGTGCGCCCGTGCGTCGAGGCCACGATCATCGACGCGTTCATCGAGTCGGCGAAGTCGGCGACCTGCTGGTCCACGTCGCGACCGTGCAGCACGTCGAACTGGACGGGATGCCCGGACTGTGAGGCCAGCTTGCGGGCGAGCCGGGCCGGATAGGCGGACTCGGCGACATCGCCGGCGGTCTGGACATCGGGCGACGTCACTTCGACGATCCAGGGCTCGACGCCGAGCTCGATGCCCCAGGCGGCGGCGAGCGGCAGCACCGTTTCCGAGGCCGTCGATCCGTCGACGGCCACGACGATCGGTCCGTCGAACCGGCCGTCGGTGACGTGTGGGCCCACCACGAGCATGGGGCCGAACGTGAGCTGGAGCAGCTCTTCGGTGACGCTGCCGAGCAGCGCCGCCGATCGCCCCCGCCCGTGCGACGACATCACGAGCATCGCCTCGGGGTGGGCCTCGATCTGGAGGGCGAGCGCGTCGGCGACGCTCTCGCCGGCCAACAGCGTCGTGGTGGTGACATCGAGATCGGTGATGCCGTGTTGTTCGACACGATCGGTGAGACGAGCCGCGGAGTCGGCGACCTCGAGCTCGTCGAAGACGACCTCGACGATCTCCACGTCGGCGTCGCAGCGCCGAGCGAGTTCGACGGCGACGTCGGTTGCCCGCCACGACGCATCCGAGCCGTCGACAGGAACGATCAAGTGCTGGACCATTTCACCACCTCAGCTTCATCGAACTCCTCAGGGCACGGGTTCGGAAGGGGCGAAGGTCATCGTCGGGATCGTGGTCGCGGTCGTTCGCCACTGGTCTCGCCCGTCGCGACGCGGCAGACTCGTGAACGTGAATGCTCACTGGATCGTCGGTGTCGACGGATCGGAACCCTCGCTCGGCGCACTTCGCTGGTCCGTCCAGCACGCTCCCACCCATGATGCACGGCTCACCGCCGTCAACGTGTTCCACGTGCCGGCGGTGATGGCGCTGTTCACGGCGAAGCGGGGCCTCGGTGTCGACGAGCTCGGTCTCGCCGCCACGGCCGGGCACGAACTCGACGTGGCCATCGAGCAGGTGGGCGGATCCGTGCCGATCACCCCGCTCGTCGTCGAAGGCCTTGCCGCCCAGGAGCTGGTCGACGCCGCCACGGGCGCCGACGCGCTGATCGTCGGCCAGACCGGCAGCGGTGAGCTGCGTCGGCACCGCCTGGGCTCGGTTGCCAGGTACTGCGCCACCCATTCCACCGTGCCGGTCATCACCATCCCCGAAGGCTGGAGCCCCCATCCGCTCGGTCGCGTCATCGTCGGCTTCGACGGCAGCGACAACGCCGCCGCGGCGCTGCGGTGGGCGCTCGCGTTCGCGGGTCCGGAGGTCGCCGTGCGGGTGGTCTGCGCGATGGAGGTCGCCCCGTGGCTGAGTGCTCGGGTGACCCGTCAGCAGTTCCCCGAGGAGGTGGCCAACGAAGAACAGTTCCTGCACGACGCCATCGACGCCGTCGACCCGGCCCGCCGCGCCGAGCGCATGCTCGTGCTCGACTCCCCACGACATGCCCTCGAGACGGCCGGCCGCGACGCCGATCTCGTCGTGGTCGGAGCCCGCGGCCGCGGCGTCATCGCGGCAGAGCTCCTCGGCTCGGTCAGCACGTCACTGTTGCACGACCTCGGCTCCGTCGTCGCGGTCGTTCCGGACCCGAACTGAGAGGACCCCCCCGCAATCATGGCCGACATCAAGATGTTCTCGACCAAGGCGTACGACCGCAGCGGCTTCGACGCTGCCAACGTCGGGCATCGGCTCTCCTACCTCGACGCCCGACTCGACGCCTCGACCGCCGATCTGGCGGCCGGTGCCGACGTGGTGTGCGCGTTCGTCAACGACGACCTGTCGGCGCCCGTGCTCGAGGCGTTGCACGACCTCGGCGTGGGCTGCGTGGCGTTGCGTTGCGCCGGCTTCAACAACATCGACCTGCCGACGGCCGATCGACTGGGCCTGGTCGTCGTGCACGTTCCGGGATACTCGCCCAACGCGGTCGCCGAGCACACGATCGCGCTGATCCTCGCGCTCAACCGTCGCATCCACCGCGCCTACAACCGGGTGCGCGACGGCAATTTCTCGCTCGATGGCCTCGTCGGCTTCGACCTCGCCGGCAAGACCGCCGGGGTCGTCGGCACGGGCCGGATCGGAGCCATCGTCGCCCGGCTGCTGTGGCACCTCCGGTGTCGGGTGCTGGCGGTCGATCCCTTCCGCGACGACCACCTGCTGGACCTCGGCGTCGAGTACGTCGACATCGACCAGGTGTACGCCGAGAGCGACCTGATCACGCTCAACTGCCCGCTGACGCCCGAGACGCACCATCTGGTCAATCCGCAGTCGATCGAGTCGATGCGCCGTGGCGTGATGCTCGTCAACACCGGTCGCGGTGCCCTGATCGACACGCAGGCAGCCATCGGCGGTCTCAAGTCGGGTCGGATCGGCTCGCTCGCACTCGACGTGTACGAGGAGGAGGCCGATCTGTTCTTCGAGGATCGCAGCCAGGAGATCCTCGACGACGACGTGTTCGCCCGACTGCTCACGTTCCCCAACGTGCTGATCACCGCCCACCAGGCGTTCCTGACCCACGAGGCGCTGGCGGCGATCGCCGAGACGACGATCGCCAACGTGTCGTCGGTGTTCGGCGACGGCCCGATCCAGAACCGGGTGCAGGCGTCCTGACCCGCCGTCAGTCGGCGTGCAGCTTGGGGGCGCCGGGGTGGTACGGCGCGTCGGGCTCGGGCTCGGCCGCCAGTGACTCGGCGTGGCGCTCCTCGGAGCCCTCCCAGCCGATCGAGGCGTCGGGGTTGGCCGAGTCGACGATGTGGTACCGGCGGCCGGTGACGACGGTCGGCTCGATGCGCACGAAGTTCGGCTTCTCCCACGCCAACCAGGGGAACAGCGGCAGGTCCTCGGCGTCGAACACCTCCTGCATGCGCTCGATGGCGCGGGCCTGACCCTTGACCACCACGCTCCACGCCACTCGCTCGTGCGGTTCGAAGCCGTCGATCTCGAACGCGACGAACCGGTTGAGCACCGCGCCGGCGAGCTTGGTGCCGGCGGCGCTGCGGAACACGATGCCGCTCTTGTCGACCACGAAGTTGATCGGGAAGATGTCGGGCTGGCCGGCGATGTCGACGGCGAGCCGTCCGACTTCAGCGTGGTCGAGCAGTTCCCAGCACTCGGATTCGCTGAGGATCTCGGTGGCTTGCTGGCGGGCGTCCATGGAACCATCGAACACCACGGCGCCGGCGAGGTGCAGGGTCGAACGTCATCGCGACGTCCGCCGGCACCCGGATCACGGCAGCCGGACCCGCTCGAACTGGCGGGGGACGACCGCGGTCAGGCCCCGTTCGACGAGCCGGTCGGCGAGCTGCTGGCTGGCGTCGGCCTCGCCGTGGACGACGAACACGGTGCGCGGCGGCTCGGGGAGCCGGTCGATCCAGTCGACGAGCCCGTCGGCGTCGGCGTGGACCGACAGCGACCGCAGCGTCAGCATCTCGGCGCGGGCGGCGACGTAGCGGCCGAGCATCTTGACCGTCTTGGCGCCGTCCGACAGCGCCCGCCCACGGGTGCCCGCCGCCTGGAAGCCGCACCACACGACCGAGTTGCGATGGTCCGGCAACAACCGTGCGAGATGGTGCAGCACGCGGCCGCCCGACGCCATCCCCGACGCCGAGATGATGATCGCCGGGGCAGTCAGTGCGTTCAGGGCCTTGGAGTCCTCCGGCGTCGGGCACTCGAAGAGTCCGCCGCCGGGGTCGAAGTCGACACCGGGATTCGCGTCTCGATACACGTCGAGGACGCGCAGCGCCATCGGGCTGTCGACGTGGACGGCGAGCTCGGGGATGCGCCCGCTCGACATCAAGGAACGCAGGGTCAGCAGCAGCAGCTCGGTGCGATCGACGGCGAAGGCGGGGATCAGCACGATGCCACCGCGGCCCGCGGTGCGGGTGATCAGGTCGGCGAGGTGCTCGACCTCCTCCGACGGATCGGGGTGCAACGAGTCGCCGTAGGTCGACTCGATGAGCACCGTCTCGGCCGCCGGCGGAGCGTCGGGACCGGCAACGAGGGGGTGATCGCCGCGTCCCAGGTCGCCGCTGACGACCACCGTCGTCGTCGTCTCGCCGTCGTCGACGGTGAGGTGCACGCTCGCCGAGCCGAGGATGTGCCCCGCCGGCGTGAACCGAGCGGTGATCCCGGTGGCGACGTCGACCGCGTCGGCGAGGTCGACCGGTGTGAGGCGCCCGAGCGCGGCGTCGGCGTCGTCGCCCGTGTAGAGCGGCAGCGCCGGCCGGTGCTTGGAGAAGCCGCGCTCGTTGGCGAAGCGTGCCTGCTCCTCTTGGAGGTGGGCGGCATCGGGCAGCAGGATCTCGCAGAGCCGGCACGTCTCGAGGGTGGCGAAGATCGGTCCGGTGAAGCCGTCGCGCACCAGGCCCGGCAGCCAGCCGCTGTGGTCGATGTGGGCATGGGTGACGACGACGGCGTCGATCGTCGCCGGATCGACGGGGAACGGCTCCCAGTTGGCGAGTCGTTCTCGCTTGGTGCCCTGGAAGAGCCCGGCGTCGACGAGCACCGTCGACTGGTCGGTCCGGACGAGGAAGCGGCTGCCGGTCACCGTGCCGGCAGCACCGAGGAACTCGAGCGTGATCACGTAGCTGACTCTAGGATCGTTTCAGAGACCGCGAGGGAGACGACGATGTCGACAACGAGCAGCACCGAGGAATCCAGTGGGGGCCCGAGCGGGTTCCCGGGGCGTGGCCCGGTCGTGGTCGGTGTCGACGGTTCCCCCAACGCCCAGCGGGCGCTGGCGCTCGCCGCCCACCTCGCCCGCTCGGTCGACGTCGACCTCGTCGTGTTGCACGCCCTCGGGTTGATGACGGTGATCGAGGGCCGCCACGTGCCGTCGGAGGGGCACCGGGACGACCTCGAACGGTTGCTGCGCAACGAATGGTGCCGGGCCCTGCAGGGCGATCCGGCGCTGAGATGGCGGGCCGAGATCGTCTACGGCAGCCCGGCCGACGTGCTGCTCGCCAACGGCCGCTCCCTCGACGCCTCGTTCGTCGTGGTCGGCTCGCGGGGCGTCGGCGACGAACTCGTGCTCGGCAGCACGAGCCACCACGTCGTGCACCACTGCGACCGACCCGTCGTGGTCGTCCCGCCCGTCGACCGCTGACGGCGACAGCGGCGGCCGTCGTCGCGCCGTCTCAGGCGGCGGACTTCTCGAGGATGTGGACGCCGCACGCCGAGCCGAGCCCGATCACGTGGGCGAGGCCGACCTTGGCGCCCTCGATCTGACGGTCGCCGGCTTCCCCGCGCAGGTGGTGGCAGATCTCCCAGATGTTGGCGATGCCGGTCGCCGAGATCGGGTGCCCTTTCGACTGCAGGCCGCCGGACACGTTGACGGGCAACGAGCCGTCACGCCACGGTGCCCCCGAGTTGAAGAAGTCGACCGCGCCGCCCTCCTCGCACAGGCCCAGATTGTCGTAGTGGACGAGCTCGGCGGTGGCGAAGCAGTCGTGCAGCTCGACGAGGTCGAGATCCTGCGGGCCGATGCCGGCAGTCTCGTAGGCGGTCGCGGCAGCGGCCTTCGTCAGGGTGTTGACGTCGGGCAGGACCTGGCACGCCTCCTGGTACGGGTCGGACGTGAGCACCGACGCCGACACCTTGACGGCGCGACGCTGCTGTTCGAGCGACAGGGTCTTCAGCTTCTCGCCGCTGACGACCACGGCGGCGGCGGCGCCGTCGCAGTTCGCCGAGCACATCGGCCGGGTGTTCGGATAGGCGATCATCATGTCGCCCATGATCTCCTCGAGCGTGAAGCGCTTGGAGTACGCGGCGAGCGGGTTGAGCGTCGAGTGGGCGTGGTTCTTCTCGGAGATCCTGGCGAACAGCTCGAAGTCGGCCCCGCCGTACTTGTGTCCGTACTCCATGCCGACCTGGGCGAACACACCGGGCATCGTGTCGGTCCCGATGCGGCCGTCGGTCGAGGTGACCGCGCCGACGCGGCCCTGGGGCTCCCACTCGTTGCCGTCCTTCTTCGCCCGGCCACCGCCGCCGAGCAGGCCGACACCGGCGAGCTTCTCGACGCCGACGGCGAGCCCCATGTCGGACTCACCGGCCTTGATCGACATGATCGCGGTGCGCAGCGCCGTGGCGCCGGTGGCGCACGCGTTCGAGACGTTGTAGACCGGGATGCCGGTCTGGCCGACCTGCTTCTGGATCTGCTGGCCGATGCCGCCCGAGCCCATCAGGTTGCCGGCGGCGAGCACCTGCATGTCGGCCATGGTGACGCCGCCGTCGGCGAGCGCCGCCATCACGGCCTCCGACGCGAGGTCGACGACGTCGCGGTCGGTGTGCTTGCCGAACTTGGTCATGTTGATCCCGAGGATCCAGATGTCGTCGCTGTTGCTCATGAGGGTGCTCCGTTCAGGAAATCGGTTCGAAGGCGAAGCCGATGGCTTCGGTGCCGTGATCGTCGGTGCCGAGCGAGTAGGTCGTCAGGCGCAGCTCCATGCCGGTGTGGACGTGGTCGGCGTCGGGCTCGACGTTGCGCAGGTTGCCGCGCACGCTGGTGCCGTCGCAGTCGATCACCCCGGAGACGAACGGCACCTCGACGCCGGGCGCCGCGAACGCGACGATCGTGAAGGTCCGCAGCGTCCCCTCGGTGGCGATCTTCACCGTCGTGAAGTCGGTGCCGAAACACGAGGCACACGCGTTGCGCCGGTCGAAGAACCGGGCACCGCAGTTGGTGCACTCGTTGGCGACGAGGTGGGGGTCGCCGTCGTCGAGTACGAGGTAGTCGACCAGCGGGATACGTGCCGGTGCAGCGGTGTCAGCCATGCCCGCGAACGTACCGATCGGTCACCGTCGGCAACGAGCCGACGCACCGCTCGCCTGCTCGCACTGCGTCAGACGAGGTTCGGGGTGGGTGTCCCCATCCGCCGTTGGGCAACGCTGCCGACCGGCACTACGGAACCACCCGCCCTCGCGTTGCGATGAGCCAGCCGCCCGGATGTCGGCGTTTCCCTCATCGCTCGCCCATGTCACCCCGCCGCGACGAGCGAGGGGCCACGTATCGGGCTTCTCGCCCAGTACCGAGGGTCACTGCCACCGAACGCCGGTTCCGAGTTCATTCGCTCAGGCGGCCGCCACGGGTTCATGGCGGTGGCGGCTGAGTCCGACGTCGATCGCGAGGTCGGTGAACAGGTCGGCCATCTCGGACCGGTAGCGAAGCTGGGTCGTGGCCTCTGCGCCAGGGCGCAGACGGAAGCTGTTGGCCTCGTGGGTTTCCACTCCAGCGGAGCGGCTGCTCCGAACGTGCTCGGCGGCGGCGGCGTACAGGTCGGCGTGCGCCGGATCATCTTCCGTGAGCTCAGCGAGCGCTCCGAGCACCTTCTGCTGGTCGATCGTGCCGGCCACCTCCCCGTTCGAGACAACGAGTCCGATCGAGCGGGCGACGTCCATGATGTTCATCGTGATCCTCCATCGTGCCGGAACTCATCCGGCATGTGGGTCAACCGGCTTTCCCCGGCGAATATTGCATGACACCCGTCACCGTGCACGATGGCCGGACGTCCGACCGTTGCGACCTCGGCGCTCGGCATGCCCAGCGTGGACACGGCGTGTTCGTCGTCGGGCGCAGCGACATCGCACACGAACTGCACGGGACAGCTCGCTGGACGCGCCTGCGGACGCGTCGGCCTGCCGGCAACGGAACCGTGTCACACCGCTTCATTACGATGGATCGCGCCAGCGCGATCCATCCCCGGGGTCTGTCGATCAACCCGGTAGCTCGCTCCCGACTCCGGTCGAGAGGTCTGGATCGACGCCAGAACTTCGACGGTCACGCCGCCTACGTCGTCGTCGCGTTCGTCGCCAGCGGCTGAGCATTCACATCGGTTCGACACGCTCGACGGTGGCGACTCGGCTGATGCTGCGATCGAACGAGGCGACACGACCGACTCCGGTGGTCTCCGCGCACGCCACCAGATACGCCTCCGCGAAGTCGAGACCGTCCACCTCGTAGATCTCCACCGCCCGCAGCAACAACGAAGGGTCCACGCTGATCACCGACTCGAAGGCGATCAATGCACGAATCGACTCGGCGATCGCCGGATGGTTGTCACCTGAGAGATCGTGGCGGAGTTCCCATCTGCCAGTATCGATCCGTGGGATGGAGGCGGTGCGCCATGTTGAGCTCAGTCGTCGCCGCCACCGTGGCCGGCTGCAGCTCGGACGAGTCGGCAGTGTGCATCTCCAACGACGTCGGAGATGTATGCGCTGTCGAATCCAGCGGAGCGATCACGTTCAGCGCGAGCGGACTGGCTCCGGGATCGGAGGTACAGGTCCTCGGACCCGAGGAACAATCCTTCATTCTGCAGATCGACGGCGGCGGGACATACGCTCCCCCGGCCGGATCGGTCGGCTTCCTGTACGCCTTCGCCAACACCGACCTCACATTCATCGTGACCGCCACCGATCGCCGCGGCGAGCTACTCGAAGGCGACATCGTCATTTCCACTTGATCGACGGTTGGCTACGGTGACCGCATGGCCACGGAGGGGGCTCGGGCGATTCCAGGCGTCACACGTGGTGAGGTCCATCGCCGAACTGCGGGTCGCCACTCGACGGCGCGCCCGTCATCGACGTCTGCGAGACGCCGCCGTGGCAAACCTCTGTCGTCGAGGCGCTAGACCGTCGCCGTGGACATCGGCACCGCCATGGGGGCGGGATGGTCGTCGGGCATCAGCGTGTACGGCGTGGTGGCGCTCGTCGGTGTCGCCGGCCGCGTCGGCTGGATCGAGGCGCCGTCGTTCGTCGAACAGTGGTGGGTGGTCGCCGCCGCCGTCGGGTTGTTCCTGGTCGAGTTCGTGATCGACAAGATCGCACTCGTCGATTCCGTCTGGGACGGCGTGCACACGTTCATCCGCCCGGCGGTGGGCGGCTACCTGATGAGCACGGCGACCGACACGCAGTTGTCGGTGCCGGCGCTCGCGGTGTCGGGCGTGCTCCTCGCATTGAGCAGCCACAGCGCGAAGGCGTCGACCCGACTCCTCGTGAACACGTCTCCCGAGCCGGTGTCGAACGTGGCGGTCAGCGCAGCGGAGGACGGGCTCGTCGTCGCGGTGATGGCGCTCGCGATCTCCCGGCCCGAGATCACCGTCGCCGTCGTGGCGCTCCTGACGATCGTCTCGGTCGTGATGGCGTTCGCGCTGTACCGGATCGCTCGCCGCGTCGGCCGGCGTTTCCGTTCCCCCCGTCGCTGATTCGTGACCGGGTTCGTCAGGACGACCGGGCGAGATCGACCAGCCAGGCGGGGAGGCGAGTGGGGCGTCCGTCCAACGTCGAACACCCGTGCACGGTCACCCCGGTCGATCGCACCGCCGTCTTGTCGCTCCCGTCGCCGACGGTCACGAGATACGCCATCTGGAACGTCGCCCGGGTCACGCTCGCCAACCGGACGTGCACGTCGACCTCCTCGTCGAAGCGGACCGGTTGTCGGTACTGCACGAACGACTCCAGCACCGGCGACTCGAGGCCGGCGTCGCGCCATTCGGTGAACGGATGACCGATGTGGCGCAGGTAGGCCACCCGGGCCTCTTCGAAGTAGTGCAGGTAGTTGCTGTGATGCACGATGCCCATGGCATCGGTCTCGACGAAGCGCACGCGGATGCGGTGCACGAACTCGTAGTCGCCCGGCACGGTCGAGGGTTCGATGGAGAGCCGCACGGCCCGGACCCTACAGTCGGGTGCGATGACGCCCGCAGTGCTCGCGCTCGCCGCCGCCGGCATCGCCCACACGATCCACGAGTACGAGCACAGCGACGACCTGCGCGACTTCGGTCGCGAGGCCGCCGACGCACTCGGCCTCGACGCCGACGAGGTGTTCAAGACGCTCGTCGTCGTCGCCGACGGCGACCTCGTCGTCGCCGTCGTGCCCGTGAGCTGCCAACTCTCGATGAAGCGGGTCGCGGCCGCCGTCGGCGCCAAGCGCGCGGTGATGTGCGACCCCGCCGTCGCCGAACGGTCGTCGGGCTACATCGTCGGTGGGATCAGCCCGATCGGTCAACGCCGACCGTTGCCGACCGTCGTCGACGAGACGGTCGAACTGTTCGACACGATCTACGTCAGCGGGGGCCGGCGGGGACTGGACATCGGCCTCGCCCCGGCCGACCTGATCCGCGTGCTCGATGCCGTCGTCGCACCGATCACCGCCTGATCTCGCTCGAACGTCCCTCAGCGGGCCGGGTGGCGCATCAGCGCCTCGATGCGCGCCACCCGGGTGCGAGCGGGCGGGTGCGAGGCACCGAGGCGCGCTCGCCATCCGATCGGGCGATTGCCGGCGCCGCTCGCCAGCACCTGGCGCAGCGCACTCGCCAACTCGCGGCCGAAGCCCATCCGGACCGCACGTCGATCGGCCTCGAACTCCGAGGAGTGCCCGACGAGGTTCGCCAGCGCCTCGCTCCCGCGCAGCGAGGCGGTGAACACCCACGAGAGCGCACCGACGACGGCGGCGACGACGTTGCCGAGTGCCGAGATCAGCGGCGAGTCCCGGCCGAAACTGCCGGCGGCGGCGTGTGCCACGTTCTCCAGGAACACCCCGATGCGGGCGAGCAGCACCACCGGGGCCGACAGCCAGTGCCCGACCGTCAGCGCCACGGTGTGCAGGCCGAGGTGGTGGCTCAACTCGTGGGCGAGCACGCCGCGCAACTGGCCCCGCGACAGTTCCTCCACCGCGTACGTCGTGACGACGACGAGGTGGCCGCCGCAGGCGAACGCGTTCAGTTCGTCCGACGGGAGGACCCGCACGACGAACCGGTCGGCCGGGACGTCGTTGGCCTGCGCGATCTGAGCCCACAGCGGAGCGATCACGTCGGCCTCCGCCGACGTCGGCCGGCGGGCGCCGAGCAGCGGCGTGAGGACCAGGACCTGGATCGGGCGGACGAACAGGCCCAGCCCCGCCACGAGGAACACGAGCGCGAACGACCAGAACGACACGCCGGTCAGCCAACCGATCGGTGCCCAGACCACCACCAGCGCGAGGAAGGAGAAGGGCATCATCGCGACGACGGGCGCGAACGACCAGATCGCACTGCGGTCGACGCGTCGAGCGCCACGTTGTCCTCCCATCGCGGTGGTCACGATACGCACCGTGGTCGACGCTGACGAGGGGTCTGATGTTGTTCAAGATCGCCCGGATTCATCGCTCGCTCCCCGTCGGGCTGGTTACTGTCGGCACGGCTTCAGGACAACAGGTCCGAGTGACGGGGCGAGCGAAGGATCAACGTGCAGGACGCATCGACGAAGGAGCTGAGCATCGAGCGACAACGGGCTCGATCGATCCTCGACGACTCCACAGTGATTCGCCCGGTCGACACCGAGCGGGCCCGCCAACTCGCGCTCGACGCTCGTGTGCTGGCACGGGCGTGCGGCTCGACCGACCTCGAGGGTGAGGCGCTCTACCAGCTCGCTTCGATCGCCCACCAGGCTGGCCGCACCGAGTACGCGTTCGCCCTCGCGTCGGAGGCCGTCGAGCTCGCCGAGCCCAACGAGACGAGCCTCACCCTGGCCTGGTCGTTGCACCTGATCGGCGTCGTCTACTACCAGGCGAGCAACTACCCGGACGCACTCGACCACTGCCTGCAGGCACTGCAGGTGTACCGGGCCACCGATCACGTCGTCGACGAAGGGCGCATCCTGCACTCCATCGCCGCCATCTACCAGTCGATGGCCGACTACGAACGGGCGATCGGCACCTACGAGAGTGCGTTGGCGGTCAACGAGGCCCTGCGGCGACCCGACGTCGATGCGATGGTGCTCGGCAACCTGGCCCGCATCCGCGGACGGCGCGGCGAGCACCTCGAGGCGGTCGGCCTCGGTCGCCGGGCGGTGGAGCTGGCCCGGGCCCATGCGCCCCACCTCGTCGGCAGCCTGCTGGCCGATCTCGCCGAGGCTCACGTCGGCCTGAGCGACCACGACACCGCGGCTGCGTGTTTCGCCGAGGCTCGCGACGACTGGGCCCGTCGCTGTGCCGGTGGCACGCCGCTCAGCCCAGCCGAACAGCTCGGCGTCATGGTGGCCGAGGGCCGTGTCGCGCTGCGCAGCGGTCACGTCGACGGGGCGATCTCGACGCTGCTGGCCGCGCTCGACCTGGCCGATCGCACCGACCACCGGGAACTGGAGTTGGAGATCCACGACCTGCTGGCGATCGCCTGCAAGCAGTCGGGGCGGTTCCCCGAGGCGCTGGAGCATCGGGAACGGCACTTCGCCCTGCACCGGGAGATCTTCACCGATGCCGCCGACCTGCGGCTGCGCACCATCCAGGTCGCGCACGACAACGAGACGGCACGTCAGCTCGCCGAGATCACGCGCCTGACCACGACCGGGTTGGTCGCCGACTTCGCAGCCAGCCACGCCGACGTCGACGCCTACCACCTGGAGGCGTTCGAGCGGGTGGCGGCGCTGGCGGAGTTCCGCGGTGGGAACACCACCAAGCACACCAGCGCGGTGGGTGATCTCGCGGCCGAGATCGGCCATGCGATCGGTCAGCATCCGGAATGGTGCGAACGGCTCCGGCTGGCGGCCCGACTGCACGACATCGGCAAGGTGGCGGTGTCCGACACCGTGTTGCTGAAGCCCGGTCCGCTGACCATCGACGAGTACGACGAGGTGAAGCAGCACACGGTGCTCGGGCGGCGCCTGCTCTCGGGTGTCAGCACCGAGCTGTTCCAGCTCGCCGCCGAGGTCGCCTGGTCGCACCACGAATGGTGGGACGGCTCCGGCTATCCGAACGGACTCAGCGGTCTGGCGATCCCGTTGTCGGGTCGGATCGTCACGATCGCCGACGTGTTCGACTCGCTGCTGACGCGCCGGGTGTACAAGCAGGAGTGGGACCTTGCCGAGTCGGTCCGGTTCATGATGGCGGGCTCCGGTACGCAGTTCCAGCCCGACCTCGTCGACGCGTTCGTGTCGGTGATGGTCGCCCGGCATCCCGAACTCGCCGGCCAGCTCGGCTGAGGTTCACCGAGCAGTCTCGCCCAGGGCGTTCGCGACCCAGCGCCGCACGAACGCCGCCAGCTCGTCGACGTCGACGTCGCCACCGAGACGACCGTTGCGGTACGAGTTGGAGAACGACGACACCGCACCGAGCACGCCGACGGCCACGAGGTCGGCAGGGGCGTCGTCGATGTCACCGCCACGTTGGCCCTCCTCGACGAGGCGGCGCACGTCGTCGAGGTAGACGCCGGCACCCTCGGCGAGCACGTCGGCGACCTCGGGGTCGCTGCGCTCGACGTCGAGCAGGGCGAAGTAGGCGGCATGGTCGGCCATGAACCGGACGCTGGCCTCGGCGCCGTCGGCGATGCGGTCGACGGCACTGGCGCTCGGGTCGAGCACGGCACCCTGTGCCCGCCGCAGGCGGAGCCGCATCGTGCGCACGAGTTCGGCGAACAGCGCTCCCTTGGTGGGGAAGTACCAGTAGAAGAGGCCCTTGGCGACGCCGGCGGCGGTGCAGATGTCGGCGATGCGCGTCGCCGAGTAGCCCCGTTCGGCGAACAGCTCGCCAGCCGCGTCGAGGAGCTGCTGCTTGCGTTCGAGGCCGTGCTCGGTGTGCTGGCGCTCCTGGTCGACGGTCTCCACGGCGACAGTCCAACCGATCTTGACCCACGGGTCAAGGCGGCCGGCGGCGCACGAGTACCATCGGCGGCGATGGCCGGTACCCGCGACGAGCGCATCTCGACCCGGACGCGCAACGACAAGTGGCGCAACGATCCGCTGCGAATCGAGATGTCGGAGTGCATCAACTGCGACGCCTGCCTGCGGCACTGCCCGCCGCACTTCGGCGCGATCTTCAACCACGGGCCCGACGTGATCATCATCCCCGAGCTGTGCAGCGGCTGCGACAAGTGCCTGCCCGCCTGCCCGGTCGACTGCATCTATCCCGATCCCGACTGGCGGTCGACGACGGTTCCCGACGACTGGTGGGACGAACCCGCGGGCCCCGACGATCCGTACCGATGACCGGAATCGTGTAGAAACGGGGGCCATGACGACCTCCCCCGTTCTGCCCGGCGCCGAACCGCTGTCGCACGTCGGCACCACGAACGTCGGTGCGCTCGTGATCCACGGGTTCACGGGCAATCCGATCTCGATGCGCGGTCTGGCCGACACGATGGTCGCCGCCGGCCACCACGTCGAGATGCCGCTCCTGCCGGGCCACGGCACGGTGATCGACGACATGCTCGACACGACGTGGGCCGACTGGACCGCCGAGGTCGCCGCCGCGCACGGCCGGCTCGCCGAGCGGGCCGACTCGATCGTCGTCATGGGCCTGAGCATGGGCGGTGCGCTGACGTTGTGGGCCGGCCTGCACCTCGACGCCGTCGCCGGTCTGGTGTGTGTCAACCCGGCAACGGTCCCGCTGCCCGCCGAGACGATCGCGATGCTCGCCGAGATGGTCGCCGACGGGACCGAGGTCGCACCGGGCATCAGCGGCGACATCGCCGACCCCGACGGTACGGAGAACGGCTACGACGGCACGCCGCTGCGACCGATCCTGTCGTTCATGAACGACGGCCTGGCGCCGATGACCGACCGATACGGCGAGTTGGCGATGCCGCTGCTCCTGATCACCTCCCGCCAGGATCACGTCGTCGAGCCGGCCAACAGCGAGCACCTCGCCGCCACCCACGGCGGGGAGGTGGAACACGTGTGGCTCGAGCGCAGCTATCACGTCGCCACCGTCGACTTCGACGCCGCCGACATCAACCGACGCGCCGCCGAGTTCGTCGCCCGCGTGGCAGGTGCGTGACGCGCTGATGCCCGCCACGATCCCGAGCCCGTCGTTCAACTCGATCGACATCGGGCCCCTCAGCCTCAACCTGTACGGGTTGATGATCGCGCTCGGGGTGGTCGCTGCGGTCTGGCTGTTCGGCCGTCGGCTGGAAGAGCGCGAGATCGGCACCCGCGACGACGCCAGCTCGATCGCGATCTGGGCCGTGCTCGCGGGGCTGATCGGCGCCCGGCTCTACCACGTCGTCACCGACTACGACCGGTTCCGCAACAACTGGGGCGAGATCCCGGCGATCTGGAACGGCGGGCTCGGCATCCCCGGCGGGCTGCTGCTCGGCGTACCCGTCGGGCTGTACTTCGCCCGACAGCGCGGCATCCCGATCGCCGTCGCCGCCACCTGCGCCGCACCCGCGATCCCGCTCGCACAGGCGATCGGGCGCTGGGGCAACTACTTCAACCAGGAGCTCTACGGCCGACCCACCGACCTGCCGTGGGCGCTCGAGATCGACGAGGCCCACCTGCTCGACGGGTTCGCCGTCGGCACGACCTTCCACCCGACGTTCCTCTACGAGTCGCTCTGGAGCCTCGGACTGTGCCTGCTGTTGATCTGGATCGATCGCCGGTTCCGGCCCGCACCGGGCCAGCTGTTCGTGATGTACGTGATGGGGTACGGCATCGGCCGGTTCTGGGTCGAGGGTCTGCGGATCGACCCTGCCGACGAGATCGCCGGACTGCGCCTCAACCAGTGGGTCGCTCTCGTGGCGGTCGTGCTCAGCGCGGCGCTGCTGGTGTGGATGCGCCGCCACCCGATCGCCGAACCGGTGATCGAGCAACCGGGCGAACCCGACGACGACCTCTCCGTGGCCGCCGACGACCAGGCCGACGAGCAGGCCGACGATCCGGCTGACGAGGTGCGCTCAGGCGACTAGGCGGGCGCCGGTCGCGGTGTCGAACAGGTGCACGCCGCTCGGTCGGGGCACGAGGCTGACCCGGTCGCCGGCGCGCAACGTGCTCAACCCGTCGGTGCGGGCGACGACGTCGCGGTCGCGGCCCTCGGTGACGCAGTAGAGGAAGGCCTCCGAGCCGAGCTCCTCGACGAACTGCACCGTGGCGTCGAGGCCGCCCTCGGTGGCGACGTCGAGGTCGTTCGGACGGACACCGATCGTCACGCCACTCGACGTGAGCGCCTGGCGTTGCGTCGGTGTCATCGGCACCGTCAGCGTGCCGAAGTTCGCCCCGGCGTCGTCGGCGGTCGCGTCGAGCAGGTTCATCGCCGGCGAGCCGATGAACCCGGCGACGAACGCGTTCACCGGGTCGGTGAACAACGTCCGAGGCGAGGCGCACTGTTGCAGCACACCGTTGTCCAAGACCGCGACGCGGTCGCCCATCGTCATCGCTTCGGTCTGGTCGTGGGTCACGTACACGGTGGTCACGCCGAGGTCGCGCTGGAGCGCGGCGATCTGGGTGCGGGTCTGCACGCGCAGCTTGGCGTCGAGGTTCGACAGCGGCTCGTCCATCAGGAACACCTGCGGTTCGCGCACGATCGCCCGTCCCATCGCCACGCGCTGGCGCTGACCGCCGGACAGGTTCGCCGGCTTGCGGTCGAGCAGGTCGCCGAGGTCGAGGATCCGGGCCGCCTCCTTCACCCTCGTGGCCCGCTGCGGCTTGTGCATCTTCTTGACCTTCAGGTGGAAGCCGATGTTCTCCGCCACCGTCATGTGCGGATACAGCGCGTAGGACTGGAAGACCATGGCGATGTCACGGTCCTTCGGCGCGGTGAAGGTCACGTCGCGTTCGCCGATGAAGACGCGACCCTCGTCGATCGGTTCCAGGCCGGCGAGCATCCGGAGTGTCGTGGACTTGCCGCAGCCCGACGGCCCGACGAGGACGAGGAACTCGCCGTCGCCGATCTCCAGGTCGAGTGCGTCGACGGCGGGGACGTCGCTGCCGGGGTAGATGCGGCTCGCGCCGTCGAAGGTGACCGTGGCCAAGTGACGCTCCTGTGATCTCGATCGGGGGCTTGCGCCGCCATCTTTGTCGTTGGTGGCGGCGGATGCCACCCATGCTGAACTGTGTCGATGCCCGACCTCGTGCACCTGACCGGCCGCTCGTGCGACGTCGTCGTCGACGTGGCCGACGGTATTCCGGTGATCGTCCACTGGGGATCGCCACTCGGTCCGGGCGTCGAGCCCGGTGCACTGGTCGCGGCGCTCGAGCGGCCGTCGGTGGCGGGCTCGATGCAACGCGTCACCCCGGTCGCCGTCGTCCCCGTGCACGGCGACGGGTTCGTCGGGCGGCCCGGACTCGCGGGCCACCGCGGCGGGGGACGCGACTGGTCGCCGCGCTTCTCCCTCGTCGACCACCGCATCGAGGAGAGCACGCTGACCGTCGAGGCCCGCGACGAGCGGGCGCAACTGACGATCGTGACCACGATCACCCTCGGCGATGTGTTGACGGTTCGGGCGACGATCGTCAACACCGGCGAGCAGCGGTACTCGCTGGACGCGCTGACGGTCACGCTGCCGCTCGCCGACCACGCCGACGAACTGCTCCGCTTCGAGGGGCGCTGGTCTCGCGAGTTCCATCCGGTGCGCAGCGCCTGGCGGGACGGCGCCGTCGTGTCGGAGAACCGGCGGGGACGGACCTCGCACGAACACGTCCCGCTGCTGTTCGCCGGGACGGCCGGCTTCGGCGAGTGGAGCGGCGAGGTGTGGGGCGTGCACGTCGCCTGGAGCGGCAACCACACGATGCTGGCCGAACGCCTCGCCGACGGCCGCCGCTACGCGCAGGGCGGTGAGCTGCTGCATCCGGGCGAGGTCGTGCTGGAAGCGGGCGAGTCGTACACGACGCCGGAGGTCGTCGCCGTGTACTCCTCGGACGGGCTGACGCCGGCGACCTGGGGCTTCCATCGGTTCGTGCGGTCGAGCGGGACGCATCCGGCGGCGCCGCGACCCGTGCTGCTCAACACCTGGGAGGCGGTCTACTTCGACCACGACCTCGACCGCCTGCGCGCGCTGGCCACCGTCGCCGCCGAGGTCGGTGTCGAACGGTTCGTGCTCGACGACGGATGGTTCGGCTCGCGACGCGACGACACGTCGGGCCTCGGCGACTGGTGGGTCTCGCCGGAGGTGTACCCCGACGGGTTGTCGCCGCTGATCGACCACGTCACCGGGCTCGGCATGGAGTTCGGCATCTGGGTCGAACCCGAGATGGTCAGCCCCGACAGTGACCTCTTCCGGGCGCATCCCGACTGGGCGTTGACGACCGACGGCTACGAGCCGGTGCTCGGACGCAACCAGCTCGTGCTCGACCTCGGTCGGCCGGACGCGTTCGCGCACGTCCTCGGTCTCCTCGACGCGTTGCTCGCCGAGCACGCCATCTCCTACGTCAAGTGGGACATGAACCGCGACCACGTGCAGGGCTCCGGCGCGACCGGCGCGCCCGGCACGCACACCCAGACACTCGCGCTCTACGCGTTGCTCGACGAGCTGCGCTCGCGTCATCCGGCCGTCGAGTTCGAATCGTGTGCGAGCGGTGGTGGCCGCGTCGACCTCGAGATCCTCCGGCGCGCCGAGCGGGTGTGGACCAGCGACTGCAACGACGCGCTCGAACGCCAGACGATCCAGCGCGGCGCCTCGATGCTGATCCCACCCGAGGCGATGGGCGCCCACATCGGCCCTCGCCGGGCCCACACGACCGGGCGGCGTCACACGCTCGCGTTCCGGGCGGCGACGGCGCTGTTCGGCCACCTCGGTGTCGAGTGGAACGTGATGCGGCTCGACGCCGACGAGCGCGCCGAGCTGGCGGCGGCGATCGCCCTGCACAAGCGCTTCCGGCCGCTGTTGCACTCCGGCGACGTGGTGCGTTTCGACACCGAAGCGCCGTACCTGGGGCACGGCGTGTACGCCGCCGACCGGTCCGAGGCGCTCGTGTCGTTCGCGCAGCTGACCACCGCGGCGAGCCTCACGCCAGCGCCGCTGCGCCTGCCGGGTCTCGATCCCGATCGGCGGTACCGGGTCGAGCACGTCGCCCTGCCGGGTGAACGATGGGGGATGGCGCTCACGCAGCCGACGTGGCTGGCGGACGGCATCGAGTTGACCGGGCGTCAGCTCGCCGCGCACGGCGTCCGGCCGCCGGTGCTGCACCCCGAGTCGGCGGTGCTGTTCGCACTCATCGCCCAGAGCTGAAGCGGGGCGGGCCGCAACTGCGTCACAGCCCCCTGTCAGGGTCGTGGCTGAGGAGCGGATGCACCGGCTCCGACTCGTCGCCGACGCGACCGACTGCCAGCACGAGCCCGGGAGGAACCATGGGCAAGAACAACCGTCGACGTCACGTCGACGACCAGCGGCGGGCCACCGAGCGCCACCGCCAGCTCGAGCAGATGCTCGGCCAGGTGTTGCGTGACCGGCTGTGGGCGAATGGGTGGCAGCCCGACGAACTCCTCCGCCAGGTTCGCCGGACGGGCGGCGCGGGCGAAGTCGACGTCGTGGCGATGGCGGTCGCAGCTGACACCGCGCATCACGACCGTGTCGGCAACGTGATCCACGATTCGTGGCGTCGTCAGGTCGACCGCATCGTTGCGCCGTGCGGCCACGAACCCGGTCGCGACGGATGGTTGGCACGGTGGCTCGACACGGTCGGACGTGATGCCGGCCTGAACACGCTCCGAGCCCTTCTGGACCGACTCCGGAGCCTGCCAGGGCTGCCCCCACTGATCGCGCCGCCCGGTTCGACGGGTGGCGCAGATGTGGATGTCGGCCTGCTCGACATCGCTGCGAGCCCGAAGCTCGTGACGATCCGTGGGCTGCTCGCCAAGGCCGAGTCGACCGAGTTCCCTGCCGAGGCCGAGGCGTTCACCGCCAAGGCGCAGGCCATGATGACCGAGGCCCGCCTCGACGAAGCCTCCGTGCGTGCGGGCAGTGGCCGGCGGTCGACAGGCCGGGCGGCGTCGGCGATCCGGATCTCGATCGACGAGCCCTACGTCTCGTCGAAGCGGTCGCTCCTGCACGTCGTCGCCGGAGCGAACGACGTTCGCTGTGTGTTCCATCGCGGTGTCGATCTGGCAACGCTGGTCGGACCGGTCGGACAGCTCGCGCATGTCGAGTTGTTGTTCACCTCGCTGTTGATCCAGGTCCAAGCGGCCCTCACCACCGCAGCGGCCGACGCGCCGGCCGGTGACCACATTCGCAGTCGCGGCTACCGATCGTCGTTCATCGTCGGGTTCGCGGGACGCATCGGCGAGCGGTTGCGGCAGGCTCGAGATACCTCGCTCGCCGGTGCGACCGCCGACGTGCTGCCGGTCCTGGCGGCCGATGATCGAGCGACCGCCGAGCTCTTCGAGCGTGTGGTCGGTCGTACCACGAGATTTCGGTCGTCGGCGAGCTACGACGCCGACGGCGTCCGAGCGGGCGCGAGCGCGGCCGATCGTGCGGCGCTGCGGGAGACCGGCCTGAACGGAGCGGTGACGGTGACGACCGCGATACCGTCTCGGTCGTGGCGACCCGTCACCGACCCGAGGTCATGACGTGACCGAGCGCAAGCCGACCGGGCTGAGCTGGGAGTCGTGGACCGAGAAGCAGATCGAGGAGGGCCGCCGCGCCGGGCTCTTCGACGGCCTCGACGGGGAGGGCAGACCGATCGAGGGGCTCGACGGCGTCCACGACGAGGACTGGTGGGTCAAGGCCAAGCTCCGCCGCGAGGAGATCGACTACCTCCCGCCGACGATCGCCATCCGCGCTCAACGTGACGCTGCGGTGGCCGCCGCGCTCGCGGCATCCGACGAGGCCGAGGTACGCAGGGTCATCGGGGAGATCAACGAGCGCATCCGCTACGTCAACAGCCACACCGTCTCGGGGCCGCCCTCCACCGTCTGGGTGGTCGACGTCGACGAGATCCTGGCGCGGTGGCGTCACGAGCGACCGCAACTGCCAGCGACACCGCCAGCGCCCCACCCCACCGAAATGTCGCGCTCCGATTGCGCTGAGCGCAACCGGAGCGGACTTTTTCGGTGGTGGTGGCGCCGGTAGCGTGAGCGGTCGTGTCCGACCGCATCACTCCAGAGGCCGTTGCCAAGGTGGCCAAGCTCGCGCGGCTGTCGTTGACCGACGACGAACTCCAGCAGGCGACCCACCAGCTCGGCGACATGCTCGACCACTTCGCCGACATCGATGCGCTCGACCTCGCCGGCGTCGAGCCGATGACGCATCCCACGCCGATCGCCAACGTGATGCGCGAGGACATCGAGATGGACTGCCTCGACCGCGACGAGGTGCTCGCCGCCGCGCCGGCTGCCGAGGACGGGCGCTTCCGAGTCCCGCCGATCATCGGGCTCGAGGACTGAGCGTGTCCGACATCGACCACCGCACGCCGCCGAGCAGCGTCGCCGACATCGCCTGGAACGTCCGCAACAACGTCACCAGCGCGGCCGACGTCGTCGAAGCGCACCTGGCCGAGATCGAGCGACGCGAGGGCGACATCCACGCCTTCAACCTCGTGCTCGCCGACGACGCCCGGGCCCGGGCCGGCGAGATCGACGACGCCGTCGCCGTCGGACGTGATCCCGGTCCGCTCGCCGGGGTGCCGATCGCGCTCAAGGACAACATGTGCACCCGTGGCATCCCGACGACGTGCTCGTCGAAGATCCTCGACGGCTGGAAGCCACCGTACGACGCCACCGTCGTCACGAAGCTCCGCGACGCCGGTGCCGTGATCGTCGGCAAGACCAACCTCGACGAGTTCGCCATGGGATCGAGCACCGAGAACTCCGCGTTCGGAGCGACCCGCAACCCCCACGACACCACCCGGGTGCCCGGTGGCTCGAGCGGTGGATCCGCCGCGGCCGTGGCCGCGGGCTTCGCCGCGGCCGGCCTCGGCTCCGACACCGGCGGCTCGATCCGCCAGCCGGCTGCCCTGTGTGGCGTGGTGGGGGTCAAACCCACGTACGGTGCGGTGAGCCGCCTCGGCCTGGTCGCGTTCGCGTCGAGCCTCGACCAGATCGGCCCGTTCACCCACGACGTCGCCGACGCCGCGCTCGTTCTCGAAGCGATCTCGGGCCACGACCCGATGGATTCCACCTCGATCGCCCAGGGTCCACTCGAGATCTCGCGCCAGCTCGACTTCGGTGTCATGGGTCTGCGCGTCGGGCGCATCACCGACCTCCCGGAGGGGGCGAGTCCCGACGTGGTGGAGCGGCTGGAGCAGGCGTTCGACGAGTTGCGCGACGCCGGCGCCGAGATCGTCGACGTCGAGGTGCCGGCGTTCGGTTACGGCCTGACCGCGTACTACCTGATCGCACCCGCCGAGGCCTCCAGCAACCTCGCCCGGTACGACGGCGTGCGCTTCGGACACCGGGTCGAGGCGCCCGACACCAACGCGATGTACATGGCGACGCGGACCGACGGTTTCGGCGCGGAGGTCAAGCGCCGCATCATGCTCGGCACCTACGCCCTGTCGGCCGGCTACTACGACGCGTACTACGGGCGGGCGCTGAAGGTCCGGCGCCGCATCGCCGACGACTTCGCGGCTGCCTACGCTCGCGCCGACGTGCTGCTGACACCGGCCTCGCCGACGGTGGCATTCCACTTCGGTGACAAGACCTCCGACCCGATGTCGATGTACCTCTGCGACACCTACACGATCCCGTCGAACCTCACCGGCGACCCGGCCATGAGCGTCCCGTTCGGGACCGGCGACGACGGGTTGCCGGTCGGCATCCAGGTGCTCGCACCTGCGCTCCAGGAGGCGACGATGTTCCGCACCGCTGCCGAACTCGAACGGCGGGCGCCGTGATGAGCGACACCTGGAGCTTCGACGGTTGGGAGATGGTGGTGGGCCTCGAGGTCCACGTCGAACTGGCGACGCGCACCAAGCTGTTCTCGGCGTCGCCGAACCGTTTCGGCGACGAACCGAACACCAACATCGACCCCGTCACGCTCGGCCTCCCCGGGGCGTTGCCGGTGCTCAACCGTCAGGCGGTCGAGCTGGCGATGCGCCTCGGCCTCGCGCTCAACTGCCGGGTGCAGCGCTCGACGTTCGCCCGCAAGAACTACTTCTATCCCGACATGCCCAAGGCGTACCAGATCAGCCAGTACGACGAACCGATCTGCGTCGACGGTTGGCTCGACCTCCCCGACGGCATGCGGGTGGGGATCGAGCGCGCCCACCTGGAGGAGGACACGGGGAAGTCCACCCACGTCGGCGGCAGCGGCGGGCGCATCCACGGCAGCGAGCACTCGCTGATCGACTTCAACCGGGCCGGTGTGCCGTTGGTGGAGATCGTGAGTCGTCCCGACATCCGCAGCCCCGACCAGGCGCGGGCCTACGTCAGCGAGCTGCGCGCCATCCTCGTCGCCGTCGGCGCATCGGACGCCAAGATGGAGGAGGGATCGATGCGCGTCGACGCGAACGTGTCGGTCCGGCGGCCGGGTGCCGAATTCGGCACCCGCTGCGAGATCAAGAACCTCAACTCGGTGCGCTCGGTCGGCCGGGCAATCGAGTACGAGGCGCAGCGCCAGATCGCGATGCTGGAAGCCGGCGAGGTGATCCGCCAGGAGACCCGGCACTGGGACGAGAACGACGGCCGCACGCACACGTTGCGCAGCAAGGAGGATGCCGACGACTACCGGTACTTCCAGGAGCCGGATCTCGTCGTCGTCGACCCCGACCCGGAGTGGATCGAGCGGGTGCGGGCGGCACTCCCGGTGCTGCCGGCGCAACGCCGGATCCGCCTCGCCGAGGCCACCGGCCAGACGCCCGACGCCGAGGCGGTGCTCGTCGTCACCGATCGCGGCCAGGATGCCTACGTCCTCGGCGTCGCCGCCGCCGGTGGCGACGCGACACGAGCGCTCGTGTACGTCAAGGAGGCCTTCGCCGAGCTCGGCGAGCACCCCTCGGTGCCTCCGACCGACCTGGCGGTGCTGACGCGCATGGAGCTCGACGGCGAGCTGACCGCGACCCAGGCGAAGCAGGTGCTGGCCGAACTGGTCGCCGCCGGCGGCGGAGACGCTCGGGCGATCGCCGCCGAGAAGGGCTTCGAGGCGATGGATTCCACCGAGCTGGAGTCGATGGTCGACGACGCCATCGCCGCCCAGCCCGACGCCTGGGCCAAGTTCTGCGCCGGCGAGGGCAAGGCGATGGGGGCCCTGGTGGGCGCCGTGATGAAGGCGTCGAAGGGGCAGGCCGACGGCAAGGCCGTGACGGCGCTGCTCCAACAGCGTCGTCAAGAGGTGTGACAAAAAGTCAACCGGGCAAGGCGGATTTCGTCGACGCCACCGAGCAGACTTCCCAGCGTGAGGGGCGGATTCGAGTTGACGGATCGAGTCGCGGTCGTCACCGGAGCAGGCCGGGGCATCGGCGAAGGCATCGCCCGTCGGCTCGCCGACGCCGGAGCAGCCGTGGTGCTCGGTGCCCGCAGCTGCCGCGAGATCGACGCCGTCGCCGAGTCGATCCGGCTGGGCGGTGGTCAGGCGCTCGCGGTCACGTGCGACGTGACCGATCTGTTCGCCCTCGGGAGGCTGGCGACGACGGCCGTCGAGGAGTTCGGCCAGCTCGACATCTGGGTCAACAACGCCGGCGCGCACCAGGTCCACAAGCCGCTGACGGAGCTCACGCGCAAGGAGTGGGACGACTGTCTGGCGGTCAATCTGACCGCCGTGTGGGACGGGTCGATGGCCGCCGCCGAGCAGATGACCGAGGGCGGCATCGTGAACGTGTCGTCGTTGTCGGCGTTCCTCCCGATGCCCCACCATGGCCACGTCGCCGCCTGCAAGGCGGCGGTCAACTCCCTGACGCTGACCATGGCGCACGAGCTCGCACCCGACATCCGCGTCAACGCCGTCGCCCCCTGGCCGGTCGTGTCGCCGACCGACGTCGGTGATGCCGTCGTCTATCTCTCCTCCGACGCCGCTCGGTCGGTCACCGGCCAGGTGCTGACCATCGCCGGCGGCTTCACCGGCCCCTGACTCGTCGGCGCCGCCGCCGCGTTGCGACACTCGGCGGATGGACTTCGAGATCCCCGCCGACATCCAGGACACGCTCGATCAGCTCGACGCGTTCATCGAGGCGGAGATCACGCCGCTCGAACAGCAGGACGACAACATCCGCTTCTTCGACCATCGTCGGGAGTGGGCCCGGACCGACTTCGACAACGACGGCGTTCCCCGCGCCGACTGGGAGGAGCTGCTGCGCGAGATGCGTCGCCGCGCCGACGCGGCGGGATGGCTGCGCCTGGCGCTGCCGAGCGAGTTCGGTGGCCAGGACGCGAGCAACCTGAAGATGGCGATCATCCGCGAGCACCTCGCCACCAAGGGCCTCGGCCTGCACAACGACCTCCAGAACGAATCGTCCATCGTCGGCAACTTCCCGACGGTGTTGATGATGCGCGACTTCGGCACCGAGCAGCAGAAGGCCGACTGGATGCCCGGCTTCCTCGACGGCACCCGCCGCCTCGCATTCGGGCTCACCGAACCGAACCACGGCAGCGACGCCACCTACATGGAGACCACGGCGGTCCGCGACGGCGACGAGTGGGTGATCAACGGCATGAAGCGGTGGAACTCCGGGCTCCACCACGCGACCCACGACATCATCTTCGCCCGCACGTCGGGCGACCCCGGCAGCCCGAAGGGGATCAGCGCCTTCCTGGTGCCGACCGATGCGCCGGGTTTCCAGGTCGAGTTCTTCTGGTGGACGTTCAACATGCCGACCGATCACGCCGAGGTCAGCCTCACCGACGTGCGCGTCGGCGCCGACGCGCTCTTCGGCGAGGTCGACCGCGGGCTGGAGCTGGCCCAGCACTTCGTCCACGAGAACCGCATCCGCCAGGCGGCGTCGTCGCTCGGTGCCGCGCAGTACTGCATCGACGAGGCCGTGGCGTACGCCAACAGCCGCACCACGTGGGGTAAGAAGCTGTCGGTCAACCAGGGGATCCAGTTCCCGCTGGTCGAGCTCCACACCGAGGCCGCCATGTTGCGCCAGCTCGTCCGCTACACGGCCTCGATGCTCGACGCCAAGCACCACATGGAGGTCACGCACCTCGTGGCGATGTGCAACTACCGGGCGAACCGGCTCGCCTGCGACGCTGCCGACCGGGCGATGCAGACCTGCGGTGGCGTCGGCTACTCGCGGCACATGCCGTTCGAGCACATCTACCGGCACCACCGCCGCTACCGGATCACCGAGGGTTCCGAAGAGATCCAGATGCGCAAGGTCGGCCAGCACCTCTTCGGCTTCGGCCGTACGTAGCACACGGGATCCGACGCTCGGATCAGCGAGGGTTGGCGACGCCGCTCGGGTCGGTGTCGTCGCGGGCGGCGAGGTCGTCGTCGAGTTGCTTCTGCAGGGACGGCGCCGCAAGCCCGATCACGTCGCCGTGAGCCGGCAGCGCATCGTTGCGACACAGGAACGCCATGCGACCCTCCTCGACGCGCACCATCGGGATGAACAACCCGTCCTCGAGCGCCGACTGGACCAGCTCGCCGCTGCGGGCACCGCGCACCCGCCAACCCTGACGTGAGCGTTCGTCGAGCGTCGCGTAGGTCAAGCCGTCGATGCCGATCAACCGGCCGAGATGCTCCTCGGGAACCGAGTCGCCGTTGCGACGACGGCTCGGCGTGAGCTGGAACACCTCGCGGCGACCGAACACGCGGGCGAAGCGCGCGGTGGCCAGCGAGTTCACCTCGTCGTTCGACGTGAACGCGAGCAGGCGTCCGATGCCGCGCAGGTCGAGTCCGTGTGTCGCGTCCTCGGACAACACGCTGATCCTGCGCGCCGGGAGCCCGGCAGCGATCGCCCGCGTCACGTTGTACGGATCGGTGTCGACGAGCAGCGTCTTGACGTTGCGCTTGTCGAGCTCGACACCGAGGCCCCGGGCGACGGCGTGCGATCCGGCGATCAGCACGCCGTTCGCCTGTGCCTCGGCGAGACCGAGCCAGCGCGCCGCCGGCCCTGCGGCGAAGCCGTAGACGATGATCGTGCCGATGATCACGAGGAACACGATCGGCACGATCCTCGACGCGTCGGGGATGTTCTCCTCCTCGAGGCGGATCGCGAAGATCGCGGACACGGCGGCGGCGACGATGCCGCGCGGGGCCATCGTCATCAGGAACACGCGCTCGCGCCAGCTCAGCGACGTCTTCAGCGACGACACGATCACCGACAGCGGCCGGGCGACGAACACGAGCACGGCGAGGAACGCGACCGAGGGCAGCAGAACGTCCTGCAGCGCCTCGGCCTCGATGCGTGCTGCCAGCAGGATGAACAGCACCGAGATCAGCAGCGTGCGCAGGCTCTCGTTGAACTCGAGGACCTGGCGGATCGTCGAACTCTCCCGTCGTGCCAGGTAGATGCCGAGCACGGTCACCGCCAAGAGGCCGGACTCCTCCTGGACCTCGTTGGCAGCGACGAACGAGCCGACCACGAAGGCGAACGTGACCGGCACGGCGAGCTGATCGGGGATCAGGAACCGGCGCAGGGCGATGTCGAGCACCACGGCGGCGGCGAGCCCGAGCCCGGCGCCGGCGACGATCGTGAGCAGGATCACGCCGATCACCGATGTCACCGCCTCGTCGGGCGCGTCGGTCACCACGATCTCGAACGCCAGCAGCGCGCCGGTGGCGCCGATCGGGTCGATCAACACCCCCTCGGCGCGCAGGATCGGCCCGGTCGGCCCGGCCGGGCGCACGAAGCGCAACAGTGGTCCGATCACCGTGGGGCCGGTCACGACCAGAACGGCGCCGAGCACCAGCGAGACCTGGTTGGAGATACCGAAGATCTCGCGGGCGGAGAACCAGGCGACGAGGAACGTGACGACGGCGCCGATGCTGATCAGGCGCCGGACGACGATGCCGGTCGATCGGAGCTCGCGCGGCGGCAGGTCGAGCCCGCCCTCGAAGAGGATCACGGCGACGGCGAGCGACACGAGGGGGAAGAGCGTGCCGCCCAACAGTTCGTCGGGATCGATGATGCCGGTGACGGGTCCGAGCACGAGACCGGCGAGGAGCAGCGCGATGATCGAGGGGATCTGCGACCGCCAGGCGAGCCACTGGGCGAGCATCCCGGCGCCGAGGATCAGCGCGAGCGACGGGCCGACGGCGGATTCGCCGGCGGCGAGGATCGCCGTCACGGTCGGCCGGAGGCAGGGTCGACGATGGGCATCCGGGGCGATCGTAGCCGGGAGGTCGGAGCGGACCGACGGCCGCTGCTCGGGTACGGTCCCGGGCATGGGAGCACGCATCGAACGGATCACCTTTCCGGGCAGCCAGGGCGAGGAACTGGCGGCCCGCCTCGACCTCCCGGCCGGCCCGGCGAAGGCATTCGCACTGTTCGCGCACTGTTTCACGTGCGGTAAGGACATCCACGCCGCGTCGCGGGTGGCCAACGCGCTCACCGACGTCGGCTTCGGCGTGCTGCGCTTCGACTTCACCGGGCTCGGGATGAGTGGCGGCGAGTTCGCCAACACCAACTTCACGTCGAACACCGAGGATCTCGTGGCGGCCGCCGACTGGCTCCGCTCGGTGCATCGCGCCCCGCAGGTGCTGATCGGGCACTCGCTGGGGGGCGCGGCGGTGCTGGCGGTCGCCGGGTCGATCCCCGAGGCGCGCGCCGTCGCCACGATCGGGGCGCCGGCGAGCCCCGAACACGTCACCGGCGTGTTCGAGTCGTCGCTCGAGGAGATCGAGGCCAGCGGGGAGGCGTGCGTGCAGCTCGCCGGCCGGCCCTTCACGATCCGGCGCCAGTTCGTCGACGACCTGCGCCGCCACGTCGTCACCGAGCGGGTCGCGACGATGAGGAAGGCACTGCTCGTGCTCCACTCGCCGATCGACAACACCGTCGGCATCGACAACGCCGCCGAGATCTTCCGCGCCGCCCGCCACCCCAAGAACTTCGTGTCGCTCGACGGCGCCGACCACCTGCTGTCGGACGCAGGTGATGCAGCGTTCGCGGCGTCGATGATCGGGGCGTTCGCCGATCGCTACATCGTCGACGAGAGTGGGGCGCTCGACGCCCCCCGGGCATCGGCACCGGTCGTGGTCGCCGAGACGAGCCAGGGTCCGTTCCTCAACCACGTCGTCGTCGGTCATCATCGCCTGCTCGCCGACGAGCCCGAGTCGATCGGGGGCTACGACGCCGGCCCGAGCCCCTACGACTATCTCGGCATCGCGCTCGGCGCGTGCACGTCGATGACGCTGCGGATGTACGCCGATCGCAAGAAGCTGCCGCTCGATCGTGTGAGTGTGGAGGTCACGCACGGCAAGGTCCACGCCGACGACTGCGTCGAGTGCGCCGACAACGGACACCTCGTCGGGCGAACCGGGATGATCGACCGGTTCGAGCGGGTCGTGCGCGTCGACGGTGACGAGCTGACCGACCAGGACCGGGCGAAGCTGTTGGAGATCGCCGACAAGTGCCCGGTGCACCGGACGCTCGAGTCGGCCAGCGCCATCGTCACCCGCCTCGCCGACGACGCCGGAGCCGCCGGATGATCGAGCTCGACGATCTCGTCGACGAGCTGCGCCGCGCCTGGGCCCACACCGACTCGTTGTGGCTCGACCTGTCCGACGACGAGGTGCGGTGGCGCCCGTCCGAGCAGTCGAGCGCGATCGGATGGCATCTGGGCCACCAGGCTGCGGTGGCGCACTTCACGGTCCGCAACCTGCTCGCCGCCGAGGCCAGCCTCGACCCCGAACTCGACGCGCTCATGGACAGTGCCACGTCGGAGGCAGACCGCGGCGATCTTCCCGAGCGGGCCCGGCTGGAGCGTTACCGCGCAGGCGTGGCCGAGCGCGTGCTCGCCCGCATCGACGAGGTGCGCACGGGCGCGGTCGGCGCCCCCGAGCAGTTGCGCGTCGTGGCCGACGGCGTCGTGCGGGCGCTGGTGAACCACGAGTACCAGCACGCGCAGTGGATCGGCGAAGTCAGGGCTCGCGACCTCGGCCACCCACTGCCGCCTCTGCCGTCGTCGCCGCTGCTCACGTCGATCGACGGCTACCTGGTGCTCACGCCGTAGCGAGCTCGGGGTCGGGCTGCGACTGTTCGGGGGGTTGGATCCGGTCGAGGGAGCCCTCGCGGTGGCGCACGAGTGCGGCGTTCCACTCGGCGCTCATGATCGTGGCGATCGCCAGCAGGCTGAGCCAGGTCACGAGGCCGAGCACCAGGGCGAAGTTGCCGTAGGTGTCGCTGGCGTTGTCGGTGATCGACTTCACGATCATCGTGCCGAACTGCTGCAACAGCGTGTAGACGACACCGGCGACGATCGCACCCGGCCACACGTCGCTCCACGTCGGTTCTGCTGCGGTGAGGAACCGGTACATCGCCGCGATCATCGTGACGTTGATCGCCACCGTCGCGAGGACGAGCAGGATGCGCCCGACGTTCGGCAGCCCGGCCGAGTTGACGAGCGTGGCGATCACGATCGAGCCGACCTGGGCGCCACCGATGAACAGGATGCCGAGCAGCGCCTTGCCGCGCTGCTTGGGCAGTGCGTCGCGATGGTCGACGTGGACCTCCCACACGTCGTCGAACGCGAGCTGCATCGCCACGAACGCCTTGGTCGACGACCACAGCGCGCCACCGAGACCGATGATCAGGACCCACCAGTTGCCGCTCAGCGACGCCGGGTCTTCCTGGAGTTCGCGGCCGAGCACGGGGATGTCGGAGAGTGCGCCGTCGATGATGCGCTGCTGGAGGTCCTCGTTGCCCTCCAGCACGAACCCGAGGATCGTTGTCGCGGCGAGCAGTAGGGGGAAGATCGACAGGAAGCCGAAGAAGGCGAGCACCGAGGCGTTGCGGCCCGAGATGTGTCGTCGCCAGCCGTCGAGCGTGTCGACACCCACCTCGATCGCCGGGTGCTTGCTCCGCAGCTCCATCACCTTGTCACTGGTCGTCCAGGGCATGGCCTACATCCTGCCCGACTCGGTGAGGTCCCAATCGATCGGTGCCCGGCCCGCCGCCACCAGCGCGGCGTTCGCCCTGCTGAACGGCGTGCTGCCGAAGAAGCCGTTGTGCGCAGACAGCGGCGACGGATGCGCCGACTCGATCACGTGGTGGCGCGTCGTGTCGATCAGTGAGCGCTTGCGCCGTGCCGAGTTGCCCCACAGCATGAACACGACCGTATCGGCCTTCGCCGCGACGACTTCGATCACGTGGTCGGTGAAGGTCTCCCACCCGCGTTTCTGGTGTGACCCCGCCTGGCCGGCGCGCACCGTCAGCGTCGCGTTGAGCAGCAGCACACCGTTGCGGGCCCAGCGTTGGAGGTTGCCGTGGTCGGGGACCGCCAGGCCCAGGTCGTCGTGCAACTCCTTGTGGATGTTGGCGAGCGACGGGGGAACGCGAACGCCGGGACGCACCGAGAAGCACAACCCGTGGGCCTGGCGGGGCCCGTGGTAGGGGTCCTGGCCGAGGATGACGACCCGGGTGTCGGCACACGGGGTGAGGTGGAGCGCGGCGAACACGTCGTCGGCCGGCGGGTACACGGTGTGGGCGGCGCGCTCGGTGGCCACGAACTCCTGGAGCTGTTTCCAGTAGGGCTGGTCGAACTGATCGCGCAGCAGCGGATTCCAGTCGGTCTTCGGCATCTCCGACACTGCCTAGCATGGCAGTGATGTTCGGTCACCTCGAACGAGCCCAGCTCGCCACGCTCCCGACCCCGCTCGAACCTGGGCCGGTGCTCGAGGGCGGCGCGCGACTGTGGGTCAAGCGCGACGACCTGACCGGTCTCGGCGGCGGCGGCAACAAGGCCCGCAAGCTCGAGTTCCTGTGCGGTGAGGCCGTTGCGGGCGGCGCCAGGTCGCTGGTCACGGTGGGAGCGGCACAGTCGAACCACTGCCGCATGACCGCTGCAGCAGGAGCTCGCCTCGGCCTCGAGGTGCATCTCGTGCTGTCCGGCGATCGGCCCGATGCCGCAACGGGCAACCAGTTGCTGGCGATGCTGTTCGGTGCCCAGCTCCACTTCACCGGTGCCGAGGAGAGTCATTGGGGCGAGCTGGAGGTCGCCCGGGAAGCGGTGACCGAGCAACTGTTCGCCGAGGGTCTGACGCCGTACGCCATCCCGATCGGGGGCAGCACCGCCGTCGGCGCTCTCGGCTACGCCGAGGCGTTCATCGAGCTGCTCGACCAACTCGATGCCGAAGAGGTCCACCCGACCCACGTCGTGTTCACGTCGTCGAGCGGCGGGACGCATGCCGGCCTGCTCGCCGGTCGGGCCGCCGCCGCCCACGCCGGACGTCGGGTGCCCGACGTGATCGCGATCGGCGTCGCGAAGGGCGTCAACGTGGGCCGCCCCGACATCACCGAACTCGCCAACCGCACGCTCGAGCTGATGGGCTCGACCGCCATCGTCGCCGACGAGGACGTCGAGGTCGACACCCGCTGGATGGGTGCCGACTACGCCGTGCCCACCGCAGCGGGCGACGCAGCGATCCGCTGGGCCGCTACGAACGGGGGCTGGTTGATGGACCGGACCTACTCCGGCAAGGGGTGCGCGGGCCTGCTGGGGCTGGCGTCGGACGGTCGCTTCGGGTCGGACGTGGTGTTCGTGCACACCGGCGGCTGGCCGGCGCTGTTCGCCCCCGGCGGCGTGCCCGACCTCTGACGTGACGACGCTTCTGGCAGCGCTGCCGGTACTGGCCGTGCTCGGCCTGATGCTCGGACTGCGGTGGCCCGCCGCCCGGGCCGGTGTCGTGGTGGCGCTCGGGACGTCGGTGCTCGCCGTGGTCGCGTTCGACTTCGGCCGTGACGACAGCGTCTTCAACATCGACGAGGGACTGGTCGGAGTCCTCGCCGAGGCCGGGTTCATCACGCTGACGATCGTGGCGATCATCGGCCCGGCGCTCGGCATCCACCACCTCCAGTCGGCGACCGGGGCGACCCCGATGCTCGAGGCGGCGCTGCGGCGAATCTCTCCCGATCCCCGGGTGGTCGCCCTCCTCATCGCCTGGTTCTTCGCGCTCTTCATGGAGGGAGCGGCCGGATTCGGGACGTCGGTCGCGCTCGCCGCGCCGTTCCTGGTCGCCGCCGGCTTCGCGCCGGTGACCGCCGTCGTGGCGGCGATGATCGGCCACGTCGTGGGGGTCTCGTTCGGCGCGATCGGCACGCCGGTCGCTGCCCAGGTGGCGATCAGCGGCATCAGCGGGCTCGATCTCGCCCGGTCGACGGCGCTGTTCCACGTGCTGCTCGGCTGGATCATGGCGCTGGTGGTGCTCCGGTTGATCACGGCTGACCGGGGGGAGCCGACGCCGTGGCGGATCGGTCTGCTCGCCGGCGTGTCGTTCCTCGTGCCCTACTGGTTGATCGCCGCCGTCGTCGGCCCGGAGCTGCCCACCCTCGGTGGCGCCGTGCTCGGCACCGCGGTGTTCATCGTCGTCGTCCGCGGCCGGTCCGTCGCGACGGACGACCCCGAACCCGGCGGTTCGAGCGGCAGGTCCGTGGTCGTCGCCGCAGCGCCATACCTCGCATTGATCACGGTCGTGCTCGTCACCCGACTGGTGGCGCCGATCGAGGACGCGCTGCGCAGCGTGACGGTCGACTGGGAACTCCACAGCACCTTCACCGGATCGATCATGCCGCTCTACCACCCGGGGCTGCTGCTGACGGCCGCGTTCGTCGTCGGTGCCGTCGTCCAGGGAGCCCGACCGTCGCAGGTCGCCGGCGCCTTCGTGGCGGCCACCCGCCAGCTGGCGACGGTCGCGGTCGCGCTCGTGTCGATGGTGACGATCGCCCGGCTGATGTCGCAGTCGGGGATGACCGCCGACCTCGCCGACGCTGCCGCCCAGACCGGCGCTGCCTGGCCGCTGATCTCGCCCGTCGTCGGGTCGCTCGGCACGTTCGTCACCGGTTCGGCCACCGCCTCGAACGTGCTGTTCACCGAACTCCAGATCGACACAGCGGCCGCACGCGAACTCGACGTGACCACGATGCTCGGCGCCCAGGGATTCGGCGCCGCGGTCGGGAACGCGATCGCCCCGCACAACATCGTCGCCGCCGCGGCCACCGTCGGCCTCGCAGGTCGCGAATCGGAGATCCTCCGCCGCACGCTGCCGGTGACGGCGGCGTACCTGGTGCTCGGCGGCGTGTTGGCGTTGGTGCTGACGAGCTGAGCGCAGCGCCTCGTCGTCGCCGCGTCCGGTGTGGTGAACTGCGCCCATGACACACACGGTGGAAGTCTCCCGGTTCATCGCTGCGTCTCCCCGAGCCGTCTACGACGCGATCGCCGACGTGACGAGGATGGGGGAGTGGTCGAGCGAGTGCCACACCTGCCAGTGGCACGAGGGTGTGGAGGGCCCGGTCGTCGGCGCCACGTTCGACGGGCACAACCGCAACGGTGACCACGAGTGGACGACGCAGGGCAAGGTCGTCGTGGCCGAACCCGGCAGCGAGTTCGCGTTCGAGTGCTCGATGATGGACTTCCACTACGCGACGTGGGGCTACCGGATCGAGCCCGCCGACGGCGGATCTCTCGTCACCGAGTGGAGTGACGACTTCCGGCCCGAGTCGGCGCACGAGTTCAGCGTGCAGATGTCCGGCGTCAACGACCGGACCGAACGCAACCGCGAGACGATGAGCGCCACCCTGGACCGTCTCGCTGCCGCGCTCGAGCGCTGAGCTCAGCCGTCGAGCAGGCCGTCGACGGCGGCTCGGGCGGAACGGGCGGCGATGTGGACCGAGCTCCAGTCCTCGCCGGCGTGGGTCTTCGGCGCAGGCGACGACGGGCACACCGATGCCGAGCAGTCCGCAGACCTTCAGGAATTCCCGTCGCCTCACTCCACCGGCAACGTTGCGGCGAGACCACTCGCGTCGAACCGCGGCGGTGGGTAGCGTGGCGCGCCATGAGCGATCAGATCTTCGACGTCGACCTGCTGGCGTTCGAGCGCACCACCGGCGCCCCGCGTCGAGCGGTCGTCGACGGTGTCCGCCGCAGCCTCGAGACCGGGTTCGTCTACACGAGCCACGATCTGTCCGAGGACCTGCTCGACACCACCTACGCGATGCTGCGCACCTTCTTCGAGCTCGATCCGGAGGTGAAGCAGCGCTTCGTCGCTCCCGGCGCCAACGGGCAGACCGGGTACACCGGCCTGCTCGTCGAGACGGCGGCGTCGAGCGACAGGCCCGACTGGAAGGAGATGCTCAACTGGTCGGCGCCGATCGCCGCCGGGCACCCGCTGAAGCGGAAGTTCTCGACGGCCTACCCGGACCAGGTGTTGCCCGAGGAGGCCGTTCCCGGCATCACCGAGGTGCTGTACCGGTTCCACGAGTCGATCGCCGACCTCCAGCGCCGTTTCCTCCGCGTCATCGCCGAGGGGATCGGCTGCCACGAGACCTTCTTCGACGACATGGTGACCGACGGGCCGACCCTCACCAGGGCGATCCGCTACCCGGCGATGTCCGAGCTCGGCACCGATGGCCACGTGTGGGCGGCCGAGCACGGCGACATCAACCTGATCACCGCGCTCCCGCGGGCGACCGCCGCCGGGTTGCAGGTGAAGGTCGGCGACGACTGGGTCGATGCGACACCGCCGGACGATGCGGTGATCATCAACACCGGCATCATGCTGGAACGACTCACCAACGGCATCATCCCGATCGGCTGGCACCGCGTGGTCGCCGATCCCGACTTCGAGGGTGAGCGCTACAGCGTCGTGCAGTTCTGCCACCCGCGCCCGTGGACCGTGTTGTCGCCGGTGCCGTCGTGCTGCACGCCGGACACACCGCAGCGGTTCGCCGCGATCACCGCCGAGGACGCCCTCGACGAGGTCCTCTACGAGATCAACCTGGTGGAGACCGCCCGCCGCGTCGGCTGACGGCCGCGGCGCATCGGGGAGCGTCAGGGGCGGATGAGGGGCACGATCGAGCGGGCGTCGTCGGACGTGCCGGCCAGCGCGATCCAGATCGGTGTCGGCAGGTCGAGCGGTGTGCGCCACTCGACGGGCACCTGCGTCGTCCCGTTCGCCCCTGGCCCGAACGCGATCTCCGGTGCCCACCCGCAGTTCTCGCTCGGATAGATGAGCGCCGCCCAGCCGGCGGCGGTGACCTGGCCGGAGTCGGTGATGATCCACTCGGAGTCGATCGCCCGGTTGTCGTCGGTCGTCTCGATGACGACGGGCTCGTGCGTACCGCCGGTCGGCCAACCGGCCCACGGCCCGGTCCCGACCGTGCAGGCCTGGGCGAACAGGGCGTCGATCACCGGACCGTACGCGTCGACCGGTGTGCCGTCGAGGTCCTCGATCGTGAGTCGGATGTGCGGCGCGACGGCGTCGGTCGGGATGTCGACGGTGGCGTCGGTCGGCACGTCGGCGCGCACGCCGAGCGGCAGCGGGCTCGAGTTGCCCATGAACCCGATGACCTGGCCGGCGCGCACCGTGGCGCCGACACGGACGAGGGCGCTGAGCCGCAGGTGTGGCGGGGCGGCACCGTCGTCGGTGCCCGGAGTGTCGTCGTTGAAGCCCTCGAGGCGGTAGCTGCGGCCGGTGATGTCGGTGATGGTCACCGCGATCGTGCTGCCGAGCTCGTTGTCGATGTCGGTCACCACGCCGTCGGTCACCGCCAGCACCGGTTGCAGCTTGACGCCGAACACGATGCCGGGCGCCTCCTCCGCGCACAGCCCGGCGGTGGCGTATTCGGTCACGTCCCCGGCGTCGCCACAGTCGGGTGCGGCGACCCGGCTCGGCCCCAGCACCGGGTAGGCGAGACGAGCGGTGCGCTCGTTCGCCGGGGTCCCCGGCTCGACGGGTTCGGGTTCGGGCAGTTCCGGGGGCAGGCCCAGTCGTCCCAGTGCCTGTTCACGAGTGAGCGGTCGGGGGATGTCCTGGCCGGAGAGGAACGCCCACACGCCGAGCCACCGCTGCTGGTATTCGCGTACGGTCAGCACGTTGCCCGCAGAGGGCACCGGCACGACGTCCATCAGCATGACGTCGTTCGCCGCTCTCGGGTAGTACCACATGATCGGGATCATCGACACGTCGTTGTTCCACTGGGCGAGGAACTTCTCGACGTCGAGGATGGCGCGCTCGTCCTGGATCTCCGGTGGCGCGAGGTACGCCTCGGAGTAGCCGGCGTAGTCGTTCCAGGTCGAGGTGATGAACTGGTAGGCCCCCGACGCCCGACCACGGTTCGGCGGAGCGTCGTAGTCGCCGCGTGACTCCACGTAGCGGATCGTGGCCAGGATGTGGGCGATCTGCGTCGACACGACCGGGATGTTCTGCCGCGCCGGAGCGGGTGGGGCGGTCGTCGTCGTGGTCGTGGTCGTCGTCGTGGTCGTCGTCGGCGCCGGGGCCGGTTCGGTCGTCGTGGTCGTCGGCGCCGGGGCCGGTTCGGTCGTCGTGGTGGTCGTCGTCGTGGTGGGGACGTCGGGTGGGGCCGACGCGCTCGCCGGGGCGGCCACGAACCAGCCGCTGGTCATGACGAGCAGCACCGACGCGAGCGGCCGCCATGGGGGCCGGAACGTCGGGGAGGAGCGGGCGGAGTCCATGAGGTGTGGTCGATGTGCAGAGCGACACACCGGTATCGGCACGAACGACGGCGGAATCGAGTGATTTCTCGCCCGACCGTACCCGGCGGCGTCGGACGCCGCCGCCCGGATACCGTGTCGGCCGCCATGTCCGAGGTGCCCCACTCCACCGAACACGTTCCCGAGTCGAAGCCCGATGAGGTGATCCTCGCGGTCGACGTGGGAACCCACAGCTTCCAGACCGGGCTCGTCACGCCCCGTGGCGTGCTCCTCGACCGTCGTCGCGCCCCGATCGAGCCCGATGTCGGGCCCGAATCCCACTACACGGCGCTGGCCGGCATCGTGACCGATCTGGCCGGTGAGGCGGCGGAGCGCCACGGGGTGAGCGTCGTCGGTGTCGGGGTCAGCTGCGGCGGGCGCGTGACCCGCGGTCTCGAGCTGGTCACTCCGATCAGCGTGCCGGCGTGGCGCGACTTCCCGCTGCGCAACCGGCTGATCGAGTTGACCGGATCGGCGGTGTACGGCGACCGCGACGCCAAGGCCCTGGCGTTGGCGGAGGGCTGGCTCGGTGCCGCTCGCGGCCAACCGAACTTCCTCGCGATCACGGTGTCGGGAGCCATCTCCGGCGCCGTCGTGCTCGACGGCGACCTGCTCGACGGCGAGTCGGGCCACGCCGGCCAGATCGGCCACGTGATCGTCGAACCCGGCGGGCGACGCTGCCACTGTGGCACGCAGGGTTGCCTCGACGCCGAGGCGTCGGGCGCCGCGATCGACGCCATCACCGGTCGACCCGCCACCGAGCCGTCGTTCCAGATCATGCAGCGCGTCGGAGACGTGGTCGGACGGGCAGCGGCCTCGATGTGCAACACGTTCGATCTGTCGTTCGTCGTCGTCGGCGGCGGCGTGGCACTGGGGTTCGGCTCGACGTTCTTCCACGCTGCGCAGGTCGCGCTCGACGACGGTACCCGGCTGCCCTACAGCCGTGGCGCCCGCATCACGCCCACCCGCCTCGGTGAGCAAGGACCACTCCTCGGCGCCGGTGCCGTCGGGTGGCGTGGCACGCGCCGAGCGGCACGTGGTGTCGCTCAGCCACCGATGGCGCGGTAGACCCGTTCGGCGGGTCCCATGCCGAAGCGCCGATGCCACAGCACCGCACCGATGATTCCCGCGACCCAGAACCCGAGCGCGAACGCGAGGGCGACGTCGATCCCCGCCGGTTCGATCCACCCCAGCCAGTCGACGACGAGTTCGAACACCAGCACGTGCAGCAGGTACAACGTCAGCGTCATCTGCCCGGCGCGTCGCAGCGGATCGGTGCCTCGTTCGAACCGGGTGGCGATCCAGTCGACGACGCCGTAGGCGATCAGGGCCGTCCCGAGGGCGCTGGCGACGTACACCAGCCCGCGCTGGAACGGGTCGGTGGAGAGCAGGACGGTGGCGAGGTCGGTCGTCGGCGTGGCCGCGGCGAGCAGTGCCAGCACGAACAGCGTCGCACCGGTGGCGATCGTCGCCGGTCGCCACCAGGAGGTGCGCAGGACGCGTCCGAGCACGATGCCCGCGCAGAAGAACGCCAGCCACGGCAGGAGCGGATGGGTGCCGTTGACGACCAGGCCGAAGACGTAGTCGGACAGCGAGCCCTCGTCGGGGTCGGTCAACCAGCGCGTGCTCGCCCCGTCCTCGGCCCGTTCCCATTGCCACCACCGCAGCCCGGCACCGGCCAGGGCAGCGGCGACACCGACCAGCGCGATCCAGCGGCTGCGCCACGTGAACATCGCCGCGGCGATCACGAACATCGCGCCGTAGTACACGAGGATCGTGCCCGGCCAGATCTCGTCGAGCAGCACGCCGAGCACGTACAGGAACAGGCCGCGGCGCACGAGTCGCCACCGCATCGCCCTCACGGCCGTGGCGACGTCGGGATCGTCGGGATCCTGCCGGCGCTCCAGTGTCGAGGCGGTCATCAGGGCGACGCCGACGCCGGCGACCAGTACGAACGTCGCCGCGAAGCGGGTGCTCAACGGCCCGGTCCACGGATCGAACAGTTCCTCCAGCCATCCGGTGCGGGGGCGACCCGGGCCCTGCAGGATGAGATAGCCGTGGTAGTTCATCACCACCACGCCGATCAGGGCCACGGCGCGGACCACGTCGGGCCCCGGCAGGCGCCCGGTGGCGCGGACCGTCGACGTCGGCTCGGTGGTGGAAGCGGTCACAGCCAGACGAACTCGTCGACGGTCGTGGTCGTCAGCGGTCGCTGGAGGTCGACCCGGTCACCGATCTCGGGAACCGGGTCGTCCACCGGTACGAAGGCCATCGAGGTGTGCATGTGCGGCGGTTCGTGCAACGACAGACGCCGGCGCTGGAAGTGGAACGGGCTGCGACCGTCGGGGAGGGGCGCGACACCGTTGGCCGTACCGGCGCCGATCATCACGAGGTGTCCGTCGCTCGCCACCGGCGCCAGCCGGTACCCCGCCGGCGTCCCGGCCTCGATCGGGCGGACGTCGAGCACGTCGGCGTCGAGGTGGAGGAACGACTTGTCACCGTGCCAGAGGTCGGTACCGAGCCGGAGTCGGTAGGTGTGCGACGTCGGCAACATCGCGACGCTCGTCGGGTCGAGGTGGCTGATCCAGACGGGGACGGACGGGTCGACGTCGGTGATCCGTTCCGCGATCTCCTGTCGATGGTCGTCGAGCGTGCCCGCCAGGGGCGGATGGACGCTCACGCCGACCACGTCGAGGCCGGCCCGAGCGGCGACGTCGATCAGTTCGGTGCCGCGCCCGTAGCGCTGCATCGACGAGGCCAGCTTGCAGATGACGCGGCCCTGCCACCGGCTGAGCGCGGCGACGTGGTCGGCACTGCCGACCGTGAGGATCGGGGTACCGGCATCGGGGGGCGTCAGCGTCGGGGTGAGGACGACCGGGTCCAGGTCGGCGGGCAGGCCCGCGAGCTCGTGGATCGTGCCGACGGCGACGGTGTCGGCGAACTCGGCGGCGAGCCGCGCCAGCGCGAGCCGACCGAACCCGTAGCCGTTGCCCTTGACGACCGGGACCAGGCCGTCGGTGGCGTTGGCGATGCGGGCGACGTGGCTGCGCCACATGGCGGTACGCACCGTCAGTCGGATCGTCACCGTCGCGACGGTACCCGGTGGACCACTCAGGCAGCAGCCGGCTCGGTGAGTTCGGTGCCGTCGGGGCGGTACACGTGCCACACGCCATTGGTGTCGCGGTGGGCGGTGTAGCCCTGGGTCTTGAGGCGGTTGTGGCGGCCGCAGGCGGGGCCACCGTTCTCGGGCGTCGTCAGGCCACCTCGAGCGTGCTCGTGGGTGTGGTCGATCTGGTTGCGTGACGACGCCCGGCCGCAGCCGGGCCAGAGACATCGTCGCCCGTCGAGCAGCACCGCGTCGCGAGCTGCCCCGGTGAAGCGTCGGCGCCGGCCGAGGTCGGTGACCCGGCCGGAGGAGTCGATCACCACCCGGCGCACGTAGCCGAGGAACGAGGCGATCACGGCGTCGCGGGGGCTGATCGGGATGCCGGTGGTGGTCTCGCAGCGCCTGCCGTCGATGTCGTCGACGGTCGCGGCCGGCACCGGTGTGCCGCCGAGCATCGCCGCGAGCTCGGCCTCGTATTCGGCGTTGGTCATCACGATGTTGACCAACGGCTCCGGCGTCGCTGCGTCGGGCGCCGCCGCCACTCCGCGCGCCACCAGCCGGTGCAGGGCATCCATGCGTCGCTGGGCGTCGGTGCGCGCCAGGTGGCTCATCGGCTCGCCACCGTCGTCGGTGGCCGCCGCTTTGGCCTCTTCCCAGTCGGCGAGGAACTCGGCGTCGCACTGACGTTGGAAGATCTCCATCAACGCCGCTCCCTGCCCTGTGCCGCACTTCGCGTGCACGTGCACCACCCCGTCGCGCTCGAACATCACCGCGTCGCGGCCGTCGTGGGCTTCGTGGTGGCGTTGCTCGGCGCCACGCGGGTCACCGAACTGCGACCAGCGGTGCAGCACCTCGGAGAAGGACACGAAGTCCTTCCGGGAGTGCTCGACCAGCTTGCGGTCGCCGTCGACCACCAACTCGCGCAGACGCGGGTTGGCGTGGAGCTTGGCGATCTCACGTACCTGCTCGACCCCGATCGTGCCGTTCGCCAATCCGGCGGCGGTGTCGGGGAGCTCACGCAACGCCCGCATCGTCTGCAGACGCCGCCGGGTCTCCACCGGCGACGAGTTGGTCAACGCGACCACCCACCCGCGCACCGAGGCGTGCCCGTCGTGTCGGAACCGCCCGCTCTCGTCGGCCCGATCCAACACCGCGACGTGTGCCGCTTCGACCTGTCGGCGAGCCACCTCGAGCTTCACCAGCGCCTCATCCAGCTCGGCACCCGACAACTCGGCCACCTCCGCCGGTGTCGGAATCGCTCCGATCTCCATGCCGACAACAGTACGGAGAGGGTGTCACAGAGTTGACCGAGCGATCAGCTGAGCGCTCGACTGGTCGTCGGGCAGGTGGGCCAGCCGCAGGACTAATCCTGACTGTGTTGATCGGAATTGTCGGGGATAGCGTGGCGAACGTGCGCATGCTGTTCCGCTTCCCCGACCCCGTCAACGAGACGTCGGCCCGCCTCGTGGCTGCCGGTGTCGTCGCCCAGGCGGTCGTGTTCCTCGTCGTGCGCGAGGCCTGGGTGCTGGTGCCGCTGACCTACGGCTTCCTGGCCCGGGTCGCCACGGGGCCCACGCTGTCGCCGCTCGGTCAGTTGGTCACCCGTGTGCTGACGCCTCGCGTCGAGTCGGTCCTGCGGCGTCGCGACGCCGACTTCCGGTCCCGTCAGGTGCCCGGGCCGCCCAAGCGGTTCGCGCAGGCGATCGGTCTCGGCTTCACGGCCGGGGCTGCGGTGGCATGGCTGACGGGTGCGCCGGCGGTGGCGGTCGTGCTCGTCGCGATGCTGGCCGCGGCGGCGACACTCGAGGCGGTCTTCGCGCTCTGCCTCGGCTGTATCGCCTACAGCGCCATCTGGGGCTGCGCCGACTGCGACGACATCAGCGATCGGCTCCGCCAGGCGCTCGTCGAGGCCCGGGAGCCGATCACGGATCCGGACGTCGAGGCGACGCCGAGCGAGGCGGCCGCCCCGGCCATGCACTGAGCTGCGGCACGATCGGCGCCCACGTCCGGTGCCGTCGCATCCCACTCCACACCCCCCAGCCATAGGCGACGTCGGTCGGAGCGGCGCGGACGTCGGCCAGGATCGATGCGGCTGCGAGCCAGCGCATCCGGCGCGACACGAGCGCGCCGGCGGTGACGATCGGCCACCAGGCTCGGCGAACGGCGCTCGCCAGTTGTGACCCGGCGAGCAGGTGGCCGCGCATCGCCAGGCGGAACGATGCCGCGCGAGGAACGCCGGGCATCTTGGGTTCGAGGGCCAGGGCGCTGCCGACCGCCGTGGTGGCGGCGGCTCCGATCCGGCCGGTGAGTGCAGCCCCCCAGACCACGGCCGTCCAGCCGTTGGCGCGCCACGGCGTGAGCGCACGAGGGTGCCGCAGCGCCAGGGCGCCGGCGGACGTGCCGTACGCGGCGTGCTGGCGCAGTCGGGCGCGCACGGTTCTGCGTGGTTCGTGCCAGACCGTGGCCGCCGGCTCGTACCGGCACCGCCAGCCCGCCTCGTCGAGGCGCCACACGAAGTCGACGTCCTCACCGAACCGCAGCGTCGGATCGAAGCCGCCGACGGCGTCGAACGCCGCTGCCCGCACCACCAGCGCCGCGCCCGGCACGTAGCTCACCCGCGTCCCGGCCCGGATGCGGGCGGGCTCGATGCCCAGGTCGAGCGGCGAGCCCGGCTCACCGGTCACCTGCGGCGCCACCAGTCCGACGCCGGGGTCGTCGAAGTGCGCGAGCAATGCGTCGAGCCAGCCGTCGGTGACGACGACGTCGGCGTCGACGAAGGCGACGAGTTCGGTGTCGACGAGCGCCCGCCCGGCGTTGCGGGCCGCAGCCGGCCCCTGGGTGGCCGCCAGTCGGAGCGTGGCTCCGGGGAGTGGTGGGAGCGACCCGTCGTCGCCGTACACCCCCCCGCCGACGCCGGGTCGACTCGACGGATCGGATCGCAGCTGTGGGGTCACCACGGTCACGTCCTCGGGACCGAACGTCGACGAGCGCGTCGAGTCGACCACCGGATGGACTGCACCGGCGTCGAGCAACCGATCGACGAGCGACGACGCCGGAACATCGAGACCCGCCTCGAGACGGTCGAGGACGTCGGCCCCGGCGGCCGAGACGCGGAACAACCGCAGGGGCGAGCCGGCGAGCACGACGCGACCGAATCGCTGCCATGACCCGTCGAGTCGCACGATCGTCATGTCAGGCCGACGACGGCGGCGGCTCGATCGGGCGCCAGCGTTCGATCTGATGGACGAGATCCTCGACGAACGCATTGATCAGGCGTTCGCCCTCGCCGCCGGACGCGCCCTCGGGGTCGCCGAGCACGCCGTTCGGGCTCACGGCGCGCACGCCTCGCTCGCGCAGTTCGTCGAGCGAGGCGTCCGCTCCGGCGACGGCGCGCTCCCAGCGCACGAGGCCGGGGTCGATCGCCAGCATCATCGAGGTCTCGATGCGTCCGGCGTGCAGGTCGGCGGGCCCGCCGTCTCGCCGCTGCGGCCATGCCGGCCACCAGGCGAGCACCGTGCGTCCCTCGTCGGTGAGGGTGTCGACGGCGGCGGTGACGGCGTCGTGGTTGCCGCCGTGGCCGTTGACGAGCACCACGGCTGCCGCCCAGTCGGCGCTGCGGACCAGTTCGACGATCAGCGCGGTGGTCGTGGCGGTACCGATCGACAACGTGCCGGGAAACCCGGCGTGCTCACCCGACGCGCTGACGGTCACCGTCGGGCCGATCATCAGGCCGTCGGTGTGGTGAACGGCGCGACCGGCGATCTCCTCGGCGATCAAGATGTCGGTCGCCACGGGGAGGTGGGGGCCGTGCTGTTCCGTCGAACCGACCGGCAGGAGCAGTACCGGTGCCAGCGTGCCGTCGTCGGACGGACCGATCGCCCGCTCGACGTCGCTCCAGGTCAGGTCACCGAGGCGCATCGACCGACCCGGTGGCGCCGGGCTCGTAGCCCCAGTCGCGCAACTGCTCGATGATCCGGCGGGCGGCGGCCGGCGGGTCGAGCGTCACCGTCTCGGCGTGGCCCTCGTCGCCACCGACATCGAGGATCGAACGAACCCGCGACAGCGTGTCACCAGCGGGTGGCGGCAGCGTCCGTGGGCGCGGGCGGTACGGATGGATCTCGGTCTCGGGTGCTCGGCCGTGCGGTCCGGCCACGACGTCGATCGGCGCCGACCGGGCCGCCAGCGAGGCCGTCAGCGGCGCTCGCCGCAACCGGGCGACCGATCCCTCGACCGACACGACCGCCGGCGTCGGCACGTCGATCAGCTCGCGCCGGCCGCCGTCGAGGCGGCGCAGCACCCGCAGCGGCGGGTCGGCGGCGGTCGCCACGTCGACCTCGACCAGGCCGAGCGCCTGCGCAGCGCCGAGTTCGGCGGCGATGAACGCCGGTACCGACCCGGTCCCACGGTCGATCGAGTAGTCGCCGCACACGACGAGGTCGGCCTCGGCGACCTGGGCAGCGAGAGCGAGCGCCACCGTACGACTGTCGAGCTCGGGCGACGCGTCGATGCGGCGCACCGCCGCGGCGCCGACGGCGAGGGCCCGGCGCAGCACGTCGTCGGCGTCGGACGGCCCGAGGCCGATCACGGTGACGGTCGCGTCGTCGCCGATCGCGTCGCCGATCGACAGGGCGGTCTCGAGCGCGGCCTCGTCGGCGGCGGAGACGCCGGCCCAGCGTTCGTCGAGCTCGTGCTCCCGGTCGAGCGACACCCACTTCCAGCACACGGCGATCTGCACGGCAGGCTCGTCAGGTGCGCTTGAAGACGACGCCGTGGCCGCCCTCGGGGTAGGTCCAGGTGATGGCGCCTTCCTTGTTGCACAGCAGGTAGCAGGTGCCGCACTCGAAGCACTGTTCGTAGTTGAACAGGATCCCGCCGTCGCTCGTCGGCACGAACAGGTTGGCGGGGCAGGCGACGATGCACTCGCGCGTCGAGCAGTCACGGCAGATCGTGTCGTCGACGACGATGTGGGCGCGTTCGTGGACGTCGAAGCGCGTCGAGCCGATCAGGTCCTCGAACGAACGCTCCGGCCAGCGTTCGCCGGTGTCGGGGACTGCGCTCATCCGAAGCTCCGGATGCCGTCGAGTGCGTCGCGGGCGAGGTCGCGCAGCTTCACGCCGGCGCGCTTGCGTTCCTCGTCGAGGATGCGTCGCAGCCCCGGCTTGGGCGATGGGTTGTCGACGCGGAACATGCGCTCCACGGTATTGGCGATCATGTCGGGATACAGGTGTTGGACCCGATCCGACAGCACGAGCGCTGGCGCCCGTCGCAGTTTGCGGTGATCGCGCAGGACGAACGTGTCGTTCAGGCGCCGTTCGTAGCCGGCGAGACCGGCGGCGCTCGTGTCGCCCGTCGCCAGCGCCTCCGAGGCCGCCTCGCCGGCGTACATGCCACTCGCCATGGCGAAGTTGACGCCTTCCAGCCAGATGCCGGCCGCCAGGCACATCGCGGCGGCGTCGCCGGCGACGAGCAGGCCGTCACCCGTGAGTTGCGGCATCATCGACAAGCCGGCTTCGGGGATCACGTGGGCGGAGAACTCCTTGACCTCGCCGCCCTCGACCAGCGGGGCGATGCCGGGGTGCGCCTTGAGGTTGGCGATGATCTGCTCCGGACGCAACTGCTGGGCGCCGAGCTTGGGCAGCTTGAGCACGACGCCGACGGCGAGCGTGTCGAGGTTCGTGTAGACGAATCCGCCGCCGTTGACGCCCGAGGTGCCGCCGAGGATCTCGATGTCGACGCCCTCGCGGTCGCGGACGCCGAAGCGCTCGTCGATCACCTCCTTGGGCAGGCCGATGGTCTCCTTGACGCCGACGGTGTAGTTGGCGGCGTCGACCTCGCCGTAGAGCCCGGCCTCCTTGGCGAGGAAACTGTTGACGCCGTCGCAGGCGATCACGAGGCGGGCGTGCAGGTCGCCGTCGGGCCGGTCGGTGGTCACGCCGGTGACGTGGCCATCGGCGTCGCGCAACAGGCCGGTCGCCGTCGTCGAGCAGACGAGCAGGGCACCGTCGGCCTCGGCCTTGCCGGCGAGCCAGTGGTCCCAGTCGGGACGGTAGGCGGTCGCCCCGTTGTAGGGCGGTGACGCCCAGTTCGCCGACCGGAAGTCGACCGTGAGCGCCTGGGTGTCGGTGAGCACCATCGTCGACCGTCGGGTGACCCACCGTTGGATCGGCGCCTCCAGCCACCACTCGGGATGCAGCTGATCGAGGATGCGGGGATACACGACGCCGCCGTACATGTTCTTCGACCCGGGGAAGCTGCCGCGTTCGAGCAGGATGACCGAGGGCCCCCTGGGGGCGCGGACGGGGGCCGCGCCGGCGCCGGCGGGGCCGGCGCCGACGACGATGACGTCGACGTCAGCCACGGGTCACCTCAGCGAGGGTGCCCCCGTCGGGCGTGGCAGCGAGCAGGACGAGCAGTTCGTCGAGGGTGGCGTTGGCGTCGGCGACGATCGCCAGGTCGGACATCGCCATCATCGGGCAGTGGGGGTCGGTGTTGACGCTGACGATGTGGTCCGGGTGGCCGAGGCCGCTCGTGTGTTGCACCGCCCCACTCACCCCGAACGACAGGTACAGCACGGGGTCGACGACCACGCCGGTGGTGCCGATCTGGCGGTCGTGGTGCACCCACGATCGGTCGGTGATCACCCGGGTGGCACCCATCACGCCGCCGATCGCCGCTGCGAACCGGTCGAGCTGAGCGAAGCGTTCCTCGCCGTCGAGGCCTGCGCCGCCGCCGACGATCCGCCTGGCCTCGGCCAGGTCCATCGTGGCGATGTC
>JAWLFC010000047.1:0-22091 GCA_041685755.1 Ilumatobacteraceae bacterium
TTCGACTCCGATCGACGCACGTTCCACGACCAGTTCGCCGGCAGCGTCGTCACCCGGCCCGCCCGCGCCTCGTGGTCGATCGACGACGAGGCGACGACCACACCACCGAACGCGTAACGTGGCCGCGATGTCGGAACGAGCGACGATCCAACCGGTCCCGACCGACGAGGAGGCGGCCGCGATCATGGCAGCGGCCGAGGCTCTGTGGCCGCGTCCCGTCGTCAACGCGCCGGCGCAACCGACGCATTCGACGGCATGGCGCTTCAGCGGGCGCTGGTGGTCACGCCCCGTGCCGGCGCGGCGTGATCGCCCCTACCGCTGATCTGGCACACTTGGGCGATGGCCATGCAACCGCCGCCGCCGCCTCCGTCGGGAGGGACACCACCACCGCCGCCCTCCATGCCGCCGCCATCGACCGGCGGCACCGCCACCGTGGCGGGTCCCGCACCCGCACACCAGCCGACCGCGGGCGGCGAGCGGGCCGGCTTCGGCCGCCGCCTCGGCGCGTTCCTGCTCGACGGGCTCCTCTACGGCCTGCTCAACCTGGTCTTCGTCATCCCCGGGGTGGTGTTGATCGTCGCCGCGTTCCGTGACTGCACCACGATCGAACGTCTCGACGGCACCACCGAGATCAGCTGCGGCGACAACGCCAGTGACCTCGACTGGGCGGCACTGTTCGGCGGGATCGCCCTGATCGCGGTCGGGGTGCTGTTCGTGGCGTTCCTCTACGTTCGGGCGATGGGCAAGACCGGCCAGCCATGGGGTGCTCGGATCGTGGGCGTCCGGGTCGTCGACATGCGCACCGGCGAGCCGATCGGGTTCTGGCGGGCACTCGGCCGCAGCCTGTTCGCCAACATCTTCTCCTCGGCGATCTTCTACCTCGGCTATCTCTGGATGCTCTGGGACGACAAGCAGCAGACGTGGCAGGACAAGGTCGTGAACTCCGTCGTCGTCACGACCTGATGGACGCTGCGGGCTGATGGACGTCACGACCGTCGCCGACGATCTCGTGGTCATCCACGACGGGCTCGACGTGCGGCGCTACGACGGCCTGCGCGCCGGCACCGACCACGACCTCGACGGGGTCGCCGTCCGCACGCTCGCACCCCCGCCCGGCGAGCTGCTGTGCCGGTTCGCGACGGTCAACGACGTGCACTTCGGCGAGACCGAGGCGGGCCGGATCGACGACCGGACCGACGGTCCCATCCGCCGCGCCGAGCCGGGCTCGGAGCCGTATCCCGAGACGATGAACCGGGCCGCGGCGGCCGAGATGGCGGCGATCGACCCGATGGCCGTGATCGTCAAGGGCGACCTGTCGCAGGACGGCCATCCCGACGAGTGGGCGGCGTTCGAGGCGTGCTACCGAGCGCCGTTCGGAGAGCGACTGCACGTCGTGCGCGGCAACCACGACGCCTACCGGCACCAGGCGGAGTACGCCGGCGACCAACTGATCGCGCTCCCCGGGGTGGTCGTCGCGTTGCTCGACACGGCGATTCCGGGTGCGACGACCGGGACGATCACGACCGAGCAGATCGACTGGATCGACGACGTGTGTGCCGATACCGACCGACCGGTGTTCGTGATGGGTCACCACCAGCAGTGGATCGGCGGTGAAGGAGCCAAGCGGAGCGAGGACTACTTCGGGCTGCACCCCGACGGCAGCGACGCCCTCGACGAGCTGGCGGTACGACGCACCGAGGTGATCGCCTACGCCGCCGGGCACACCCATCGGCACCGGATGCGACCGATGACGCGGTCGGCGATCCCTTCGATCGAGATCGGGTGCACGAAGGACTTCCCGGGCACCTGGGCGGAGTACCGGGTGTACGAGGGCGGCGTGATGCAGGTGGTGCACCGGATCTCGAGCCCCGACGCGCTGGCGTGGAGCGAGTCGTGCCGCAACCTCTACGCCGACTTCGGCGTCGACTACGCGTCCTACGCCCTCGGCACGCTCGCCGACCGCTGCCTCACGATCCCCCTGCGCTGACCGGGGACCGACTCAGCCGACGACCACGCCGGCGGCGACCTCGGGCCGAGACACCAGCAGGCCGTCCACGCCACGATCCAACATCACACGGTAGAAGTCGGCGGTCTCCTGCGTCGCAGTGTCGTCCATCCAGACCCACACGGCGACGCCCTCGGACTGCGCCCGGGCCACGACGTCGGCGGTGAGGACCTCGATCCCCTCGAAGAACGGCGGCACCTGGAACACGACGTCGGTCGGTGCGAACTGCACGGGCTCGCCGAGGTACCAGGTGACGAGCGTGTCGAGCGCCGGGCTCGTCGCCACGTCGGGCGCGACCTCGCCGAACGCCGCCATCGTCGACGCGTCGAACGACACGACGATCACCGAGTCGGTCCGGTCGAGTTCGGTGATCTCGTCGGCCAGGATGCTCGCCGCACGTGCCGCTCGTTCGAGGTCCGGCTCGCCGTCTGCGGTCCGCTGGATCTTGATCTCCACGTCGAGGACGTGATCGGCGAACGTGGTGGCGACGGAGGCGAAGGTCTCGATGCGGAAGTCGTCCGGTCCGAACCCGTCGGGCGCCGGCCGCTCGCCGGTGCGAACGCCGCGCAGCTCGTAGGCGTCATCGGGCTGCGATCGGTCCGACCAGGTGCCCTCGACGTACCAGTACGCGTTGTCGAGTGCGGCGAGGTCGTCGTAGGTGAAGTCGCGAACGGCGCCGGTCGCACCGGTCGTGCGGTCGACGGTGTCGTCGTGGTGCACGACGAGGACGTCGTCGGCAGTCAACATGACGTCCATCTCGAGCACGTCGGCGCCCGCCAGTGCCGCTCGGGTGAAGGCGTACATCGTCGAGTGGGGTGCCTCGAAGTCACCGCCGGCGTGGGCGATCACGATCGGTCGGTCGAGGGCGAGCAGGTCGGTGACGGTGCCCGCCGACGGTGTGGGCACCTGGTCGACCGCGCGCTCGGGCGCTGCGGCCGTCGTGGGTGGTGCCGGCGGCTCCGTTGCCGGCGCGGTCGTCGCGGTGGTCGTCGGGGTGGTCGTCGGGGTGGTCGCGGTGGTCGTCGCCGTGGGCTCGCTCGTCGACGGCGGTCCGGCCGCCGGGGTCGTCGCGTCGCTGCTGCAGGCAGCCACCATGAGCAGGGCCGCGACGAGTCCACACGAACGAGCGTTCATCGACCCGATCGTATGCCAACGCCGGCATGGCCCCTGGGTCCGGGCGGAGGGAGTCCTGCTCGCCGCACCCGTCGACGACCATCGGGTCGACGCCGACGATGATCGAACGAGTTCGGGCCCTTGCCGGGTTCATCGCAGCGCCCGGGCTCGTCGGTCGGTGTGGGCTACGTGTTCACCACGGCGGGCGATGCCGTCTGTGCGAGCACCTCGGTCACGAACAAACCTGCGTCGAGCACGGCGAGGTCTGCCCGCGCTCCGAGGGCGAGCACCGCATGGTCCAGTTCCCCGATCGCTCGCGCTGGGGTGGTCGTGAGCGCTGCGACGGCGTCATGCAAGGAGATGTCACAGTCGTTCACGACGGTGCGCAGCGCACGGTCGGGCGTGAGGGTGGAACCGGCCAACGTGTCGGTGCCCGCGACCACGGCACGACCGTCGGCGACGTCGATGTCGAGCTCACCGAGCAGGTAGCGGCCCGGCGGAGCGGCGGCGGCGGCCATCGCATCGGTGACCAGCGCGATCCGTCCGGGAGCGGCGGCGAACAGCAGGGCGATCGACGCCGGATGCACGTGGATGCCGTCGGCGATCACTTCGATCGTGACGTGTTCGGCGGCGACTGCAGCCCCCAGCACACCGGGTAGGCGCCCCTGGATCGGTGCCATCGCGTTGAAGGCGTGCGTGACCAGCGACGCGCCGCGGGCGAACGCCTCGCGTGCGGTGTCGTGGTCACACTCCGTGTGGCCCACTGCGACTGGCACTCCTGCGTCGACGAAACGCGAGATCGCCTCCAGCGCGCCGGGCAACTCCGGGGCGATGGTGATCTGGCGGATGGCCCCGGGTGCGACCTCCAACAGTCGATCGACCGACCTGCGATCGGGGTGGCGAAGCAACTCGCGGTTGTGGGCCCCCTTGCGGCCGGGCGCCAGGAAGGGGCCCTCGACGTGGACGCCGACGAGGCCGGGGTCGCGATCCATCGCCAGGCGAGCGGTACGGATGGATGCCACGATGCTCTCGATCGAACTCGTGACGAACGACGCGACGGCCCGGGTCGTGCCGTGAGCGCGCATCGCCGCCAGCGCGGCGAGCGACTGGTCGACCCCGTCCTGGTAGTGGGCGCCACCTGCGCCGTGGCCGTGAATGTCGACGAAGCCGGGCGTGACGTACCCGGCCGAGGCGTCGACCGACCGATCGGCCTGGGGTGGCGTCTCGTCCGGTGCACCGAGCGCTGCGATCTGTCCGCCGTCGATGAACACCCAGCCGGGACGCGTGCCCCTGGAGTCGACGAGTGTTCCCGAATGGACGAGTGTCGTCGCCATCTCTACAGACCCTGCCACGCGGGCTTGTGCTCGTAGACCCACCGGTAGTAGGCGTTGCGCTCCAGATCGGTTGCAGCGGCCTCGTCGACGACGACGGTGACATGGGCGTGCAGTTGCACGCAGGAGCCGGGTACCGAGGCGGTGACAGGTCCCTCGACGGCGTCGGCAACCGCGTTGGCTTTCCCGGCGCCGAACGCCAGCAGGACGAGATGACCTGCCCGCAAGATCGTGCCGATGCCCTGTGTGATGCAGTGGGTGGGCACCTCCTCCGGCGTGTCGAAGAATCGTGCGTTGTCGGCCCGCGTCTGCGCCGTCAGCGTCTTGATGCGGGTCAACGATGACAACGACGAGCCGGGCTCGTTGAAGCCCACGTGACCGTCGGTGCCGATACCGAGCAGTTGCAGGTCGACCCCGCCGTGGTTCAGTAGTGCAGCCTCGTATCGCTCGCCTGCCGTCGCGATCGCCGCCTCGTCGCCATCCGGCACGTGCACCCGCGCGGGGTCCAGGCCGAGCGTTTCGGTCACCTCGCGTCGGATCACGCTTCGGTAGCTCTCAGGATGCTCCCGGGGCAGGCCGACGTACTCGTCGAGTGCGAACGCCGTGACGTGCGAGAGGTCGAGGCCCGCAGCGCGCTCACGAGCCAGCGCAGCGTAGACGGGCAGCGGCGTCGATCCGGTCGCGACGCCGAGCGTGAACTCACGCTCGGCCCTGACCCGCATTGCGATGTGGTGAGCGACCAACTCACCCCCGGCCTCGGGGCTCTCGACGATCACGACTTCAGCCACGGTGCCCTCCCATGATCGCCGCGCCGATCGCATGCGTGGGTCGCTCGTCGACCAGAAGATGCGTGATTGCACCCAGTTCCAGCGAGGCGATGAGCGGCGAGGTCTCGGACCACGCGTCGAAATACACCGCCATGCCGTCACACAAGGAGCCCCCCAGTCCGGTCAGGCCGCCACCGAGCACCACGGTGTCCGCGCCGAACACGAGCGCAAGCACCCGCACGGCGCTCGCGGCCCCGAAGTACACGCCGTCGCGAATGGCGACGGCGTGAGCGTCACCTGCATCGGCGGCCCGGAACACGTCGACCGCTGTCGCACCCTCGACGCCCCACTGGCCGACCACCCCCGAGCCGGAGGCGTAGCCCTCCAGCGTCCCGGCCAGCCGGTCCACGTGGTCGGGACCGTGCGGATCGACGGAGAGGTACCCGACCTCACCGGCGAGACCCCGGGCACCTTCCCAGACGCGACCGTCGAGCACGAGGCCCGCAGCCATGCCCGTACCGAGGTTGAGATAGGCGAACGCGGTCGATGCTCCCCCTCGGAGAGCCCAGGCCCCGAGTGCAGCCGCATTGACGTCGTTGGACACGCGCACGCAGGCGCCGGTCGCCTGTGCCACGGCCGACTCGAGATCGAGCGATTCGATGTCGAGATTTCGGGCGTGGTGTACCACCCCACCCCGGATCACTCCGGGCACGCCGACGCCGATCGATTCGATCCGACCGCCTGCGCACCGACCGACTTCGCCGGCTGCCTCGATCGCTCCGGCGGTGACACCTGTCGGGCCCGTTCGTACCGGTCCTCGGAACGTGGCGAGGACGTTGAGATCCTCGTCGATTGCGACGGCCTCGATCTTGGTCCCGCCGATGTCGACTCCGATCCTCATGCGGGCGCTCTCACGAGTTCGAGGAGGGCTTCGCCGACGAGGCGAGATGCGCCGAACGTTGCGATGTCGACGAGTTCGGCATGGGCGAACCCCATGTCGACGATCAGCGCCTCGGACCTCGCCGCAATGGTGTTGGCCGCGGCGAGCGCGCCATCGTCCCGGTGGAGCTCCCGACCGACGACGACGGTCAGCTCACCGGGCTCGGCAACATGGTCGGCCGCCAGATACCGACTGCCGATGGGCACGACGAGCGACGGCACGGCACCGCCGTCGAAGAACGGGCCGAAAGGGGTGATGCCGACGGCGACGTTCCGTTCGGGTTCGATGAGAACCCAGCGAACGGGCCGGGGCCCCGACGCGAGGACCGCCTCGGCGCGTTCCGAGAGCGTGAACGACCCGATCACCTGTCGGGCACCGATGACCGGCTCGCGGACGGCATCGTCCATCGACGCCGACGTGTCCTGATGTCGGTCGGCCGTCCAGTCGGCCAGCGCGAGGCAGCGACCGGCCGCGTCGGCGAGACGGCCGGCGGGCAGCTCATCGGTGAGATCCGCGTGCATGAGCGCGTCCACGATCTCGTCGATCTCGCACTGGGAATTGTCGGATCCGAGACAGAGGAGGTCGGCGCCGGCGGCGATCGATGCGACGGATGCGGCGGCGATGCCGCGGCTTCCCGACGCTCCGATCATGTCGAGTGCGTCGGTGACGATCACGCCTTGGAACCCCAACCGACCGCGCAGCAGGTCGCCGAGGATCGCGCGCGAAAAGGTGGCGACGGTGTCCGGATCGAGGGCGGGTACTCGGATGTGCGACGTCATGATCGTCTTCGCGCCAGCTTCGATCGCGGCGGAGAACGGGACGAGTTCACGGCACGAGAGCGTCGACAGATCAGCCGTCAGGACCGGCTCGGACACATGTGAATCCGAGGAGGTGTCGCCGTGACCGGGGAAGTGCTTGGCACACGCTGCAACACCGGCGGCCTGCACGCCGTCGGTCCATGCAGCTGTGTGCGCGGCGACAGCGACGGGATCCGCCCCGAAGCTCCGAACGCCGATCACCGGGTTGTGGGGGTTGGAGTTGACATCGGCATCGGGCGCGAGCGTCAGGTTGATCCCGACCTCCGCCAGTTGGGCCCCGACCTCGCTGGCGACCGCGCGCGTCGTCTCGATGTCGTCGATGCGCCCGAGTACCGCGTTGCCCGGGAAAGGTGAGCCGTTGCGCTGATGCAGCCGGGAGACGTCACCCCCCTCCTCGTCGATCGAGACGATCGCGTGCTGGTTCGCCGAAGAGATCGCCGCCGTCAGCGCGGCGACCTGCGCAGGCCCCTCGACGTTGTGACCGAAGAGGCAGACGCCGCCCAGCCCGTCCTCCAAGAGCGAGCGAAGCCAGTCGGGCAGCGTCGTGCCGACGAAGCCGGGCATCAGCACGCCGAGTGCACGACGGCGCCGCTCCGTCGATCCCGCTGAGGTCATCCCTTCACCGCTCCCCCGACGAGACCCTGCGCCATCCGGCCCTGCACGATCACGAAGAAGATGATGACGGGCACGGCGACGAGCACGGAGCCGGCCATGATCTGACCCCACTCAGGCGCGCCGAGGTTCGATTGCTGCGCGATGTCACGCAACCAGAGCGGGAGCGTCTGGACCTCGTCGTCGGTGAGCAGGACCGATGCGAGGGCGAACTCGTTCCACACCTGGATGAAGGCGAACACGCCCGACGCGACGAGGCCAGGGGCGATGAGCGGGAAGGTGATCCGCCGGAACGCTCCGAGGCGGGTACAGCCGTCGACCATGGCGGCCTCCTCGAGTTCGATCGGGACGCCGGCGACGAATCCTCGCAGCATCCAGATCGTGAACGGCACGACCATGGCCACGTAGATGATCGAGATGCCCGCCAGCGAGTTGAGCAGGCCCAACCCGGAGATCATCTTGTACTGGGCGATGAACATGGCCTCGGCGGGCAGCATCTGCACCAGGATGATCGTGAGCACGAAGCTCCTGCGACCCTTGAAGCGGAACCGCGAGATCGCGAGAGCAGCCAGCGTCGCAAATGCGATGCACACGAAGAGTGCGACCGCGACGACCATGACCGACATCGTGAGCGCATCGAAGAACGGCGTCTCGGTCGTGACGTCGCGGTAGTTCTGCAGGGTGCCGCCGAACGGTACGAACGTCGGGGTGAGCCCGCTGATGGTGAGCGGTGTCAGAAACGACGAGTTGATCATCCAGTAGACGGGGAAGGCCCACAGGATCGCAACGACCACTGCGGTGGCGGCGGCGAGGGAGCGCTTGAGTGTGCGTTTCATGAGCGGGCGTCCTCTCTGAGCAGATCGCGCACGTAGAACGCACTCACGCAGAACGTGATGAGCAGCACGATCATCGCCGCCGCAGCCGCCAGACCGAAGCGACCCTGGCCGATGCCGAGGCCGAAGATGTAGGTGCCGAGCAGGTCGTAGTCGTCGCCCTTCGGGCCGAGGTCCTGCAGCAACTGGATCTGGGCGTAGACACGCAGGTCCCAGATGAACTGCAGGAGCAGGAGGATGACCAACACGGGGCGGATGATGGGCATGATGATGTACCCCAGTGTCTGTCTGGCGTTGGCGCCGTCGAGTTGGGCGGCTTCGAGGACCTCGTCGCTCACCTGGGTGAGTGCCGCGTACACCGAGATCGCCACGAACGGCACGGACGCCCAGGTGATGATCACCGAGGCGACGAAGAAGAAGCTCAGGGGTTCCTCGAGCCAGTTGTGCCCGATCATGTCGACGCCGGGCAACGCGCTCAGGAGGTAGTTGAGCACGCCGTTGCGCGGGTCGATCAGCCAACTCCAGACCGTCATCTGGGCGACGATCGGCATCGCCCAGGCGAGCAGCAGCGCGGATTGCAGCACCAACCGCGACCAGGTCGGCGCGGCCTTCATCAGCAGCGCCAGCACGATGCCGAGCACCATCGTCGCGAGTGCAGTGGCTGCCATGAACACCAGCGAGCGGGCGACGACCGTCCAGAAGAAGCTGTCGCTCAGCAGTGCCGTGTAGTTCTGGAACCAGATCCACGGTGCGGCCTCGCCGAACTGCTGGGCCAGGCCGTACTCGCGCATCGAGTTGAGGATCTGCCAACCCATCGGGTAGGCAAGGCCGACGGCCAGTGCGCCGACCGCAGGCACGATGAGCCAGTACGGCAGCTTCGGTGAACGCGTCCGCGTCGGCGTCTCGGTCTCCGTCGGTGGAGGCGTCGGCGGAGGCGTCCGCGGGGCCGAGTCGGGCGGTGTTGCGACGGTCGACATCTGAGGCCTTTCCGCGAGGTTGCCGGTGTTGGGTTGGTGGAGTGCGGCGATGTGTCGAGAGCGTGCGGGCGGGACCGGGACGTCCCGCCCGCACGATCACCGAGGATCAGCCGTTGATGACGGCGTTGATCTTGTCGTCGTATTCCGCTGCGAGCGAGGCGACGTCGCCACCCTCGGCGACGGCCTGGAAGTACTGCTCGAGGAGCTGCTGCTCCTCGACCGACGTCCAACCCGGCGCGGCCGGCGTCAGCTTCGCGGCCGCCGCCGTATCGAGCGAGATCTGCGCGATCGCGGAGTCGGCCGCCGAGTCGACGTACACCGAACCGAAGTCGATGTTGGCCGGCCCGAGACCGTTCTCGGCCAGGATCGTCTGATACTCGTCCGAGAAGATGATCTTCATCAGCTCCATCGCCGACTCCTGCTTCTCGGAGGCTGCGGAGATACCGATGTTCGAACCACCGGCGAACACCGGGGCCACGCCACCGTCGACGCCGGGGAGGGCATATGCACCGAACGTCTCGGGGTTCCAGGTCGCGACGGCCTCACCGTCGTCGTTCTCCGAGATGTCGCCGAGGCTCCAGTACGCCCAGTTCGGAGCGAGCGTGGTGCCAACGGCGGAGTTGGGAAGGAAGTCGTCGTTGATCGCCTGGTAGGCGGTCGCATCGGTGTCGGTCGCGCCGGCGACGGACGCCGTGGCGAACAGCTCCTGCCACATTTCCATACCGGTGATCGACTCGTCGGAGGAGAGGGCTGCGGTCCACTCCCCACCGTCGTAGGTGGCGAGATCGCCGCCGTTGGCGAAGATCCAGGCGATGCCGCTGCGCCAGTCCTGCCCCGGGATGTAGGCACCGGAGCCGGCGGCCTTCAGTGCGGCGTTCACGTCGGTGAACTCCTGCAGGGTGGTGGGCTGAGAAACGCCGGCAGCCTGGTACAGATCCTGGCGGTACCAGGCGAAGCGCGAACCGAAGTAGTACGGCAGCGAGTAGACGGTGTCACCGACCGAACCGGCCTCGACGAAGCCTTGGAGCAGCGCGTCGCCGCCGAGATCGTCATAGGAGGGCGAGAGGTCGCTGTACGCACCCACTGCGCTGAACGTGGCGGTCTGGGTGTTGCCGGTCTCGAACACGTCGGGCGTGGAGGAGGAGTCGGGCAGCGCTGCGGTGAGCGACGGGATCAGGTCGCCCCAGCCGATCTGCTCGATCGAGAGCTCGGCGCCGGTCGTCGACGCGTACGTGTCGGTGAGGTACGTGAGCGCAGCCTCCGGGGTGTCGGTGCCCGCGAGCCACAGCGTGATGTCCTCACCGGTGGCCGGTGCCGCCTCGGTGCCCTCGCCGGACCCTGTCGCGTCGGTCTCGTTGGGCGCGTCGTCCGCCTCGGTGGCGCCGTTGTCGTCCGAGCCGCACGCGACCAGGGCCACCGCGGCCAGAGCGACCGCAATCGGTGTGATCTTTCTCATGGTTCTTCCTTTGTGTGTAGGTACGTGCCCTCAGCCGGGTCGACTTCGGACGGATGGGGTCAACTGACCCCCAGTTGGCCTCGGAGGACCAACACAACGGCGCCGAGCACGACCAGGTCGTGTCCGAGCTCGGTCGTGCGCAACCGCATGTCGCCGTGCGTGTCGGCGAGGGTGCGGTCGCGGAGCGTGGTTTCCGCTGCGGCGAGCAGTGGACCCGAGATGTGCTCCGACGGTCCGGCGAGCACCACCTCGGTGAGATTCAGCGCGCTGACGATCGGCGCGAGCACGACGCCGAGATGGCGGCCCGCCTCGGTCAGGACGGCAACGCGATCGGCGGACGGTTCGGCGAGGTGAGCTTCGATCTGCGGAATCGCGAGCCAACGCTCGAGGCAACCGCGGTTGCCGCACACACACAGCGCGCCCTCGTCGGTGCCGCTCACCACGTGGCCGATCTCGCCTGCGGCGTACCGGGCACCCCTGACGATGCGGCCATCGATCATCAGGCCGGCGCCGACACCACGGCCGATGCGGACGAGCATCATGTCGGGTTGGCCGTCGCCGAACGAGGATTCCCCGACGACGGCGGCGTCTGCGTCGTTCGCGACGGTGACAGGCAGGCCGCAGGTGTCCGCGAGCCTGGATTCGAGCGGCACGTCTCGCCACCCGAGGTTGGGGGCTGACAGGACCACACCGTGCTCGTCGACGATGCCGGGGCTCCCGACACCGACACCGATCACCGGACGGTGAGCGAGTGCGACGAGATCGTGCAGCAACGTCTCGGCCGCGGCGATCGCCTCATCGCCCTGGGCCTGAGGGATGTCGAGCTCCGCACGCTCGATCACCGCGCCGTCGAGGTCGGTGACCACGCCGACGAAGGACTCCGAGCCCGAGAGATCCAGACCGATGATGTTGTGTCCCTGGCGGTTGATGTCGAGCACGGTCGCCGGCTTGCCCGGGCGCGAACCGGGACGAGGCCCGAGCTCGACGACGAAGGCCTCGTCGACGAGGTCGCCGACGACATCGGAGATCGTCACTCGACTCAAGCCGAGGTCCCGGGACAGGTCGGCGCGAGACAGGCCACTGCCCCGGTACAGCGCCTGGAGTACGAGTGCGCGGTGGTGGCTGCGCGCCTCGCTGGGGCCGAGGCGCTGAGCTGTGTGTCCTCGGCCCGGCCATCGGGTGGCTGAGCCGGTCGTCGGTGTTTGGCTTCGGGCCACGTGTGTTAGTAAAGCTTACGAACTAACTGCTGTCAACACACTGAACCTCGGGGGGCGGGTTGGCCGCCCATGGATCCGTCCGAGGTGGCTCGCCCCCAACAAGCCCTGTACGCGCTCGGTTGGTTCGTCTCTGAAGTCAACACGGCGGGCGAGACCATTCGTTCTTCGGCACGTCCGGCGACGTGGTAGCCGATGCGATCGCGGCTTGTCGCAGCGTTGGGCCGGGGACATGGCGGACGTTCTGGCGCGGGCCGCGTCGCTGCTCGAACGATCAGGAGCGATGTGTACAGTCATCCACCACGCTTGCAGCCTCGGCCGGCCGATCGGGAGCGTCTTGCCTGGGCCGTCGGATTCTGTCCAGCGGTCGTGGCTTCCGAGGCCCGTTGAGGTAGACCCCCTGGCATCACTGTGACGAACGTCACATGTAGTGCGTACGTCAGTTCGATCAACTGTGTCACACCGTCTCGTCAGGATGGTGGGCATGGACGCGGTGTCGACGTTCCCGAGCGCAGCGGAGGTGGCGTCCCTCACGGGCGCCGGCCTCGATCATGCGCTCGTGGCGGTCGAGCGGGCCCGCCGCGAGGTCGAGGCCGCCTACCTGGCGGTGTTGGACCGAGCCGAAGCCACGAAGAGGTTCACCCATGACGGTCATGCCGGCGTCAGGGGCTGGGCGTCCGCCCTCGCGAACACCGGCTCGGTCGAACTGCATCGGCGACTGCAGACGATGCGCGCCCTGCGCGACCTGCCCGAGGTCGCCGGTGCGCTCGCGGCCGGCGACGTCGGCGTCGACCAGGTCCGCGAGATCGCCAAGCTGCACGCCAACCCCCGCACCCAGGAGCTGACGGTCGAGGGCGAGACGAAGCTGTTGCACCACGCCCGCACCAAGGCCTGCGTCGACTTCGAGGAGATCGTCGGTCGCTGGAACGCCTTCGGCGACCCCCAGGGGGCCGCGAGACGCCACCACGACGCCCACGAGCGCCGCAACGCGATGATCTTCGAACGTGACGGCGTCGTCCACGTGCGCGCCACCGGTGGCGCGTTCCAGGGCGCGGCGCTCATCGAGATCTTCCAACGCCAGTGCGACGCCGAGTTCCTCGATGACTGGGAAACGGCTCGAGCCGTTGCCGGTGAGGGCGACGGCAACCCGATGAGCGCCCTGCCCCGCACCGACGCCCAACGCCGTTTCGACGCCCTGCACTCGCTGTTCCTCGGGGCGGTGTCCGCACCACCGGGTTCAGTTGCTCCCGAGCCCGTCGTCAACATCACGATGAGCGTCGACGAGTACGAGCAACGACTCGAACAGCTCGCCACCGGCACCCGCCCCGCACCCGCCACCGTCGGCGACATCGACGCGAAGCGCTGCGAAACCGACACCGGCATCCCCATCGATCCCACCGACGCCGTCATGGCCTCCATGGTCGGCTCGTTCCGTCGCGTGATCGTCGACTCCGCCGGCGTCGTCATCGACCTCGGGCGCAGACGTCGCTTCACCGGGTCGGCCCGGGTCGCCGTGATCCTGTCGCGACGACGATGTCTGTGGCCCGGCTGCGGTCGGGCGTCGTCACGCAACCAGATCGACCACACCCACGAACACAGCCGTGGTGGTCGGACCTCGCCCCACAACGGTGGCCCCGCCTGCGGCCGCCACAATCGCACCAAGAGCCGCGGCTACACCGTGCACCGCGACGCCGACGGCAACTGGCACGTCCACCGCCCCGACGGGACCGAACTCACCGAACCGGCCGCCGCCTGAACCCAGGGGCCGTGGATCCCGCCGCCGTCACCGTGGCGGATCGACGGAAGCGGGCTCGTGCTCGGCGGCGTTCGCCACCTCCCGCCAGCGGTCGGCCTGGTTGCCCGGCGTCGGGAACCCGCCGGCATCGTTCAGCAGGCGCGCGAGGTGCATCAGGTTCCACGTCATGATCGTGGTGTTCCGGTTGGTGAAGTCGTTGTCGTAGCCGACCGGCGCCGAGGACCCGTCGACGACGTCGCCGTAGCTCGGGCCGGGTCCCGCCTCGCCGATCCACCCGCAGTCGGCCTGGGGCGGGATGCAGTAGCCGATGTGCTGCAGCGCGAACAGCAGTTGCTTGGAGCACGCCTTCACGCCGTCTTCGTTGCCCGTGACGATGCAGCCTCCGACACCGCCGTAGTAGACGTACTGGCCGACGTCGTTGCGGTCACCGCTGTAGGCGTAGAGCCGCTCGACGACGAGGGTGGCGACGCTCGACGGCTCCCCCAACCAGATGGGCGTGCCGATCACGAGGATGTCGGCGTCGAGGATCCGGGCCTGCAACTCGGGCCAGTCGTCCGGGCGCCCGTGCTCGGTCAGATCCTTCTCCATCCCGAACGCGATCTGGTGCTCGAGGGCGTGGATCACCTCGACGGTGACCCCGACTCGCTCCATGATCCCGGCCGACCGCTCGACGAGTCGCATCGTGTGCGACTCGCGGGGCGAGTACTTGAGCGAGCAGTTGACGAACACCGCTCGCAGGTCGGAGAAGTCCGGGCTCGGCGGTTGACTCATCGCGCCAGTGTCGCGCGGACGGCGAGGCCGCCGTCACGGACTCAGTGAAGTTGCAGCTCCACGGCCACCTCGTCGCTCGCGGGGCGACGCTTCACGAGGTTGCGGACCTTGTACCCCAGCTCGATCAGGGGCACCATCAGGCCGTACTTGGCCCGCAGCGCCTCGGCGAAGGGAGCGACGTCGTCACCGCGCACGACCGTCGCCCTCGCAGCGACCGGCTCGGTTCCGGCGCGCACTCGGCCGCGGGAGTCGCAGGGCTGGACCGTCACGTCGGGGAAGTTGCCGATGCGCTTGACCTTGCCGCTGTCGGCGTCGGTGACGAAGCCGGTCCGCCCGTCGGTGGTCTCGACGATCCACACCGGTGTCGACACGGTGTCGCCGCTGCGCTTCGTGGTGGTGACGGCCACGTACTTCTCCTCTGCGATGCCCATTCCACCAGTGTAGGAACGCCCGATCCGGCGCCGACGCGGCCATCCGCGAACTCCGTGACACCCCCACGTCATCATGGGGTGCATGGACATCTTGGTGTTGACGATCGCCGTGGCACTCGCCGCCGGCGCAGCAGTGGGCGGATACCTGTTCGCCGTTCGCCGGTCGGCCACCGACGACGCCCAACGGGCCGCCGAGCAGGCCGCGACCACCGAGTCGCTGCAGCTCGCCATCGACGCTGCCGTCCAGCACGCCGTGGCCGAGGTACGCGATCGGGCCACCGCCGAGCGCGACGCCGCCGTCCAGGCGGCGCTCGAGCAGACTGCCGTGCTCCAGCGCGAGCAGTTCGGCGCGATGGCCCTCACCGCCCGGGAGCAGACCACCGCGGAGCTGTCGTCGAAGAAGGACGTCATCGACGCCCGGCTCGATCAGGTGCACACCGAGATGCGCGCCGAGCTCACCAAGCTCAGCGAGATGGTCACCACGCTCGGTCGCTCCAGCGCCGAGAACTTCGGCCAGGTCACCTCCTCGCTGCAGGCCCACGCCGAGATCGCCACCACGCTCGCCGACTCCACCCGCGCCCTGCGCGAAGCACTCGCCAACCCCCAGGCTCGCGGCAACTGGGGCGAGCGGATGGCCGAGGACGTGCTGCGCCTCGCCGGGTTCCACGAGAACGTCAACTACGTCAAGCAGACCCAGATCGACGGGGGCACCGGCCGTCCGGACTACACGTTCCCGATGCCGAAGGGCCATGCGCTGTACATGGACGTCAAGTTCCCGATGGCGTCGTACCTGCGGTACCTCGAGGTCGACACCCACGCCGAGCGCGAGGTCCACCTCAAGCGCTTTCTCGCCGACGTCCGCCTGCGGGTGAAGGAGCTCGCCAAGCGCGACTATGCGAACGAGAGCGACCAACCCTCGGTCGACTACGTGCTGCTGTTCATCCCCAACGAGCAGCTCACCGGCTTCATCCACGAACACGACGCCGCCCTGCTCGACGAGGCGATGGGCCAGAAGGTCGTGCTGTGTTCGCCGCTGACGCTGTTCGCGTTCCTCGGCGTGATCCGCCAGGCGTTCGACAACTTCATGATCGAACAGACCAGCGACGAGATCCTGCAGCTGCTCGGCACGTTCTCGACGCAGTGGCGCAAGTACAACGACCAGGTCGACTCGGTGAAGAAGAAGTTCGACCAGGTCGACCGGGCGTTCGAGCAGCTCTCCGGCCCCCGCCGCCGCCAGCTCGAGAAGCCGTTGCGCCAGCTCGACGAACTGCGCCTCGCCCGCAACCTCCCCGTCGACGGGGAACTCTTCGCGGCCACCGACACCGGGGATGCGGCCGCCGACGACGACACCGAGACGCCCCCGGGCGACACGATCCGGATGCTCGGCGCATGACGCATCCGGATCCGACTGATTGAATCGGGGCCGTGAGCCAGCCCGCGTTCGACTTCGGCGACGACGAGGTCGACGACGCCGCGAACCCGACCTACTCGGTCGGCGAACTCGCCGAGGCGATCAACGACACGCTGCGACGCGGATTCTCCGACGGCGTCTGGGTCCGCGGCGAGATCACCGGCTGGAGCGACCGGGGTCAGCACGCCTACTTCACGCTCGTCGACGACGCCGACGAGGGCAACGGGCGCGGCAAGGCGGTGGTCAACGTCCAGTTCTTCGCCAACGCCCGGATGCGGCTGCGGCCGATGCTGCGCAAGCACCGCCTCCGCCTCGGCGACGGCATGAAGGTGCGGGTCTTCGGCTACCTCGACTACTACGCCCCGAACGGTCGCATCGGGCTCAAGATGGCCGGGATCGACCCTCGCTACACGCTCGGCGACATCGCCCAGTCACGTGACGAGATCATCCGCCGCCTCGTCGCCGACGGCCTGCTCGATGCCAACAAGCAGTGGCCGCTGTCGGCGATCCCGCTGCGAGTGGGCGTCGTCACCAGCGTCGGCACCGCTGCCTGGCACGACTTCCACGACGAGCTGCAACGCTGCGCTCTCGGCTTCCGGCTCAGCGTGATCGACACCCGAGTCCAGGGCGAGTTCGCCGAGGCCTCGATCACGGCGGCGATCTCGGCGCTGTCGCGTCGCACCGATCTCGACGCCATCGTGCTGATCCGCGGCGGCGGCGCCCGCAACGAACTCGCCGTGTTCGACGCCGAGTCGATCGCCCGGGCGATCGCGGCGTCGCCGGTCCCGGTGCTGACCGGACTCGGCCACGAGGTCGACCGCAGCGTCGCCGACGAGGTCGCGCACACCACGCTGAAGACCCCGACCGCCTGCGCCGGCGAGCTGATCGACCGCGCCACCCGCTACCGCGCCGACACCGAAGCAGCGTTCACGGCCATCGTCCGCTCGGCGTCCAGCGCGCTCGACCGGGCAGCCAACGACCTGTCCGACACCGCCCATCGCATCGCCCGGCGCACCCACGCGGCCGTCGAACGCGCCGACGAGCGCCTCGGCATGCGACTCGACACGCTGTCGCGCTCGGCCCCCGCAGCACTCGCGCGCGCCGGGAGTTCCCTCGACGACCGCCACAACCGCATCGTCGCCCGGTCGAACTCGGTGCTCGACCGGTCGTCCGATCGCCTCGACGTGATCGCGGCGCGCGTCGGCGCCCTCGACCCGGCGGTGCAGCTCGCCCGGGGCTGGTCGATCACGCGCGATGCCGAGGGCCGGATCGTGCGCTCCACCGACGACGTCGCACCCGACGACACCGTCACCATCGCCGTCGCCGACGGCCAGATCCACAGCACCGTGACCGCCACCGCGACGAACAGGACCACGCCATGAGCGACACCCCCGGATACGCCGACGCCCTCGCCGAACTCGACTCGATCCTGCGCGAGCTGGAGGGCTCCGACGTCGACGTCGACCACCTCGCCGACCGCGTCGCTCGGGCATCGGAGCTGATCACGCTCTGCCGCACCAAGATCTCCGCCGCCCAGTTGCGCATCGAGCAGGTGACCGCCGACCTCGACGCGACCCCGACCGACTGAGCGCCAGTAACCTGCTGGCACGATGCCAGGATCCGCCCCGACCAGCCTGCGTACGATTGCGGACCGCGTCGAAGCGCGACTCGACGAGTTGCTGAGCGCCGAGCGGGAGCGCTGGGCGACGTTCGACGCCGACCTGGCCCGACCGGTCGACGAGATCCGTCGCCTCGTACTCTCGGGCGGCAAGCGCCTCCGCCCGGCGTTCTGTCACTGGGGCTACGTCGGCGCCGGCGGTGGCACCGACGACCAGATCTGTGTCGACGCCGGCGCCGCTTTCGAGCTGATGCACGCGTTCGCGTTGTTCCACGACGACGTGATGGACGACGCCGCCACCCGCCGCGGCCAGCCGACGACGCACGCCGTCGCCGCCGAGGAACACGCCGCCAACGGCTGGGCCGGCGAGTCCCGCCGCTTCGGTGAAGGGGTGGCCATCCTCGTCGGCGACCTGGCGTTCGTCTACGCCGACCGACTGCTCGAAGGAGCATCGCCCGAGGCGATGGCGATCTGGAACGAGCTGCGCGTCGAACTCAACATCGGTCAGTACCTCGACATCCTCGGATCGGTCCAGGGCGTTCGCGACATCGACAAGGCCGAACGGATCTGCCGCTACAAGTCCGGTAAGTACACCATCGAGCGGCCGCTGCACCTCGGTGCCGTTCTCGCCGCCCCCGAGCGCCCGAGCGAGTTGCTCCCGGCGCTCAGCGCGTACGGCCTTCCGCTCGGCGACGCCTTCCAGATGCGCGACGACGTGATGGGCGCGTTCGGCGACGCCGACCTGACCGGCAAGCCGGTCGGCGGCGATCTGCGCGAGGGCAAGCCGACGCCGCTGCTCGCCCGTGCCGTGCACGCTGCCGACGCCGAACAGCGACGGGTGCTCGACCTCGTCGGCCGGCCGGGCATGGACGACGACACCGTCGCCCGCATCCAGCAGACGATCGTCGACACCGGGGCGCTCGACGAACTGGAGAAGCACATCAGCGACCTGACCGTCGAGGCGGTCGAGGCGATCAACGCCGCACCGATCGCCGAGGTCGCCAAGTCCGAATTGACGGCGTTGGCCGACTACGTGAGCTGGAGGAGCGTCTGATGAAGGTCGTCGTGATCGGAGCAGGGCTCGGGGGACTGTCGGCCGCGGCTCACCTCGTGGGAGCGGGCCACGAGGTGACCGTCGTCGAGCGTGAGTCGATCCCGGGTGGCCGAGCGGGGATGATCACCTCCGACGGCTTCCGCCTCGACAACGGACCGACCGTGCTGACCATGCCCGACCTGCTGGAGACGGCCTTCAACGCCTGCGGGGCCGAGATGAAGGACTACGTCACCATCAACCCGGTCGATCCGATGTACCGGGCCGTCTACGCCGACGGGTCGACGCTGTTCGTCCGCCACGGACGTGAGGCGATGACCCAGGAGATCCGCCAGTTCGCCAACGCCAAGGAGGCCGAGGCGTTCGGCGACTTCTGCGACTGGCTGGAGAAGCTCTACCGGGCCGAGATGGACTCCTTCATCGACGCCAACTTCAACTCGCCGCTCGACCTGATCAAGCCGTGGAAGTCGGGTCTCGACCTGGTGCGACTCGGCGGGTTCGGCAAGCTCGACAAGAAGGTCGCGTCGTTCTTCGACGACCAGCGCCTCCAGCAGATCTTCAGCTTCCAGTCGATGTACGCGGGTCTCGCTCCGTACGAGGCACTGGCGCTCTACGCCGTGATCACCTACATGGACTCCGTCGAGGGTGTGTTCGTGCCCGAAGGCGGGATGCACATGATGGCGGCCGGCCTGGCCGAGGCCGTCAGCGATGCGGGCGTCGAGTTCCGCTACGACGCTCCGGTCACCCGGATCCTGCGGCGCGCCGGCGGCGCCGTCACCGGCGTCGAGATCGACGCCTCCGAGCGCCTCGACGCCGACGCCGTCGTCTGCAACCCCGACCTCCCCGTCGCCTACCGCGAACTGCTGCCGGGAGTCAACGCTCCCCGTACCGCTCGCAACGGCAAGTACTCGCCGTCGTGTCTGCTCTGGGTCGCCGGTGTCGAGGGCCTGCCGCCGGCGGACGCCTCGCACCACAACATCCACTTCGGCGAGGACTGGGACGGCTCGTTCAAGGCGCTGATCGACGACGGGGTGCGCATGCCCGACCCGTCGATCCTGGTCACGTTGCACAGCCTCGACGACCGTTCGCTGGCGCCGGAGGGGCACTCGAGCATCTACGTGCTGGAGCCGACGCCGAATCTCAGCGGCACGATCGACTGGGCACGCGAGCGCGAGCCGATCATGAACAGCCTGCGCGAGCGGGTCGAGTCGCTCGGGTACCCGACCGAGGTGGTGGTCGAGGAGATCTACGACCCGACCGACTGGGAGCGAATGGGAATGGAGCAGGGCACGCCGTTCGCGTTGGCCCACACGTTCTTCCAGACCGGCCCGTTCCGGCCCAACAACGTCAACCGCAAGGTGCCGGGCCTGGTGTTCACCGGATCGTCGACCCTGCCCGGCGTCGGCGTACCCATGGTGCTGGTGTCGGGCAAGCTCGCCGCCGATCGCGTGGCCGAGTACGCCCGGCAGCGATACCGATGAGTGTGCTGTCGTCGCTGCGCCGGCGCCCCCCGACGCCGACGACCCAGCTGCTGCCGGCGGGGCCGGTCACCCTCGACGAGAGCTACGAGCTGTGCCGGGAGTTCAACAAGCGCCACGGCACCACCTACTACTGGTCCACCAAGGTGCTGCCGAAGGTCAAACAGCACCACGTGCACGCCCTGTACGCGTTCGCCCGCTATGCCGACGACATCGTCGACGAGATCCCCTCCCAGGGTGGCCGCGACGTCCCGATCGAGGTGCGCGCCACCGCACTCGCCGACTTCGGCGAGCGGTTCTTCAGCGATCTCGACGCCGGCCGCTCCGACGACCCCGTGCTGAAGGCGGTCGTGCACACCGTTCGGGCCTTCGACATCGAGCCCGAGGCGTTCCGGCGCTTCCTGCGTTCGATGACGATGGACCTCACCGTCGAGTCGTACGAGACCTGGGACGACCTGCTCGACTACATGGACGGCTCCGCTGCGGTCATCGGCGAGATGATGCTGCCGATCCTCGAGCCGTCCGACTACGACGTGGCGCTCCCCCACGCCCGCGACCTCGGCAACGCGTTCCAGCTCACGAACTTCCTGCGCGACATCGACGAGGACCTCGACCGCGGCCGCCAGTACCTGCCGCTCGAGGACAGCCGCCGCTTCGGTGTCGACCTGACCGAGCGGGCGGTCACGCCGGCGTTCGTCGAGCTGATGCGCTTCGAGATCGACCGTTGCCGCGAGCTGTACCGTTCGGCCGAGATCGGCATCGCCATGCTCCCCGACCGCTCGGCGAAGTGCGTGCTGGCCGCCCACACGTTGTACGGGCGCATCCTCGACAAGATCGAGCAGCAGGAGTACGACGTGTTCTCGAGCCGGGCGAGCGTCTCGACCCCCGAGAAGGCGGCGATGGTCGCCAAACTCCTGATCCCGTGAACTCGTCACGCGCGGAACCCGCCGATCGCGTGAACAAATGGCGTGCTCAGGGCGCCATTCGTTCACGCGTTGCGCAGGGGTCGGCGGCGGCGGGGATCGCGGGGGTGGCGGGGCTGGTCACGGTCGCCGGGATGATCGCCACGCCGCTGCTGCCCCGGGGCGGGCGAGCGCGGCGGGTGCTGTCGACGGTGGTGGTGGTCGGGTCGTTCGCGACGACGACGGCCAACGCCGTGCGGCGATGGGGCGGGCCCCGAACCGCCACCGCGGCCACCACGACCGCTGTCGCGACGACCGCCGTCGAGCGGATCGGCACCCAGACCGGGCTGCCGTTCGGCCGCTACGTCTACACCTCGGCCCTGCAGCCCCAGGTCGTCCACGTGCCGGCGATCGTGCCGCTCGCCTGGTTCGCGATGGGCCTCCCGGCGCGCGAGGCCGCCCATGCCGCGCTCGGTGAGCGATCGACACCAGCGCGCCGAATCACGCTCGGCGCCGCGGCGCTGACCGCCTGGGACCTGTTCCTCGACCCCCAGATGGTCGGCGAGGGCTACTGGGTCTGGGCCCGCCGCGGGGTGTACCGCGGCAT
>JAWLFC010000158.1:0-5412 GCA_041685755.1 Ilumatobacteraceae bacterium
CCTGTTGTACGTGCGCGCCGCCGACGGGAAGTGGTTGATCGTCGACCAGGTGCGTCCGGCGACCAACCAGACGATGTACGTGACCGACTACGTCGGCACCTGGGCCGACGGCGACGAGGCCGAACTGATCGAGCGGGCAGCGAAGACCGGCCAGCGTGTGGAGGGAGCGATCGAGGTCGACGGTGTCGGTGACGAGGTCAACCACGCCCGGATGCTGGTGATCCCGGTGCGCCGCGCGGGCGAGATCATCGCCGTGCTGTCCAAGGAGTGGAAGGTCCGCGCCGGGCGTCCGCTCGGCGAACTGGAACGGAACTACTCGTTCATCTTCGAGGAGTTCGCACAGATGATCGAGGTCGGCACGTTCCCGTTCGCCGGGCGCGTCGCCGACTCCAGCGCCGCGCCCCGCGTCGGCGACGGCGTGCTCACCCTCGACGCGTCCGGCACCGTCACCTACGTGTCACCCAATGCCAACTCGGCGTTGCACCGCGTCGGCATCCAAGCCAACCCGGTCGGCATGCGCCTCGCCGAACTCGGCTTCCACGACGGCCCGGTCCGCCAGGCCTTCGAGCGTTGCGAACCGATCGTCGAGGAATTCGAGCAGGGCGCCGACGTCACGCTGCTGTGTCGGTGTGTGCCGCTGGTGTCGCCCGGCGAGTCGGGGACCGAGATCACCGGCGGGCTGCTGCTCGTTCGCGACGTCACCGAGCTGCGTAAACGCGATCGGTTGCTGCTCAGCAAGGACGCCACGATCCGCGAGATCCACCACCGGGTGAAGAACAACCTGCAGACGATCTCGTCGCTGCTGCGCCTGCAGTCGCGACGGCTGACGAACCCCGAAGCCCGCGCCGCCGTGCAGGAATCGGTGCGACGGATCCGCACGATCGCCCTCGTCCACGAGTCGTTGTCGCGTGAACCCGGCGAGGACATCGCGTTCATCGAGATCGTGCGACCGCTGCTGCGTCTCGCCGAGGAGAGCCTGCAGTCGCCGGATCGGCCGATCCGGTTCACGGTGAGCGGTGACGGTGGCCGCATCCCGGCCAACACCGCCACGCCGTTGTCGGTGGTGCTGACCGAGCTGCTCCAGAACGCCGTCGACCACGGCTTCCCCGAAGGCAGCGGTGGCGGCGACGTCAACGTCGTGCTGCACGACGTCGATCGACGTCTCACGATCCGGGTCGTCGACAACGGACGCGGGGTCGACCCGTCGTTCGAGCTCGATCAGGCGACCGGGCTGGGGCTGTCGATCGTGCGCACCCTCGTGACGACCGAGCTCAACGGGACGATCGAGATCCGCCCGGCGAGCACCGCCGAACTCCAGGCGGCCGGCCTCGACGACGGCTCGTCACGTCAGCACGGCACGGTCATCGAACTGGTCGTGCCGACCGACGACTGAGAGACCACCGTGACCCGCCGCTCGGCGCCGCGTCTGCGGTGTGTGACGTTCAGCCGGCGCGAGCGGCGCGAGCGGCGGCAACGCGGCGGCGACGGATGACCCGACGTTCCTCCTCGGTCAACCCGCCCCAGATGCCGGAGTCCTGGTTGGTGTCGAGGGCGAAATCGAGGCACTGCTGCGCCACACCGCATTCGCTGCACACCTGCTTCGCACGGTCGATCTGGTAGAGCGCGTGCCCCGTCGTCCCCACCGGGAAGAACAGTTCGGGATCGGTGTTGCGACAGATGGCATCGTCGCGCCACTCGTAGTCCGCGGCTCCCAGGGTCAGGCTGGACGCAAGGATCGACACGTTGGTGCTCCTCGAAGGTTGTCGGGGCGACCGGAATCGCCGGGGGGTCGGGGTGTCTTCGGTCGCACGATGCGACATCACTGGCCTCAGGCCGGGTCGAACTGTAAGCGCAATGCGGCGACCCCGCAAGGGGCGATGGACCCGAAAATTTCATCGTGGGGTCGACGGGCGTTCACCTGCCGTGCGACTCCAGCGTCACCAGAAGGCCATGAGGACGCCATGATGGGGTCATGCTCGTGTTGGCGCATCGTGGGGCCTCGGCCGCGGCGGCAGAGAACACCGTCGCCGCATTCCGTCTCGCCGACGAGATGGGTGCCGACGGCGTCGAGCTCGACGTGCGGCGCACGCCCGACGGGCGCCTGCTCGTCGCGCACGATGCCCTCCCCACCGACCCTGCCGTGGTCGACTCGTTGGGGCTGGCGACGCTCGACGAGGCCCTCGACGCGTGCGGCGAACGGATGCTGGTCAACGTCGAGATCAAGAACTGGCCCGCCGACAGCGACTTCGATCCTCAGATGCGGATCGTGGCGCCGGTGATCGAGTCGTTGCGCAGTCGCGGGCCCGGTGCCGGCGATCGCTGGCTGATCTCGTCGTTCTCGTGGGACACGATCGAGGCCTGCCGCGCGGCGGCGCCGGAGATCGCCACGGCGTGGCTCGTGTCGACCGTCTCGCCCGAGCGGATCGCCGAGGTCGCAGCGGCGGGCCATGCGGCGCTGCACCCCTGGGAGCCGAAGCTGACCGAGCAGTTCGTCGAGCGGTGTCACGCAGCGGGACTCGCGGTCAACACCTGGACGTGCAACGACCCCGAACGCATCGTCGCGCTCGCTGCGATGGGCGTCGACGGCGTGTGCACCGACGTCCCCGACGTCGCGTTGGCGTCGCTCGGGCGCACCGGCTCCGCCGACCCGACGTGGGCGTGATCAGCTCGGTGTGGGGGCGGGCGTCGGGTCGAGTGGTCGCACGAGCCGGACGGCGTCGGGGACGTGGACGAACTCGAGCCGGGTGGTCGTGCCCAATGCGTCGCCGTCGACCTGGTACGGAAACGGCGTGTCGTGCTCCACGACGAGATGAGCGAGGTCGGTGCGCACGTCGAGATGGTCGCTCGCCGTCACACCGCCGCCGCGCAGTGCGCCCGCCAGCGACGACAGCAGCGACGGCGCCGTCATCTCGGTGAACGTGATCGCGACGAGCCCACGATCGAGGGCCGCAGCGGGGGAGAGGTCGAGCGGCCGGTTGCCGAGATAGGTGTACGGATTCGTGTTCAGCACGATCGTGAAGTAGCCGTCGACGGCGGGTCCGCCCGCGTCGCCGAGCAGTCGGAAGTGCGGGGAGCGACGGTCGTAGCCGGTGAACCACGTCGTGATGCCCGCCCAGATGAACAGCGGGTGACCGAGCCACCGCTTGAGCGAGCCGTGTCGCTCGACGCGTTCGACCACCGCCGCGTCGAAGCCGACGCCGGCGTGGAAGCAGAAGTAGCGGCCGTTCACCTGGCCGAGCCCGATCGGCTCGATGGCGTGGGCGTCGATCCCGTCGGCGAGGTGGCCGACCGCATCGACCGGATCGTTGGGCAACCCGAGCGTGCGGGCGAACACGTTGGTGGATCCTCCGGGGAGCACACCGAGCGCCGTCTCGGTCCCGGCGATACCCGTCGCCACCTCGTTGAGCGTGCCGTCGCCGCCGAAGCCGATCACCACGTCGAGGCCGCGCCGGGCCGCGTCGTGGGCGAAGCGGGTGGCGTGGCCACGCCGGTTGGTCTCGACGACCTCGACGTCGTGCCCGCGGCTCAACCGGCGGTGCACGATCACGGTGTTGCGGGCCGTGACCGACGACGCGAACGAGTTGACGACCAGCAGGATCTTCAAGGATCTCGACCGTAACGCAGCCGCCGAACGGTCGGCACGTGCGCACGAGTTTGGGACGAAGTTGACGCACCGGTAACTTGAGCACCCTTATGAACGTGATCGTCTGCGTCAAGCAGATCCCGGACCCGGCTCTGCCGGGCGAGCTGGATCCCTCCACCCACACCCTCAAGCGTGACGGCAAGCTCATCCTCGACGAGTCCGACAGTTACGGCGTCGAGATGGCGCTGCAGCTCGTGACCGCCGCTGGTGGCGGCGAGGTCAGCCTCGTGTCGATGGCTCCGAACGACGAGACCTCGGGTCTGCGGACTGCGCTCGCCATGGGTGCCGCCAAGGCCGTCCTCGTGAGCGACCCGTCGCTCGCCGGCGCCGACGCGCTGACCACTGCCAAGGTGCTCGCCGCTGCGACGAAGCAGCTCGGCGACGCCGACCTGATCATCGCCGGTACCGAGTCGTCCGACGGCTACACGGGCACGGTGCCCGAGCAGCTCGCCGAGGTGCTCGGACTCCCGTCGATCACGTTCGCCAAGAGCATCGAGATCGCCGACGGCACCCTCAAGGTCGATCGCCAGACCGAGGCCGGTTACGACGAGGTCACCTGCCCGTTGCCCGCCGTGGTGTCGGTGACCGCCGGTGTCGTCGAGCCCCGCTACCCCAGCTTCAAGGGGATCATGGCGGCCAAGTCGAAGCCCGTCGAGACCGTGACCGCTGCCGCTCTCGGTGTCGAGTCGGTGTCGTGGGCGCAGCAGATCACCTCCGTCGAGGATGCCCCCGAGCGCGAAGCCGGTGAGGTCATCGAAGACGATGGCGAAACGTTCAACAAGATCGTCGAGTACCTCGACAACCTGAAAGTCATCTGAGCGCGGAAGAGGAGAGAGACGACCATGGGTATCGACAACATCTGGGTGTTCGCACAGGCTGCGGCCGGCGAGCCCACCTCGGGCACGCTCGAACTGCTCACCGAGGCCCGCAGCTTCGGCGGCACCGTGTCGGCGTTCATCGCCGGTGACGGCGCCGGCGTCGCCTCCGCCCTCGGCGATCACGGCGCCGCCAAGGTCTACGCGACCGGCGATCTCGGCGGAGCCCTTCCCGGCGTCGCCGTGTCGGCGGCGATGAAGGCCGTGATCGACGGTGGTGACAGCCCCGATCTGATCATGTTCCCGCAGAGTTACGAGGGCCGCGACGTGATGAGCCGCCTGTCGGTCAAGCTCGATCGCACCGTGCTCACGAACTCGACCTCGATCACCGTCGACGGCGATGCGGTCACCGTGCAGACGCCGATCTTCGGTGGGACCAAATTGGTCAACTCCACGTTCACCGGTGAGCGTCCGTTCCTCGCCTCCTTCCGTCCGAAGAGCTTCGTCGCCGAAGGCGGTGCCGGTGGTGCCGGCGAGGTCGTCTCGGCGCCGGTGCCCGATCTCGGCTCCACCGCCGGCGCGACGGTCACCGCCGTGCACGTCGAGGAGACGTCGGGGCCCAAGCTCGACGAGGCGGCCGTGGTGGTCGCCGGTGGTCGTGGCCTCGGCGAAGCGGAGAAGTTCGACATGATCGAGTCGCTCGCCAAGCAGCTCAAGGGCGCTCCCGGCGCCTCGCGCGCGATCGTCGACGCCGGTTGGGTGCCGTACAGCTACCAGGTCGGCCAGACCGGCAAGGTCGTCAAGCCCACCGTGTACATCGCCGCGGGTATCTCCGGGGCGACCCAGCACATGGTCGGCATGAAGGGCTCGAAGAACATCATCGCGATCAACAAGGACAAGGAGGCGCCGATCTTCGGTGTCGCCGACCTCGGCATCGTCGGTGACGTCCACAAG
>JAWLFC010000159.1:0-5358 GCA_041685755.1 Ilumatobacteraceae bacterium
GGCGAGCCGGTCGTGCAGCTCGCGGTCGAGGCCGCTGAGCGGTTCGTCGAGCAGCACCACCGACGGCTCGGTCGCCAGTGTGCGGGCCAGGGCCACCCGCTTGGCCTCACCCCCCGACAGCTCGGTCACCCGTCGGGCGCCGAACCCGCCCAGGCCGACCCGCTCGAGCCAGCGGCGCCCGGCGTCGTCGCGTTCGTTGCGGCCCCACCCCGCCATCTTCAGCCCGAACGTCACGTTGTCGAGCGTCGACAGGTGCGGGAACAGTTGGTTGTCCTGGAACACCATGCCGACACCACGACGATGGGTCGGCGCGGCAGTGACGTCGACGCCGTCGATGTGGACGGTCCCACGGTCGGGGGCGATGATGCCGGCGATCACGCGTAGCAGCGTGGTCTTGCCGCTGCCGGAGGGTCCGACGAGGGCCACCACCTCGCCGCCCGACAGCGCCAGCGACACGCCGTCGAGCACGGTCGTGTCGTCGAACGCGACGGCGATGCCGCGCAGGTCGAGGCGCGGATCCCTCATGTCCGGTCCCTCACGTTCGATCCAGGGTCCCCTGGACGGCGTCGACGGCGACGACGATCGCGATCGTCACCGCAGCGAGCATCGTCGCCAGCACGTAGCCCTGTGCCTGCAGCGTCGTCCCGGTCCGGCCGAGCAGCTGCTCGATGGCGATCGGCAGCGTCTCGCCGCCCGATCGCGACAGGAAGCTCGTCGCCCCGAACTCGCCGAGCGAGATGGCGGCGGCGAGTGCTCCGCCGGCGGCGAGCGGGCGCCACAGGTAGGGCACGACCGTCGCCCGCCATGCCGCCACCGGTGCGGCGCCGAGGGTTCCGGCGGCGGCGGTCATCATCGGGTCGACCGAGCGCAGCACGCCGACGCAGGTGCGAACGACGAACGGCACCGCGACGAGCGCATGGCCGACCGGCACGAGCCACCACGACGCCCTCCAGTCGACCGGCGAGACGTCGAAGGTGATCAGCATCCCGAATCCGATCGTCACCGCCGACGTCCCCAGCGGCAACATCAGGCCGGCGTCGAGGAGGCGGCCGCGACGGCGGGCGGCGGTGATCGCCAGGCTCGCCAGGGCGCCGATCACGACGGCGAACCCGGTCGCCCACAACATCGTCGACACCGAGTTGGTGATCGCATCGACCGGGTCGACGCCCACCCGGATCCCCGGGCGCACCTCGACGCGGCCGAGGTCGGTCCAGGCGTTGGTCGACCATCCCGTCGGTGTGGAGAACGAACGCACGACGAGCGCACCGAGCGGCGCCATCGCCACGAGCGCAGCCAGCCCGGCGGCGAACGCGACGAAGCTGCGCTCGGCGCCGCTGCGGGCCCGGCGGCGGGGCGCCGACGGCGCCAGCGCCAGGGCCCGACTGTGGCGCCGTTGGGCCGCCGTCGACCAGACGAGCAACAACGCCAGGACGGCGAGCTGGATCAGCGACAGCACGGCGGCGCCACCGATGTCACCGAGCTGCGTCGCCCGCCGCCACACCTCGACCTCGACCGTTCGCGTGCCCGGCGCGCCGAGCACCCGGATCACCCCGAACGAGGTGAACGTGAACAGGAACACGATCGTGGCCGCCGCCGTGATCGCCGGTCGGACCAGCGGCAGTGAGACCTGCGTGACGACGCGGCGTCGCGACGCACCCAGGGTGGCCGCGGCGGCCTCCATGTCGGTGGGGAGGTGTTCCCACAGCGAGCCGACCACCCGGACGACGACCGCCAGGTTGAACGCCACGTGGGCGCCGAGCACGGCCCACACGGTGCGGTCGAGCGAGTCGGGCAGCAGCGCCAGGAATGCCGCGCCCATCACGACCGTCGGCAGCACGAACGCGGCGGTGAGCAGCCCGACGAGCAGGCGTCGCCCCCGGAACTCGAAGCGGGCGACGACGTACGCCGGCGCCAGCCCGACGACGATCGTGAGGATCGTGGACGCGATCGCCTGCCACAGCGTGAACCACACGACGTCCCAGGTCTGGCGACGGGCGAGGGTGTCGCTCACGGCGTCGCCGCCGAGCGCCTCGACGAGCAGCGTGGCGAACGGCCACGCGTAGAACACACCGAGTGCCGCGACCGGGCCGATCGCCAGTGCGGCGACCAGCCGACGCGGCAGGCGGTTCACCCGAGCACCAGCTCCGTCCACTCGTCGATCCACGTCGAGCGGTTGGCGTCGATCACCGCCGGGTCGAGCGACCGCGACGTCTCGGGGATCACGGCGAACTCGACGAACTCCGACGGCAGCTCGACGGCCTCGTTGGTCGGGTAGACGAACAGGTCGAGCGGGATCTCGGCCTGGAACTCCTCGGAGACCAGGAAGTCGACCAGCCGGCGAGCCGCCTCGGGCGAGTCGGTGCCGCGCAGCACGCCGGCGAACTCGACCTGGCGGAAGCAGGTGTCCTCGATCACGCCGGTCGGAGCGTCGTCGCGCGGCGGGTCGGCGAAGATCACCTCGGCCGGCGGGCTGGAGCCGTAGCTGACCACCATCGGCGTCGGGCCGCCGCCGGCCCACGTGAAGCGTTCGTAGTAGGCCTCGGTCCAGCCCTCGACGACCTCGACGCCGTTCTCGCCGAGTGCCCGCCAGTAGTCCTGCCAACCTTCGAGGCCGTATTCGTGGATCGTGGCGAGGAGGAACGCGAGGCCCGGTGACGACGTGGCCGGGTTCTGCACGGCGAGCATCCCGGCGTAGGTGGGATCGGTGAGGTCGGCGAGGCTGCTCGGCGGATCGAGGTCGCGTTCGGCGAACCAGGCGATGTCGTAGTTGACGCACACGTCGCCGTAGTCGACCGGGGTGGCCTCGGCATCGGGAACCAACTCGAGGAACTCGTCCGCGATCGTCACGCTGCCGTCGGCGATCGGCGTCGCGAGGTAGGGCTCGAACACGTTCTCGTCGATCGCCCGGGAGAGCAGCGAGTTGTCGATGCCCCACATCACGTCACCCTCGGGGTTGCCGGCGGTCAGCGCCGCCTTCGCCAGCATGGTGCCGGTGTCGCCGGCGACGAGGATCTCGACGTCGATGCCCGTGGTCTGCGTGAACGACGCCAGTGCCGCGTTCAGGGAGGTGTCGGCCTCCGGGAACGACTCGTAGGTGACGAGCGTGACGGTGTCGGTCGTGGCTGGGGTGGCATCGTCGTCGGAGCCACAGGCGGCCAGGACCATCACGGCGGCGAGGCCGGCGGCGGCGAGTCGTCGGCCAGGGAGCGGGATGCGCCGGGTCATCGTCCGACCTCCGCCTGCTCGTCGCCGGTTCGTTCGTCGGGCACGTCGAAGATGGTGAGCGTTCCGCCGGCGAGCGACACCTCGACCACGACCGGTTCGTCGCCGTCGGGGACCTCGTTGCTGACGCCGAGGCCGATCAGCGGATCGATGTCGATCGCCTCGAGTTCCCAGCGGGCGTTGCGCAGGGTGACACGGGTGCACGGCCCGTGCAGTGCGAGCAACGACAGCGTCGAACCGGGCCGCAGGCTGAGCGCAGCCGAACCCGGGCCCTGCACGACGCTGACGTGTTGGGCGTCCCACCACGCCTCGAGCACGGGCACGCTCGTCACGACGAGTGCACCCAGGGCGCCGATGCCGGCGAAGGTGTGGTCGAGCCGGTTGCCGCCGCCGATCAGGGTGATGCGGCTCGGGTCGAACGTCGCCGCCAGCAGCAGCGCCAGTTCGGTGTCGGTACGGTCCTTGTCGGTGGGGTGGCGCTCGATCGCAGCGTTGCGGGCGGCCCAGGCCAGGCCCTCGGTGGTGACCGAGTCGAGGTCGCCGACCAGGTGTGTCGGCGACAACCCGGCGGCGAGCGCGTGGTCGAGGCCGCCGTCGACGGCCATCAGCACGGCGTCGTCGGGAATGAGCGAGACCACGGCGGGGTCGATCGGGGAGGCCCCGGTGATGATGACGATGTGTTCGTTCACGATTCCTCCGCCGGCATTATCCGGATCAGGTTCTCGGGTCGGTGACGGACGGTCACCCTCTCAGCCCGCCGATTCCGCGAGCTCCCCGGTGGTTGGTTGGACTTCACGCTATCGGGGACGGCCATCGGGACCGCCCCTCAGGCGAACGTCTGGACGAGCAGGGCGAGCGCCGACACGCCGAGCATGCCCACGATGGCGAGATCGAAGCCGCGCACCGAGACCGAATCGCGCAGCCGGGTCCCGATCGGGATCGACGCGAAGACGGGGATGCAGGCGAGCAGGGTCGCCGGCACGCGACCGGCCAGCTCTCCCGAGCCGACCAGGACGACGAGTTGGGCGAGTCCGGTGATGAAGAACAGTGACGTCACCGACAGGATGTGGGCACTGCGGCCCAGGCGGTAGCTGTGGATCCACGACCCGACGATCGGGCCGGAGATGCCCACGCCACCCTGGAAGAGCCCGGCGACACCACCGACCAGCGGCGCCAGACGCTTCGACCGTGCCGGGGTCGTGCGCAGCTCGGGGTGGGCGAAGAACACCACGATGTAGCCGACGATCGCCACGATCACGGCGACGACGAGGGGTGTTTCGGGGACGCTGACCAGCAGCAGCGCGCCGACCACGGCGCCGACGATGCCGCTCGCGGCGAGGACCGGCAGGTCGCGGGTCTCGGGGTAACTGTGGCGTTCACGGGCGGCGAGGACGAGGTTGGCGAGCACGTTCGGGAAGGCGATGACGACGATCGCGGTGTCGACGTCGACGAACAGCGACGCGATCGGGATGGCGATCAGCGGCAGGCCCATCCCGGTCACCGCCTTGGCGATCGCGCCGATGACGACCGCCACCAGGACGATGCCGAGTTCGGTGGTGCTCACGTCACGGTTCGGTACCCGTGGCCACGGGTCGCTCCGGGTCGGCCGACCATCCCGACCACGAACCGACGTACACACGGGGCCGCCCGAGCCCGGCGTGTTCCATCGCCAGCGCGTTGTGGCACGCCGTCACACCCGAGCCGCAGTACACGATCGGGCGGTCGTCGTCGGCCGCTGCGGCGAAACGCCCGGCGAGCTCGTCGGTCGGCCGGAAGCGACCGTCGGCGCCGAGGTTCGGGGCGAACGGCACGTTGACCGCGCCCGGAACGTGTCCGGCGACGGCGTCGATCGGCTCGGTCTCACCGGCGTAGCGCGCCGGCTCGCGGCTGTCGATGACAACGCCGCCAGCCGCGAGGTGCTCGGCGACGTCGTCGGCGTCGGCGGTCGCACCGTCGGGCCAGGCCGCAGCAGTTCGCTCGACCGGTGCCCTGTCGGCGCCCGGTCCGGTCTCGACGTGTCCTTCCCACGCGGCGAGGCCACCGTCGAGCAGGACGGCGTCGCGTCCGATGATCCGCAGCATCCACACCAGTCGTGCGGCGATCGCCCCACCGCGATCGTCGGTGGCGACGACGAGG
>JAWLFC010000048.1:0-21789 GCA_041685755.1 Ilumatobacteraceae bacterium
CGTGTGGTGTCGCCCTCCTCGATCGTGTACGAGCCCGGCGCGCAGTTGTCGCCGGCGTCGGGGATCGTGGCGGCCGGCTCGGCACTGTCGGTGTCGGTGTCGGTGTCGGTGTCGGTGGCGGTGTCGGTGGCGGCCGCCGGCTCGGCGCCGGGCACGGTCCCGCCGGGCGGGATCCTGATCGTCTCGCCGGGGAACGGCAGTGCCGCCGTCGGCCACTCGTTGTAGGCCACCAGGTCGTCGAGCGAGACCCCGAACCTGTTCGCCACACCGATCGGTGTGTCGCCGGCCTGCACGACGTACTCCTGCTCGGTCTCGACGACGGCGCCGGCGGTGGCGGCCTCGGTCGTGGGCACCGTGGTCGCCGGGGGGCGAACCACGAACGCGGTGGACGAGCCGCTCAGGTCGATGGTGGACTGGGTGGAGGCATCGTCGGCGGTGCCGCACGATGCCATGACGAATGCGCCGACGAGCACGGGACCGACGATGGCCGCGAGTCGACGCGGGCGTGACGAACTCATGGCGCCCAGCGTAGGCGCACGGTGATCCCGATGCTGGTCAGCCCGTCGTCATCTCACCGTGATCTCACCGACCGTGCGACGACCGTCACACCAGCGGTCGCTCGGTCGGACTGATGGGCACCGGCAGACGGGTGTCTCCCATCAGGTGGGCGTCGACCCCGGCGGCGGCCGCGCGACCCTCGGCGATCGCCCACACGATCAGGCTCTGTCCCCGGCCCATGTCGCCGGCGACGAACAGGCCGTGCTGGTTGGTCATGTACCGGTCGTCGCGGGCGACGTTGCCCCTCGCGTCGTACTCCAACCCGAGACCCTCGAGCCAGGAGCCCTTCTCCGGTCCGACGAAGCCGAGCGCGAGGAACACGAAGTCGGCTTCGATCTCGTGGTCGGTGCCCTCGACCTTGACGAACGCGCCGTCGACGAGTTCCACCTCGTGCAGCCGCAGCGCTCGCACGCGTCCGCTGCCGTCGTCGATGAACTCCTCGGTGTTCACGCTGAAGAGGCGTTCACCACCCTCGGCATGCGCCGAGGTGACCTTGTAGGTCATCGCGTACTGGGGCCAGGGGTTGTTCGGGCCGCGGTGCTCGGGCGGCTTCGGGAGGATCTCCAGCTGGGTCACCGACGCCGCTCCCTGGCGGTGGGCGGTGCCGAGGCAGTCGGCGCCGGTGTCACCGCCACCGATGATGACGACGTGCTTGCCGTTGACGTCGATCGGCGACCGTTCGAGATCGCCGAGCTGTACCCGATTGGCGTACGGCAGGTACTCCATCGCCTGGTGGATGCCATCGAGCTGCCGGCCCGGGATCGGGAGATCTCGCCAGGCGGTCGCACCGCAGGCGAGCACGATCGCGTCGTGCGAGGCACGCAGCACCTCGATGTCGACGTTGTCGCCGACGACGGCGTTGGTGCGGAACTCGGTGCCCTCGGCCTCCATCTGGGCGACGCGCCGGTCGATGTGGTGCTTCTCCATCTTGAATTCGGGGATGCCGTACCGCAGCAGGCCACCGATGCGGTCGGCTCGTTCGAGCACGACGACGTCGTGTCCGGCGCGGGTCAGCTGCTGTGCTGCCGCCAGCCCGGCCGGACCCGAGCCGATGACCGCGACGCGCTTGCCGGTGCGCACGGCGGGCACGTGTGGCGCGACCCACCCTTCCTCCCAGGCTCGGTCGATGATCTCGACCTCGACCTGCTTGATGGCCACCGGGTTCTGGTTGATGCCGAGCACGCACGCCGACTCGCACGGTGCCGGGCACAGCCGGCCGGTGAACTCGGGGAAGTTGTTGGTGGCGTGCAGGCGTTCGATGGCGTCTCGCCAGTGGTCGCGGTAGACGAGGTCGTTCCAGTCGGGGATCAGGTTGCCGAGCGGGCAGCCGTTGTTGCAGAACGGGATGCCGCAGTCCATGCAGCGCCCGGCCTGGTGCTTGAGGGCCTCGGGGTCGAAGTCCTCGTACACCTCCTTCCAGTCCCGCAGCCGCACCGGGACCGGCCGCATCTGCGGCGTCTCCCGCTCCCACTTGAGAAACCCTGTTGGCTCACCCACGAGCAGCCTCCATGATCTTGTCGACGGTCTGGGTGTCGTCGAGGCCGGCGGCCTTCGACTCGGCGATCACCGTCAGCACCCGCTTGTAGTCCTTCGGCATCACCTTGCGGAACGTGCCCACCGCGGTGCCCCACGTGTCGAGGATCCGCGCCGCGACGGCGGAGCCGGTCAACTCGCGGTGCCGGGCGATCGTGTCGCGGAGGAACTCGACGTCGGTGTCGTCGAGCGCCTCGAGCTCGACCATCTCGTAGTTGACCTTGGCGGCGAAGACCTCGTCGGGGTCGTACACGTAGGCGATCCCTCCCGACATCCCGGCGCCGAAGTTGCGGCCCGTCGGCCCGAGAACGACGACGCGCCCACCGGTCATGTACTCGCAGCCGTGGTCGCCGACGCCTTCGCTGACCGCCGTGGCACCGGAGTTGCGAACGCAGAATCGCTCGCCGACGACGCCCCGCAGGAACACCTCGCCGCCGGTGGCACCGTAGGCGATCACGTTGCCGGCGATGATCTGCTCCTCGGCGACGAAGGGGGCGACCGGGTGGGGATGCACGATGATCCGCCCACCCGACAGGCCCTTGCCGACGTAGTCGTTGGCGTCACCGAGGAGGCGGATCTGGATGCCCGCGGGCACGAACGCTCCGAGGCTCTGGCCGGCCGATCCGGTCAGCGTGATGTCGATCGTGCCGTCGGGCAGGCCGGCGCCCTTCCACTTCTTGGTCACCTCGTGGCCGAGCAGCGTGCCGACGGTCCGGTTGACGTTGCGGACCGGCAGGTCGATCGTCACGCGGTGGCCGTCCTCGATCGCCGGTCGCGCGAGCTCGATCAGCTGCTGGTCGAGTGCCTCGTCGAGACCGTGATCCTGGCCGACGCTCTGGATCATCGTCTGACCGTAGGGGTTCTGGGGCACGGCGAGGATGGGGCTGATGTCGAGCCCCGACGCCTTCCAGTGCTCGATCGCCCGACGGGTGTCGAGCGCCTCGACGTGACCGATCATCTCGTCCATCGTGCGGAAGCCGAGTTCGGCCATCAGCTCGCGGACCTCCTCGGCGACGTACTCGAAGAACGTCTCGACGAACTCGGGCTCACCGGAGAACCGCGCCCGCAGTTCGGGGTTCTGCGTCGCGATCCCGACGGGGCACGTGTCGAGGTGGCAGACGCGCATCATGATGCAGCCCGACACGACGAGCGGTGCGGTGGCGAAGCCGTACTCCTCGGCGCCGAGCAGCGCCGCGATCACGACGTCACGGCCGGTCTTCATCTGACCGTCGGTCTGCACGACGATCCGGTCGCGCAGGCCGTTGAGCAGCAGCGTCTGCTGGGTCTCGGCGAGGCCGAGCTCCCAGGGGCCGCCCGCGTGCTTCAGCGACGTGAGCGGGCTGGCCCCGGTGCCGCCGTCGTGACCGGAGATCAACACGACGTCGGCCTTGGCCTTCGACACGCCGGCGGCCACCGTGCCGACACCGGTCTCGGCGACGAGCTTGACGTGCACCCGTGCCGCTGGGTTCGCGTTCTTCAGGTCGTGGATCAGCTGCTTGAGGTCTTCGATCGAGTAGATGTCGTGGTGCGGCGGCGGGCTGATCAGGCCGACGCCGGGGGTCGAGTGCCGTGTCGCCGCGATCCACGGATAGACCTTGTGACCGGGGAGCTGGCCGCCCTCACCGGGCTTGGCACCCTGGGCCATCTTGATCTGGATGTCGTCGGAGTTGGTCAGGTACTCCGAGGTCACCCCGAACCGACCCGACGCGACCTGCTTGATCGACGACCGGCGTTGCGGGTCGTAGAGCCGGTCGACGTCCTCGCCGCCCTCGCCGGTGTTCGACTTGGCACCGAGGCGGTTCATGGCCACGGCCAGCGTCTCGTGGGCCTCTGCCGAGATCGAGCCGTAGCTCATCGCACCGGTCGAGAACCGCTTGACGATCTCGCCGACCGGCTCGACCTCCTCGATCGGCACCGGCTGCCGGTCGTCGCCGAAGCGGAACAGCCCCCGCAGGGTCATCAGGCGTTCTGACTGGTCGTCGACCTTGGAGGTGTACTCCTTGAAGATGTCGTAGCGCTTCGAGCGCGTGGCGTGCTGGAGCTTGAACACGGTCTCGGGATTGAACAGGTGGAGCTCACCCTCGCGACGCCACTGGTACTCGCCGCCGAGTTCGAGCTTGCGGTGGGCGCGTTCTTCGGGACGCGACGGGTTGGCCATGGCATGGCGGGCCGCCACCTCGGCGGCGATCTCGTCGAGGCCGATGCCGCCGAGCTGGGAGATCGTGCCGGTGAAGTAGGCGTCGACGACGGTCTGGCCGAGACCGATCGCCTCGAAGATCTGGGCACCCGTGTACGAGGCCACCGTCGACACACCCATCTTCGACATGACCTTGAGCACGCCCTTGCCGCAGGCCTTGATGTAGTTCTGCACCGCCTGGCGGGGGTCCATCGACCCGAGGCCGTGCATGTCCTGGGCGATCAGGTCCTCGATCGACTCGAAGGCCAGATACGGGTTGATGGCTCCGGCGCCGTAGCCGATGAGGAGCGCCATGTGGTGCACTTCGCGGGCGTCACCGGCTTCGACGATCAGGCCCGCCATCGTGCGCTGCTTGGTGCGTACGAGGTGGTGGTGGACGGCGGCGGTGAGCAGCAGCGACGGGATCGGGGCGTCGACGCTGTCGGCGTTGCGGTCCGACAGCACGATGATCCGTGCCCCCGCCTCGATCGCCTCGGACGCCTGGGCACAGATCCGGTCGAGCGCCGTCCGCAGGCCGGCGCCGCCATCGCCCACGCGGTAGAGACCCGAGAGCACCTTGGCCTGCAGGCCGGGGTGGTTCCCGTCGTCGTTGATGTGGATGATCTTGGCGAGATCGTCGTTGTCGATGATCGGGAACGGCAACGACAGTTGTCGACAGCTCTCCGGGCCGGGTTCGAGCAGGTTGGCCTCGGGTCCGACCGACGACGACACCGCGGTGACGACCTCTTCGCGGATGGCGTCGAGCGGCGGATTGGTGACCTGGGCGAACAACTGCGTGAAGTAGTCGAACAGCAGCCGTGGACGCGTCGAGAGAACGGCGATCGGCGTGTCGGTGCCCATCGAGCCCAACGCTTCGCCACCGCTGGCGGCCATCGGCGAGATCAGGATCTTGAGCTCTTCGTGGGTGTAGCCGAACATCTGCTGGCGGCGCAGCACGCTGTCGTGGCTGAACACGACGTGTTCGCGCTCGGGCAGGTCGTCGAGGGCGATCATGCCGGCCTCGAGCCACTCCCCGTACGGGTGCAGTGCGGCGAGCTCCGACTTGATCTCGTCGTCGGCGACGATGCGGCCCTGGCGGGTGTCGATCAGGAACATCTTGCCGGGCTGCAAGCGGCCCTTGGCGACGATCTTGGACGGGTCGACGTCGATGACACCGACCTCCGAGGCCATCACGACGAGATCGTCGTCGGTCACCCAGTAGCGGCTCGGGCGCAGGCCGTTGCGGTCGAGCACGGCGCCGATGACCTCGCCATCGGTGAAGGCGACGCTGGCCGGGCCGTCCCAGGGCTCCATCATCGCGGCGTGGAACCGGTAGAAGTCGCGCTGCTCCTGCGACATCGTCTCGTGGTTCTCCCACGCCTCGGGGATCATCATCAACATGGCGTGGTGGATCGGGTACCCGCCGAGGTGCAGCAACTCCAGGACCTCGTCGAAACGGGCGGTGTCGGACGAACCGGGGGTGCAGATCGGGAACGCCCGCTCGATGCCGGGCAGGGCCTCGGATTCGAGCATCGCCTCGCGGGCGCGCATCCAGTTCTGGTTGCCCTGGACGGTGTTGATCTCGCCGTTGTGGGCGACGAAGCGGTACGGGTGGGCCAGCGGCCACGACGGGAAGGTGTTGGTCGAGAACCGTGAGTGCACGAGCAGCAGTGCGGATTCGACGCGGGGGTCGAGCAGGTCGGGGAAGAACTCGCTGAGCTGCGGCGTGGTCAGCATGCCCTTGTAGACGATCGTGCGCGACGACAGCGACGTGAAGTACGTGTCGAGTTCGCCGACGAGCTCGCGGCGGCTGCGCTTGCGGGCGACGAACGCCTTGCGGTCGAGATCGATCCCGGTCGAGCCGTTCGGGTCGGAGACGAACAGCTGCTTGAACGTCGGCATGGCCGCCCGTGCCGTGGCGCCGAGGCAGTCGGGGTTCGTCGGCAGGTCTCGCCAGCCGAGCACGGCGAGCCCGACGTCGTCGACCGTCGCTTCGATGGCGTCCATCGCCTTCTCGCACGACTCGGCCTCGGCAGGCAGGAATGCGATTCCCGCCGCGTAGGCCCCGGCGGGCGGCAGTTCGAACTCGACCACCGCGCGCAGGAAGGCGTCGGGAACCTGGATCAGGATGCCGGCACCGTCACCGGTGTCCGGCTCGGCGCCGGTGGCGCCCCGGTGCTCCATGTTCGTGAGCGCCTTGAGCCCGGTGAGCACCAGTTCGTTGGAGCGAACGCCCTTCAGGTTGGCGACGAACGACACACCGCAGGAGTCGTGCTCGTTGCGAGGGTCGTACAGCCCGATCGGGCCGGGTGGCTTCTGCATCATCACATCCACGAGTCGGAGTTGAACGAAGTCGGCGGACCGGGCCGCAGCACTGGGGTGACCGGTCACTTCGCTCGAGACGACGCTGGCTCGAAGCGGGGAAGACACAGCATAGGGGTCCTCGGGCCGCGACGGAAAGATCGTTCGCTCGTGATCCGGGTACGCCTGCCACCCCGTTCGCCGCGCGACACTGCCCGGATGCGCCATCAGCACACCGCCACTGCCGCCGACCGGACCCCGATCGCCTGGAGTCGAACCGGGTCGGGCGACCCGGTCGTGCTCGTGCACGGCATCACCGAGTCGGCGGCCTCGTTCGACCCCGTGACCGAGCGGCTGGCGACGACCAACGAGGTGATCACGCTCGACCTGCGGGGTCACGGGGAGTCGGCGAGTGCAGCGACCTACGACCTGGGCGCCATGGCCGGCGACGTCGCCGCCGTCGTCGCCGCCGCCGGCGTGGAGCGACCGCACCTCGTCGGCCATTCGCTCGGCGGGGCGGTCGTGACGGCGGCCGGCTCGGCGCTCGACGTGGCGTCGGTCGTCGACGTCGACCAGTCGTTGCAGCTCGACTCGTTCAAGACGCAACTCGTGCCGGCGGAGCCGATGCTGCGCGATCCGCAGCAGTACCAGCTCGTCGTCGACGCCATGTTCGAGACGATGATGGGTGAGCGGTTGTCAGCCGACGAATCCGCCCGGATCAATGCGCTGCGCCGCGCCGACCACGAGGTGGTGCTCGGCGTCTGGGAGCTGCTGCTCTCCGAGCCCGTCGAGTCGATCGCCGCCACCGTCGACGCTGCGCTGGTCGGCTACGCCGGCAGGGATGTGGCGTATCTGGCACTGTTCGGCATCGACCCCGGCGACGGCTACGCCGACTGGCTGGCCGAGCGGATCGCCCACAGCACGGTGGAGTACTGGCCCGACCACGGCCACTACCCCCATCTGGTCGACCCCGACCGCTTCGTCGATCGCCTCCGAGCCTTCTGGACGACCTGATTGCACCAGGGGTCAGAGCCGGTTCTCGGGGTGACGGCTGCAATTCAGACGTCGGCGAAGACGGCGGGGCGCTTCTCGAAGCCGGCCATGACCGCTTCGATCTGGTTCGGGGTGCCGATCTGGGCGCCGATCGTGCGGCGTTCGGCGGCGAACTGTTCGGCGGCACCGTCGGCGAGCATCCGGTTGAACAGCGCCTTCGAGCCCCGGACCGCACCGGGGCTCATCGCCGCGATCTCTCGGGCCATCGCCAACGCGTCGTGGCGGGGGGTGTCGCTCAGCTTGGTGACGAGACCCAGCTGGGCGGCCTCGGCGCCGTCGAAGACCCGGGCGGTGAAGGTGAGCTCCTTGGCGATGTCGGGACGCACGAGCTTGGAGAGCACGAACGTACCGGTCATGTCGGGCACCAGGCCCCAGTAGACCTCGCGCACCGACATCTTCGTGTCGGGGTGCACGATGCGGATGTCGGCGCCGAGCGCGATCTGGAGGCCCCCACCGAGCGCGTGACCGTGCACGGCAGCGATCACGGGCACCTCGAGTTCCTGCCACACCCAGCACACCTGCTGGCCGAGGTGCGTGATGCGGTCGCCGTCCATCTGGCCGGGATTGCCGTCGGAGCGTGTGGCCGCGCTCGCCGCGTCGTCGCCGCCGGCCATCGCCTGGAACGACGAGAAGTCGAGCCCGGCACAGAACGAGGCACCATCGCCCGACAGGACCACGGCGCGCACGCCGGGTTCGGACTTCAGCCGCTCCCCCGCCTCGGCGATCGCCGAGAACATCGCATTGTCGAGGGCGTTGCGCTTGTCGGCACGGTTGAACACGACGTCGGCGACGCCGTCGACGACGGAGATGAGCACACGATCGGACATCTAACGAGTCTCGCATCCCGACGCACCCCGGGCATCACCCGGACCCCGAGCTCCTGCCCGTCCGGACCCGACCCCGACGCGCACGGACGCGCGGGAGGTCAGGTCTTGCGGGTGACGAGCGAGCGGTCGATCTCGGCGACCGTCCTCACGCCGTTCAGCGCCATGGTCCGCTCCATCCCCTCGCGCATGAACGCCAGGAGCTGGTCGACGCCGCGTTCCCCTCCTGCACCGAGGGCGTAGAGGTACGGCCTCCCCATCGAGACGGCGTCGGCGCCGAGCGCCAGGGCCTTCACGATGTCGCTCCCCCGCCGCACCCCGCCGTCGCAGATGATCGCCGCGCCGTCGCCGATCTCGTCACGCACGGGTTCGACGAGGTCGATCGGCGCCGGCGCGTCGTCGAGCTGGCGGCCGCCGTGGTTCGACAACGCGATGCCGTCGACGCCTGCGGAGACCGCCTGCTTTGCGTCGGCGACGGTCTGCACGCCCTTGAGCACGATCGGGCCGTCCCAGACGGATCGCAGCCAGTCGACGTCGTCCCACGACAGCGCGGGGTCGAACTGTCGGGCCATGTGCTCCGACAATGTCACCGCCGTACTCCCGTCCTCGTCGCTCAGTCCGACCACGTTGGCGAACGTGATCGGGTCGTTGCGCAGGAAGTCCCACGTCCATCCCGGATGGATCGCACCGTCGACGATCGTGCCCGGGCCGATCTTCGGCGGCAGCGTCATGCCGCGGCGGACATCGCGCTCGCGCCGACCCAGGACCGCGGTGTCGACGGTCAGCCACACCGCCGTGAAGCCGGCACTGCTCGCCCGGTCGACGAGTTCTCTCACCAACGAGCGGTCCTTCCAGGTGTAGATCTGGAACCACTTGTCGCCGCTGCCGACCGCAGCCAGCTCCTCGATCGAGCGGGTACCCATCGTCGACAGCGAGCACGGGATCCCGGCCCGGTCCGCTGCCCGGGTCACGGCGAGTTCTCCCTGGGAGTGAGCGATCCGCGTGAACCCGGTGGGCGCCAGGATCAGGGGCATCGACACGGCACGGCCGAAGATCGTCGAGGACGTGTCGAGCCGCGAGACGTCGCGCAGGATGCGGGGCTGGAAGCCGTAGCGGCCGAACGCGGCCACGTTGTCGACCAGGGTGCGTTCGTCCTCGGCGCCGCCGTCGATGTAGTCGAACACCCCGTGCGGCAGCCGCCGCTTCGCCACACGGCGGAAGTCCTCGACGCTGGCGCACTTCCGCAGGCGCCGCTCGACGGGGTCCACTGAGAGCTTCTCGAACTGGACCACCGACCGGAACGTGTTGATCATTCCCACGGTGTCGAGCGTAGAGCTACTCGACGATGCGCAGGCCGCTGGGGGTCATCGACGGCTCGGCTTGCGGGAGGTCGACCACGAACTCGGTGCGGTGCGCCGGGAAGATGTGCTCGCTGACGAGGACCGGCGCGCCCGAACGATCGGTCGTGATCCGCTGGCAGCGCAGCACCGGTGACCCTGCCGGAACGCCGAGCAACGGCGCATCGGCCGGCTCGACGAGGTCGGCAGCGATCGACTGGGTCGCCCCGTGCAGGTCGACGTCGAGCAGTTCGTAGAACGGTCGCCGCTCGACGTCGCGTCGCGAGAGTGTCGCGCCGAGTTCCGCCGGGCACCACACGGTGACGACGGCGAACGGCTCGCCGTCGGCGAGGTTGACCCGCTTGACCCGCAGGACCTGATCGACGCCGAGCACCCGAGCGACGCGCGGGGGCGCCGCTTCGAACGCGAACTCCTCGATCTTGCGCTCCGAGAGCTTGCCGACACCCTCGACGTGGGACTCGATGGTGGCGAGCGACTCGAGGCTCTGGCGCACGGGCTCGGCGGCGACGAACCAGCCGAAGCCCTGACGGGCGGCGATCAACCCCTCGTCACGCAGCAGCTCCAACGAGCGCCGGATGGTGACGCGTGAGGCAGCGAACTCCTCGGACATCTCGGCCTCCGACGGCAGGACCGAACCGGCGGGGGCCGTCAGCGCGCGCCGCCGCAGCTCGTCGGCGATCTCCTGGTAGCGGATCTTCCTCATGGTGAGCCCCTGCTCTGTCGTCGGATCTGTTGCACGGCCGTCGACTTGTATTATAGTTGTCTACATGACTCAGCACGGCGCCACCACCCCCATCGAACTCGTCGAGAGCGTCTACGCCAGCCTGCCCGAGCGTGTCGCCCGCGGCCGCGAGCGCCTCGATCGCCCGCTGACGCTCACCGAGAAGATCCTGATCAACCATCTCGCCGATCCCGAGGTCGACATCGAGCGCGGCGTCACCTACAACGACTTCCATCCGGACCGCGTCGCCATGCAGGACGCCACCGCCCAGATGGCGCTGCTGCAGTTCATGACCGCCGGCCTGCCGGAGGCCGCCGTTCCCTCGACCGTGCACTGCGATCACCTGATCCAGGCCAAGGTCGGCGCCGACATCGATCTGGACGTCGCGATCGACACCAACAAGGAGGTCTACGACTTCCTGCGTTCGGTGTCGGCCAAGTACGGCATCGGCTTCTGGGGTCCCGGCTCCGGCATCATCCACCAGGTCGTGCTCGAGAACTACGCCTTCCCCGGCGGCATGATGATCGGCACCGACAGCCACACCCCGAACGCCGGGGGTCTGGGCATGGTGGCGATCGGCGTCGGTGGCGCCGACGCTGTCGACGTGATGACCGGGTTCCCGTTCAACGTCCGCTGGCCGAAGGTGATCGGCGTCAAGCTCACCGGCACGCTCAGCGGGTGGTCGAGCCCGAAGGACGTCATCCTCGAAGTGGCCCGCATCCTCACCGTCGAAGGCGGCACGGGTGCGATCGTCGAGTACTTCGGTCCCGGCGCCGATTCGATCTCGGCGACCGGCAAGGCGACGATCTGCAACATGGGCGCCGAGATCGGCGCCACCACCTCCCACTTCCCGTACGACGCCAACATGGCCGCCTACCTCAAGGCGACGGGCCGTGAAGCCATCGCCGATGCCGCGGGCAAGGTCGCCGAGCACCTGCGCGCCGACGAGGGAGCGTCCTACGACGAGCTGATCGAGATCGACCTCGACGAGCTCAAGCCGCTGATCAACGGCCCCCACTCCCCCGACCGCGCCCACCGGGTCGGCGCCGCCGGCGTCGGCGCCGCTGCCCGCGAGAACGACTGGCCGCTGGAGCCCTCGGCGTGCCTGATCGGCTCGTGCACCAACAGCTCGTACGAGGACATCACCCGCGTCGCCTCGATCGCGCGCCAGGCTGCTGCGGTCGGGCTGACCGCCAAGTGCGAACTCCTGATCACACCCGGCTCGGAGCAGGTACGCGCCACGATCGAACGCGACGGCCTGCTCGCCGACCTCGAGGCGATCGGCGCGACCGTGCTCGCCAACGCGTGCGGCCCGTGCATCGGCCAGTGGTCACGGCCCGAGTCGATCACCGGCCGGCCGAACACGATCGTGAACTCGTTCAACCGCAACTTCCCGAAGCGCAACGACGGCTCGGCGAAGACCCTCAGCTTCGTCACGTCGCCCGACACGGTGCTGGCGATCGCGCTGGCCGGACGCCTCGACTTCGACCCGATCGTCGACACGATCACCGCCCCCGACGGCACCGAGATCACGCTCGTCGAGCCGGTCGGCGAGGTGTTGCCGGACGCCGGCTACGACCCGGGCGTCGACACCTACACCGCTCCTCCGGCCGACCGCTCCGACGTCGAGGTCGTCGTGTCGCCGACGTCGGATCGCCTGCAACTGCTCGCGCCGTTCCTGGCCTGGGACGGCGATGACTACACCGGCCTGCCGGTGCTGATGAAGGCGCAGGGCAAGTGCACCACCGACCACATCTCCGCCGCCGGCCCGTGGTTGAAGTACCGCGGCCACCTCGAGAACATCTCCGGCAACCTGTTCGCCGGCGCCGTCAACGCCTTCACCGGCGAGGCCGGGACGGGCAAGGACATCACCGACGGCGAGACCCGCCCGTATCCCGAGATCGCCATGCGGTATCACGAAGCGGGCATCAACTGGGTGGCGATCGGCGACCGCAACTACGGCGAGGGCTCGTCGCGTGAGCACGCGGCGATGGAGCCCCGGTTCCGTGGCGGCCTGGTGATCCTGGCCCGCTCGTTCGCCCGCATCCACGAGACCAACGCCAAGAAGCAGGGGCTGTTGCCGCTGACGTTCGCCGATCCCGACACCTACGAGCTGATCGAGGAGGACGACCGCATCAACGTGCTCGGCCTCCCGCCGGTGCCGGGTGAGAACGTGCGCTGCCAGATCGTCAAGCCCGACGGCACGACGGTCGACTTCGAAGCGGTGCACACCTTCAGCCCGGAGCAGGTCGAGTGGTTCGAGGCCGGATCGGCACTCAACATCGTCCGCCAGAAGGTCGCCGCCGCCAACTGATCGTTACGCCAGGGGTCAGACCCCCGGCGTAACGGCTACCGTCCGGCGGCATGGACATTCGCGAGGCGATCCGTACGAACGGCACGGTCAGGGATTTCACCGACGAGCCGGTCGACGACGCGACGATCGCGAGCATCCTCGACGACGCACGGTTCGCGCCGTCGGGCGGCAACCGCCAACCGTGGCGCGTCGCCGTCGTCGACGACCGGGTGCTGCGCCACGAGCTGGCGACGCTGATGCAGCCGGTCTGGGACGAATACCTCGAGACGGCTGCGGTGGGCGGGACACCGTTCAACGCCGTCGACTACGTGAAGCCCGACGCCATCAGCCCGAACAAGGCCAACGCGCTCCTGGCGAACATCGACTCGATCCCGGTCGTGCTCGCCGTCGCCGTCGACCTGTCGAACGTGGCGATGATGGACGCCGAGCTCGACCGTCCGCCGGTCACGGGCGGGGCGTCGATCTACCCGTTCTGCTGGAATCTGATGCTGTCGGCTCGCGCTCACGGCCTCGGCGGGGTGATGACCACCTTCCTCAGCCGCGTCGAGCCGGCCGCAGCACCCGCGCTGGCGCTCCCCGACCACCACGCGCTCGTCACCACGATCTTCCTCGGCCATCCTGTCCACCAGCCGACCAAGCTCAAGCGCAACGCCGTGGAGTCGTTCACCACCCGCAACCGCTTCGACGGGCCGGCGTTCGGGATCTAGGTGTTACGCCGGGGGTCTGACCCCTGGCGTAACAGTCTCTACGGGGCGTCGATGGCGGCGCGGACCTCCGCGACGTAGTCGCCGACCGCGTCGGGGCCCGAGTCCATGAGGCGGCGCACGACGCTGGCTCCCTGGATCACCCCGTCGGCGACCCGGGTCGCCTGATGTGCCTGCTCGGCGTTCGACACCCCGACGCCGACCAGCACGGGCGTGTCGGTGATCTGCTTCAACCGCGCGGCGAGCGCCGTCGCGGTCTCGGCCAGCGACTCTCGTTCACCGGTCACGCCGAGCAACCCGACCGAGTACACGAAGCCGCGGGAACGTGCCGCCACCCGGGGCAGCCGGTCGTCCGGCGCGGTTGGCGCAGCCAGCATGATCGTCTCGATCCCCTCGGCGTCGGCGGCGTCACACCAGGGGCCGGACTCCTCCAGCGGGAGGTCGGGGAGGATCGCGGCGCTGATGCCGGCCCGCTTCAGCTGGGCGGCGAACCGGGTGGGGCCGGGATGGTGCACGAGGTTGTAGTAGGTCATCACCGCGAGGGGGATGTCGACGTCGAGCGCCGGCACCTCGTCGAGGATCGACGTCGGGGTGACCCCGCGCTCGAGCGCCGCCTGGGACGCCTGCTGGATGACCGGGCCGTCCATCACCGGATCGGAGAACGGGATGCCGATCTCGACGCCGTCGGCGCCGTTGGCAGCACAGGCCCGGATCGCGTCCTGCCAGCCCGGGTAGCCGCCGGTGACGTAGGGCACCAGCAGCTTGCGGCCGACGGCCCGTTTGGCCCGGAACTCGGTCTCGAGGCGGCCGAGACCCGCGTCGGCCGGGACGTCGGACGCGATGTCGACAGCCATCAGATCTGGTCCGCGAGGATGTCCATCATCTGCGCGACGTCCTTGTCGCCACGACCCGACAGGTTCATCAGCACCGTCTGGCCCTGCATGTTCGGCGCCTCCCGTGTGATCCACGCGACGGCGTGGGCGCACTCGAGCGCCGGGATGATGCCCTCGGCACGCGAGAAGAGCTGGAACGCCTCGATCACCTCGTCGTCGGTCACCGACGGGTACTCGGCCCGGCCGATCGACGCCAGGTACGAGTGCTCGGGCCCGACGCCGGGATAGTCGAGGCCGGCGGAGATCGAGACGGCTTCTTCCACCTGACCGACCTCGTCCTGCATCAGGTTGCTGCGCATCCCGTGCACCACACCGGGCACGCCGCGACCGACCGCCGCTCCCCCGGCCGGCTCGACGCCGACCAGGCGGGTGTCGGGTTCGTCGACGAAGCCGCTGAAGATGCCCATCGCGTTCGATCCACCGCCGACACAGGCGACGACGACGTCGGGCATCGCGCCGGCCATCTCGGCGATCTGGGCGTGCGCCTCGTCGCCGATGATCGACTGGAACTGGCGCACCATGTACGGGTACGGGTGCGGGCCGACGACCGAGCCGAGGCAGAAGTGGGTGTCGGTCACGTTGGCCACCCAGTGCCGCATCGCCTCGTTGACGGCGTCCTTCAGCGTGCGGCTCCCGCTCTCGACCGAGTGCACCTCGGCGCCGAGCAGCTTCATCCGGAACACGTTGAGCGCCTGACGCTCGACGTCGACGGCTCCCATGAACACGGTGCACTCCAGGCCCATCAGCGCCGCTGCGGTGGCACTGGCCACGCCGTGTTGGCCGGCGCCGGTGTCGGCGACGATGCGCTGCTTGCCCATCCGCTTGGCGAGCAGCGTCTGGCCGATGACGTTGTTGATCTTGTGCGACCCGGTGTGGTTGAGGTCTTCGCGCTTGAGGATCAGCCGGATGCCGAGCTGCTCGCTCAGGTTGTGGCACTCGGTGAGGATCGACGGCCGCCCCGAGTACTCGGTGTGCACCCGGGTCAGCTCGGTCCGGAACGCCGGGTCGGCCCAGGCCTCGTCGAAGGCCGCTTCGAGCTCCTGGCAGGCGGGCACGAGCGTCTCGGGCACGAAGCGGCCGCCGAACTCGCCGAACCGGCCGGTCGTGTCGGGCGGCGCCGTCAGCGTCGCAGGTGCATCGTCGAGTGTGGTCATTCGAAGTCCCAGTCGTATGGAAGGTCGTCAGCGCCGAGGTACGGCGCCGGGGCGTGAGATCGGGCGTTCTCGATGAAGCGCTTCACCGCCAGGGCGTCTTTCTTCCCGGGCGACTTCTCGACGCCGGTGGCGACGTCGACGCCCCACGGCCGAACCTCGGTGATGGCGACGCCCACGTTCTCCGGCGTGAGCCCACCGGCGAGGATCAGCTTCACCGAGTCGGGCGCGTCCCCGGCGAGCGACCAGTCGAACACCTTGCCGGACCCGGGCTCGGGAGCGTCGAGCATGATCATGTCGGTGCCGTACTGGTCGGCTCGCGGCAGGTTGTCGTCGCCGGCGCCGAACGCCTTGATCACCCACCGGAAGTGCTCGGCGACCTCCATGGTCTGCTCGGCGGTCTCCCGGCCGTGGAGCTGCACCGCCTTGACGCCGGCGCGGTGGGCGGTGTCGACCACGAGCTTGGGGTGCTCGTTGCGGAACACGCCGACGGTCAGGATCTCGGGTGGGAGCCGGCGGGTGATGTCGTAGACGACCTGGGCGGCGACCTGTCGCGGCGAGGGGGCGAAGATGAACCCGACCGCGTCGGCTCCCATGGCGACGGCGAGCAGGGCGTCGTCTTCGTTGGTGATGCCACAGATCTTCACGAACATGCGACCGCTCACGGTACCCGTCGCAGGGGTCACACAGGAGATTCTCCGTTCGATGCCTCGCAGCGCGTATCGTCGTCAACGCATGGGACGACTGGACGATCTCGACTTGTCAGCGCGACTCGATCGGGAGGAATACGAGACACGCCTCGCCGCCGCCCAGAAGGAGTTCTTGGCGCTGCGACTCCACCTCGGTGGACAGACCAACGACGGCAAGATCGGGCCCGGCCTGCTCGTGGTCGTCGAGGGCTCCGACGCCGGTGGCAAGGGTGGTGCGGTCCGACGCATCGTCGAGCGGCTCGATCCGCGTCACTTCGACGTGTACGCCTACGCGAAGCCCACCGAACGGGAGAAGCGACATCACTTCCTGTGGCGTTTCTGGAGCAAGGTCCCCGGCCTCGGCGGATTCTGCGTGTTCGACCGCAGCTGGTACGGACGTGTCTTGGTCGAGCGAGTGGAGGGCTTCGCCACCGAGGCGGAGTGGCGGCGGGCGTACCACGAGATCGTCGAGTTCGAACGCAGCCTGGTGGCCGAGGGTGTGATCCTGGTCAAGTTCTGGCTCCAGGTGAGCAAGCAGGAACAGCTCGACCGGTTCGAGAGTCGACGCGAAGACCCGTTCCGGCGGTGGAAGCTCAACGACGAGGACTGGCGCAACCGCGACAAGTGGGACCAGTACACCGAGGCGATCGAGGACATGTTCGCGAAGACCGACCACGACCTCGCCCCGTGGGACCTCGTGTCGGGCGAACAGAAGAAGTGGGCTCGCGTGATGGTGCTCGAGACGCTGAACCGTCGGATCCGCGAGGGCCTCGAGCGCTACGAGCGCGACAACGCCTGACCGACCGCGACGCGCGAGGATCAGCCGATCAGGTCGGCGATGGCTGCGGCCGGATCACCGCTGGTGACGAGGGTCTCGCCGACCAGGACGGCGTCGTAGCCGGCGGCTCGCAACGAGCGGGCGTCGGCGGCGCCGCGTACGCCCGACTCGGCGACCTTGACGGCGTGATCCGGGATCACCCCCGCCATGCGGACGGCGCGGTCGTGGTCGACCTGGAACGTCACCAGGTCGCGCTGGTTGACGCCGATCAGCGTCGCCTCGGCGGCGAGCGCGTGTTCCAGCTCGCGTTCGTCGTGGATCTCGACGAGGACGTCGAGGCCGACGTCGGTCGCCAGGGCGTGGAACGCCGCGAGTTCGGCCGGCTCCAACGCGGCGGCGATCAACAGCACGCAGTCGGCGCTCATGATGCGGGCGTCGAGGACGTCACGTTCGCTGACCGTGAAGTCCTTGCGGATCACCGGCAGCGAGCAGGCCGTTCGCGCCGCCTGCAGGTCCTCGACCGACCCGCCGAAGTGCTCCGCGTCGGTGAGCACCGACAGGCACGCTGCACCCCCGCGTTCGTAGGTGCTCGCCATCTCTGTCGGGTCGAGCTCGGCGTTGAGGTCGCCCTTCGACGGCGACCGGCGCTTGATCTCGGCGATCACGCCGAGACGGTCGAGCCCGGCGAGCGCAGCTCGGAACCCGCGGGTGGGCGGTGCCGCCCGCGCCTGCTCGATCAGGTGCTCGGTCGACCGGGTGTCGGCGGCGGCGACCGCTCGATGACGATCGAGGATCTTGTCGAGGTACGTCGCCGCCATCAGGTGTCCGCGTTCAGAGACCCTTGCCGCGCACCGGCGTGAGCATGGTGAGCTCGGGCCGGCCGGCGAGGATGCCGCCGAATGCGTTCATGATCTGCTTCATCACGTCGCTCGTGCTGTGGGCCTGCAGCGCGTCGGCGTCGGCGTACAGCTCGTACATGTAGGCGACGTTGGCGTCGTTCGGGTCTTCGAGGAGCTGGTACAGCAGCGTGCCCTCCTCGGACTCGACGTGGTCCAGCATCGGAGCGAGACCCGTGTACAGGTCGTCGCGCTTTCCGTCGATGCAGGTGAACTTGGCGATCATGGCGACGTGACTCATGGCCGCCGACCGTAGTGCGTGGCGCCGTCTAGAACCCCAGCCGGTCGGCGATGGTGGCCAGCAGTTCGTCGATCGGGACGCGCACCTGCTCGGTCGTGTCGCGGTCACGCACGGTCACGGCGTGGTCCTCCAGCGAGTCGAAGTCGACCGTGACGGCGAGCGGGGTGCCGATCTCGTCCTGGCGGCGGTAGCGCTTGCCGATGTTCTGCGTCTCGTCGTAGTCGACCATGTAGCGCTCGGCGAGCAGGGCGCGGATCTCGTGGGCGAGCGGGGTGAGCGTCTCCTTCTTCGACAGCGGCAGCACCGCCACCTTGTACGGCGCGAGGCGCGGGTGCAGTCGCAGCACCGTGCGGGTCTCGTCGTTCACGATGTCCTCGTCGTAGGCCGCAAGGAGGAAGGCTGCCATCGTCCGGGTCGCCCCGGCGGCGGGTTCGATCACGTACGGCACGTAGCGCTCGCCCGTCTGCGGGTCGAAGTAGTCGAGCTTCTCGCCGGAGTGCTCGGCGTGTTGGCGCAGGTCGTAGTCGGAGCGCTGAGCGATGCCCTCGAGTTCGTCGAAGCCCCACGGGAACTCGAACTCGACGTCGGACGTGCCCGTGGAGTAGTGCGACAGCTCGTCGTCGTCGTGGGCCCGCAGGCGGAGCATCTCGGGCGGGATGCCGTACTCGACGTACCAGTTCAGACGCTCGTTGCACCAGTACTCGTACCACTCCTGGCTGGTGTCGGGCGGCACGAAGAACTCGAGTTCCATCTGCTCGAACTCGCGGGTTCGGAAGATCCAGTTCTGCGGGGTGATCTCGTTGCGGAAGCTCTTGCCGACCTGCGCGATGCCGAACGGCGGCTTCTTGCGCGACGTCTGCAGCACCTGGACGAAGTTGGTGAACATGCCCTGCGCCGTCTCGGGACGCAGGTAGGCGTCGGCGCCGGTGCCCTCGACGGGGCCGGCCTGGGTCTTGAACATCAAGTTGAACTCGCGGGCCTCGGTGAAGCTGTTCTTCGCACCGCAGTTCGGGCACACGTCGGCGTCGTCGAGCTTGTCGAGACGGAAGCGCTGCTTGCACTCGGTGCAGTCGACGAGCGGGTCGGTGAAGTTCGCCAGGTGCCCCGACGCCTGCCACACCTGCGGTGGGCTCAAGATCGCGGCGTCGATCAGCACGACGTCGTCGCGCTGCTGCACCATCGAACGGATCCACGCCTCCTTGACGTTGCGCAACAGCAGCGAACCGAGCGGCCCGTAGTCGTACGTGGAGCGGAACCCGCCGTAGATCTCGGCCGACTGGTAGACGAAGCCCCGGCGTTTGCAGAGGCTGACGATCTGTTCGAGGTCGGTCGCAGGCATAGGCACCGGAGGCTACCGAGCCCCCCAATCCGTTTGCGGCGCGGTTTCGACGGCACGTCCCAACCACACCACGCCGCAAACGACGAGGTCAGTGGGTCTCGAACATGGCCACGGCGCGCAGATGGCGTTCGATGTGGAACTCCAGCGCCTGGGTGGCCAGAGACGACACCTCGTGGGTGAGCGGCGATTCGTCGCGGGCCAGCGCCTGCACCAGTTGGCCGCCGAGGATCTCGCGCAGGATGGTCAAGGCGCCCCTGCTGATCGCCTGACCCGAACGGCAGCTGCGGCACAGCACCCCACCCTCGTTCAGGTCGAACGCCACGAACTCGACGTCGGGCTCGGTGTCGCCACAGCGCACGCACCGGTCGAGTTCGGGTCGCATGCCCTCGTTGGCGAGCAGCTTCCAGTAGAACGCGGCGACGTTGAGCGGCGACGGCGTCGTGTCGGTCGGAGTTGCCGCGATCGTGCGCAACACCCCGACGACCATCCGGTACAGCTGTGGGTTCGGTTCGCGCTCCAACGAGAGCTGATCGACGGCCTCGACAACAGCGAGGCCCTGTGACGCCCGGTCGAGCGACGACAGCATCGGCGCCAAGGGCTCGACCGACTCGGCCTGGGTCACGATGTCGAGTTCGCGCCCCCGGTACAACTGGAGACGCACGTGGCTCATCGGCTCCAGCCGGGCTCCGAACTTCGACTTGGTCTTGCGGACCCCTTTGGCCACCGCCCGTACCTTTCCGTTGTCGGCGGTGTGGAACACGACGATGCGATCGGACTCGCGCAGCTTGTAGGTGCGCAGTACGACCCCGGTGTCGCGGTAGAGCTCGCCGGCCACGTTCGGCGGGCCCTAGGAGTCCTCGTCGAGCCCGCCGAAGCGACGCTCACGGCGAGCGAAGTCGGCAATGGCGTCGACGAGGTGGTCGGGGGTCAGCTCGTGCCAGGCCATCGGGTGGAAGACGAGCTCGCCGTAGGCGAGTTCCCAGACCAGCGATGGCGGGAGCCGGGTCGACGGGCCGAGCACGACGATCAGGTCGGGCTCGCAGTCGGCCGGGGCGTAGAGCGCCTCGGCCACGGTCGCTTCGTTGACGGGTTCGTCGGGCCGCAGGCGCTGCATCGCCTCGGCGAAGCGCGTGCGGCCGTCGCCGCACGGGTCGACGATGACGTGACACGAGCCGACCTGGCGTTCCCACCACTCCAGGTCGACCGGGTCGACGCCGGGCTCGAACGCTCGCAACGTCAGGAAGCTCGCTCCCGCTCGGTCGGCGATGGTGCCGAGCCGGTCGACGCGCTCGTCCCAGCGCCGGTCGCCGAGATGCTCCCAGTCCCGCAACGTGCCGCCGACGACCATGATGTGGCGCAGCAGCTGGCGCGTGGGGTCACCGGCACGCGTCACGGTGGGAACCGCGTCGGGAGAGGTGAACGAGGGGGCCACGACGACATTCTTCCACGCCGCGCCCCCTGACGGCTGGCTGGCTAGGTTTGTCCACCGTGCAACGCGATCCCATCGCCGCCGAGTCCCGGGGACTGCACGTGGCGTGCATCATGGACGGCAACGGACGGTGGGCGGGCCGCCGCGGGCTCCCCCGCACCGAGGGCCACACCGAGGGCGAGGAGAACCTGGCCCGCCTCGTTCGCGTCGCCGTGCGACGCGACATCGGCTGGCTGACCGTGTTCGGGTTCTCGACCGAGAACTGGCAGCGACCCCGCCCGGAGGTCCGCCACATCCTGGGCCTCCACGAGAAGCTGTTCGGCCGGGTGGCCGAGCTGAACGAACTGAACGTGCGCATCCAGTGGATCGGCCGCCCGTTCGACTCGCCGATGGCCCGCACGCCCCGCTACGTGCAACGGGCGATCCGCAAGGCGATCGCCGACACCGCCGACAACACGGGCATGGTGCTCACGGTCGCCTTCGACTACGGAGGCCGCTCCGAGTTGGTCGCCGCGGTGGAAGCTGCACGCTCCAGCGGCGAGGGCGTCACGGTCGAGTCGATCGGCGAGCACCTCTACCTGCCCGAGCTCCCGCCGGTCGACGTACTCGTGCGCACGAGCGGCGAGCAGCGGGTCTCCAACTTCCTGCTGTGGCAGGCCGCCGGCGCCGCGATCTACTTCACCGAGGCCGCCTGGCCCGACTTCGACGAGGCCGAACTCGACGCCGCCCTGGCCCTCGCCCGATGACCGCCACGACCGGGGCGGCCGACGGTCCGACCGACCCGACCGACCCGACCGACCCGGCCGAGCCGACGGCCGACCACGACCCGAT
>JAWLFC010000160.1:0-5257 GCA_041685755.1 Ilumatobacteraceae bacterium
TAGCGTCGGGGCGATGGAGCCGTGGGCGCGTGATCTGGTGGGCCGATTCGACGAATCGTGGATCGACAGCGAGCTGCTCGCCGACAACCCGCTGGGAGATCCGGCGCGTCGACCGATCTGGGTGTATCTCCCACCGGGCTACGACGACTCCGACGAGCGCTACCCGTCGATCTACGTGATCATGGGCATGACGGGCCAGCTCGACATGTGGCGTAACCGCACCCCGTTCCGTCCGAACGTGACCGAGCTCGTCGACGAGACCTTCGCCGATCCCGACGTGCCGCCGTGCGTCGTGGTGCTGGTCGACTGCTGGACCAGCCTCGGCGGGAGCCAGTTCGTGGACTCGCCCGGCACCGGCCGCTATCACAGCTACTTGTGCGACGAGGTCGTGCCGTGGATCGACGCCCGCTATCGCACGCTGGCCGAGCCGGAGCACCGTGGCATCACCGGCAAGTCGAGCGGCGGGTACGGGGCGATGATCACGCCGATGCTGCGGCCCGACCTGTTCGGTGCGCTCGCCACCCATGCCGGTGACTCGCTGTTCGAGGCGTGCTTCCTGCCCGAGTTCCCGGCAACCGTTCGGGCGTTGCGCGACTACGGCGGCTCCTACGACGCGTTCTGGGCCGATCTGCGCAGCCGTCCGGCGATGAGCCGAGCGAGCGACCCGACGCTGATCAACACGTGGTGCATGGCGGCATGCTGGTCGACCGACCCCGACGGCACGGTGCGACTGCCGTTCGACGTCGAGACCGCCGCGCTCGACGACGACGTCTGGGCCCGCTGGCTGGCGTGGGACCCGGTGCGCATGGTCGCCGAGCACGCGGACGCGTTGCGGGCGCTGTCGGCGATCTACGTCGACGCGGGCTCGCGCGACGAGTACCACCTCGACCTCGGCGCGACCGCCTTCGTGCGTGCGCTGGCCGAGATCGATGTCGAGCCGACGTTCTTCGAGATCTTCGACGCCACCCACGCCGCCATCGAGTACCGATATCCCCTCGCGCTGCGCCACCTCGCCGAGCACCTCACCCACTGAACCGGCACCGCCGACCGCGACACCGGCCAGTCGCCGCGTGTCGAACGGCCCCGAAGCGGGAAGTCTGATCGCGTGCGAGTAGACGAGAACGACGAGATGAGCACCGAGCGAACTCGATCGACGAACGATCGTGTGTCGCCGGCGGAGGACCGCAACCGACAGATCGCTGCTGCGGCATGGATCCTGGGCTGGATCGGCGGTCCCCTGCCGGCGCTGGCGATGCTGCTCGTGACGAGGACGCCACCGTGGAGTCGCGGTCTCGTCCGGGCAGCCGCCGTCTTCTGGACGTTCATGTGGGCGGTGTTCGTCGGGCTGTTCTACGCCGGCGTGAACGACGCCATCCCGGCCTTCGCCGCATGGTGGATCGGTGCCGTCGTCGTCGCACTCGCCGCGACGTTCGCCGCGGCACGGATCGCGTTCCGGCGCTCGGCCGCAGCCACGTAGAGTCGGCCCGTGTCCTCGACCGACGATCACATGCTCGCCGATCTCCGGGCGCAGGCCGAGGCGATGGCCGGCCCGGCAGCGTTGCCGCGCCGCGACGACGGCGAGCCCGTGTTCGAGCAGCCGTGGCACGGACGCGCGGTCGCCATCGCGATCGAGACCGTGGCGGCACTCGGACTCTCGTGGGACGCCTTCCGCGACCGCCTGATCGCTGCGATCGGCACCGACCCGCATCGCGACTACTACGAGTCGTGGCTCGTTGCGCTCGACGAACTCGTTGCCGACCATCATCTCGCCTCCCGTCAGGAGATCGACCGGCATCGGATGGCCGCGGCCGCTTATCGCACCACCGAGGATCGTGTCGACGACCTCGAGGTGTTCCCCGTACCCGTCGACGAACCGACGTTGCACGAGCTGCTCGCTCTGACGTTCACCGAACACTGGCGCTCGATCCGCTTCGGCACCCTGATCCAGGGCGCCGTCCACGAGATCGCCGCCACGCACGCGCCGCGGCTGACGATGCTCGACGGCTACCTGACCATCGATCTCGGAGACTCCCATCTCCATCTGTGCATCGGGGAGCACCGCGGCGCGCCCGACCGGCCCGTCGAGACCGACCTCGCCCGGCGACGTCGCTGCGCGCATGCCGAGCTCCAGCGCCTCTGGATCGACGGCGCCCCTCGGTCGTGGATGTTCCGGATGTTCAATGGCGACGGCGACCAGATGATCACGGTGCTGCTGCCGAACCCGTTCCTCGACGACGAGGACCGGATCCTCGACGAGCCGGACTGGTCGCGGCTGTCACTGTGGGACGAGTTGCGCGCCCGTTTCCTCGACCTGCCGCCCGATCCGGTCGATCGCAGCGCCGACCGTTTCGCCCACGCCTGACACCCGCGTCGCGAATCGGGTCGGCCTGGTCAGGGCGCGGCGACGAGGGCGGTGCCGATCATCGAGTTGCGGTCGATGATGGCTGCCAGCTCGTCCTCGGACAGCTCGTCGGTGCCGTCGGGCCGGGCCGGCAGCACGAAGTAGCGCACCTCGGAACTGGAGTCCCACACCTTGATCCGGACGTCGTCGTCGAGTTCGACACCGAACTCGCTCAGGACCGATCGGGGTTCGGCGACGGCTCTCGCCCGGTACGGGAAGCTCTTGTACCAGATCGGGGGAAGTCCGAGCAGCGGCCAGGGATAGCAGGAACAGAGCGTGCAGACGACGAGGTTGTGCACGTCGTCGGTGTTCTCCACCACCCGGATGTTGCCCTCGACCCCGGCGACGCCGAGTTCGGCGCAGGCGGCGTTGGCGTCGTCGAGCAGCCGTTGCTTGAAGTCGGGATCGGTCCAGGCGCGAGCGACGACGCGTGCGCCGTGATGGGGCCCGAAGCGGTGCTCGAGTGCATCGGTGAAGGCATCGATGGCGTCGGTCTTCACCACGCCCTTCTCGACGAGCGCCGCTTCCAGCGCCATCGCCCGCACCTCGAGCGCGGAACGCGCCCGGCGCGAGCCGGGCGTGTCGTAGTGGCGGTGACCGTGCTCGTCGCCGTGGTCATGGTCATGGTCGTGGTCATGGTCGTGGCCGTGGTCGCTCATGGGTCCTCCAGGTAGCTCTCCCACAGGTCGACGAGGAGATCGAACGGTGGTTCACCCTCGTCGCGTTGGTCGCCCCAGAGGTCCCGGGAGTCGAACTGCACCGTGTAGACGGCCTCGAAGTGCCCGACGTCGCCGCCCGGCTCGGCCGGTGGCTGGTGCTCGGCGCCCGGGATGCGGTCGATCACGCCGACGGCGCCACGCACGTAGCGGGGGCAGCGGTGATGACCCTCCGGCCGCATGCGGCGGACCCGCACCCGGTCTCCGACGGCGAACCGGGACTCGGTCGCCTCCGCCATCGACGGCGTGGTGGTGAGCATCGCCACCAGACCGGGGACCGCCTCGGGCGCGTCGTCGCGAGGTGGGAGCCGGTTCGGATCGTCCGCCAGCGCCGTGCGCCAACGATCGAGCTGCTCGCGCTCGATCACCCCGTCGCCGAGGAGACGGTGCTCGGAGCACGCGAGCCACTTCTCGGCGTAGCTCGATGCGAGGTACTCCGCCGGCGGGATCGCTTCGATGCCGGGACGGCTCATGCCCCCCGACAGCAGCGCCGTTGCCTGCAGGCGGGCCTCCCAGCCTTCGTGCCCTGATGCCTCGGCCGACACGTCGACCGGACCGAAGCCGGCCATCCCGCCCATGTCGTGGATACCGTCCATCGCCGCACGCTAGCCCATCGAGTTCCGAGGACGGACCGGATCACACGGTCGCGCTCATGGCCGGTCGTCGCCGGCCGAGCCCGGCCAGCGGAACACCACGTTCGTGTCTGACCACCGGGGTTCGTGCGAGTCGAGGTAGGCGGCGAGCTCGTCGTCGCGATCCTCGGTGAGGCACAACCGCCGCCGCGCCGAGGACACTCGCGATGCAGGGTCGGCGGTGGCGCGAGCGAGCGGTGGGCGCGGCACGTCCCATCGTTCGGCGCCGAGGCCGAGCCCGTCGAGGATCTCGGCGAGGTCATCGGCGGTCGGCCCCGTCGGGCGCTCGAGCCCCCAGAAGTGGCGCCAGGCGTCGTTCCAGGCCGACAGCGGATGCCGCGGTGGGAGCACGAGCACGACGGCGAGGCGGGCACGGGCGGTCAGGGCGAGCAGGAACGGCTCGATGTCGGCGACGTTGTAGGCGACGTGGTGGCACACGACGACGTCGGCGACCGGGGTGATGCTCGCGACGTCGGGCCACACGCCCTCGATGGTCATCGACCTGGCCCCGACCGTCGCGGCGGCGCGCGTGAACTCGGCCAACATGGCCGGGCTCTGGTCGACACCGATCACGAACTCGGCGGGCGGGACGAGCGCCATCGCCGCGCGTCCACCGCCGCACCCGACGTCGAGCACCGAACCCTCGCTGACGGGCAGCACGGAACGAGCGACCTCGGCGGCGGGGGCGCTGCGATCCAGCGTGTCGTCGACCACGAACATCGCGGTGTCGTGTTGCCAGGGCGACACCGGCGCCCGGGCGAGGATCTCGTCGGGGATCGCCCACCGCTCGAGCTGCTCGGCCCACCGACCGGCCGCCTCGGTCACCGTTGCCTCGGTGGCGGTCTCGTCGCCATCGGGAACGTCGGGCCCCGTCGGGGTCGTCATGAGCCCTCTGGAACCCAGTCGTGCTGGACGACCACGCGCTCGCCGACGACCTTGCTCGCGTGGTCGTTCACGTAGCGCTGGTGCAGCGGATGATCGACGTATCGCCGCGCCGACGCGAAGTCGGCGAAGTCCATCACCACCACGAAGTCGAAGTTGCCGTCGAAGTGAGCGGCGTCGTCTCCCCACGTCATCGCCACGAGCTCGGGGATCTCGCGCAGTCGTTCGACCGCATCGCGCAGACCCTGCTTCGATTCGGCCGACGTGCCCTCGACCCATCGGAACGCAACCACCTGACGGAACATCGGTGCACGGTACCGCACACCCGGATCCCGGCCTGGATGACGTCGGCGTGGTGCGCGAAGATCGTCTCCGTGACGACGCTCGACCACTGCGAGGTGAGCATCACCTGTGGCTCCCGTGACGAGGCGACGACGATCGCCGATGCGCTGGTGGAGGCCGGCCTGGTCGCCTGTGCCCACCTGGCCGCGATCTCGAGTGTGTACGAGTGGAAGGGCGTGGTCGAGCACGACGACGAGGTGCTGCTCACGGCCGTCACCCGCGTCGAACACTTCGACGCCATCGTCGACAAGGTGCGCTCGCTCCACTCCTACGAGCTGCCGGCG
>JAWLFC010000049.1:0-3334 GCA_041685755.1 Ilumatobacteraceae bacterium
GGTCTTCGGCGTCGTGATCGAGTGGGTGGGTGCCCGCGCCGTGCTCGGCTTCGGCGCCGCGTTCGCGCTGTTCCTGGCCTGGTGGGTCGACCTACGACGCTTCCCGCCCTCCGCGTTCCTCGCCGAAGAGGACGGCGGCGAGCCCTACACCCCGACGAACGCGAGCCGTCTGCTCTGACGCCTCCGGCGCCGGCGTCGCTCAGTCGCCGAGCAACTCGGCGACGACACGCTCGAGGCCGGCGGAGCGGCTGGCCTTGACGAGCACGGCGGTGTCGGCGTCGAGCGGGCCGATCGCGGCCGCGACGTCGTCGGTCGGCTCGACGCCGTAGAGGTCGGTACCGACGACGACGACCTCGAGCCCGAGGTCCTCGGCCCGCCGGAGGATCTCGGGGTGCGCGAGCTCCGGATGTTCGATCTCGGCCATCAGACCGAGCACGGCGATCCGTCGAGACGCATCGATCGCGGCGAGTGCGTCGAGCGCAGCGTGCATCGAGGTCGGATTGGCGTTGTAGGCGTCGTTGACGACCGTGGCGCCGCCCGGCGCCATCAGCACCTCCATCCGCATGCCCGACACCTCGACGCCGGCCAGCGCGGCCGCGGCGGCATCGAGGTCGACCCCGACCGTCCCGGCGACCGCGAGCGCCGCGAGCGCATTCGAGACCATGTGCATGCCGGGCACCGGCAGCGTGACCTCGGCACGACCCCACGGCGAGTGCGCGACGAAGTGGGCACATGCTGCTGCGTCGAGTTCGATGTCGGCCGGGAACACCTCGCCCGCCCACCCGAACGTGAGGATCGACGCGGCCGTGCGCGACGCCATCGCGGCCACTCGTTCGTCGTCGGCATTCAAGATCGCCGTGCCGGACGTGGGCAGCGCCTCGACGAGCTCGCCCTTGGCCGTGGCGACACCCTCGAGCCCGCCGACGAGATCGGTGTGCGCGTGACCGACGACGGTGACCACTCCGATGTCGGGCCGCGCGATCTCGCACAGCCTGGCGATCTCGCCGAAGCCGCGCATCCCCATCTCGACCACGAGCACCTCGGTGTCGTCGGGAGCGTTCAGGATCGTGACCGGGAGGCCCTGGTCGTTGTTGAAACTGCGTTCGTTCGCTGTGGTGCGCCGACCCGCCCCACACGCGGCGGCGATCATGTCCTTCGTGGTCGTCTTGCCGACGCTGCCGGTGATGCCGACGACCGCGGCGTCGAGCCGCGGTCGGGCCCAGGCCGCCAGCGCCAACAGCGCCTGGGCGGTGTCCGCGACCTCGATCGCCGTGCCGTCGCCGATGAACTCGTCGGGTCGGCTCGTCAGATGGGCGACCGCGCCCGCCTGCCGAGCATCGCCGATGAACTCGTGACCGTCGCGGGCGGCGACGATCGGCACGAAGAGTTCGCCGGGGCGGGTCGAGCGGGAGTCGAACGAGACGCCCGTCAACTCGATGTCGGGGCCGACCAGCCGCCCACCGATGCCCGCCGCTGCGTCGGATGCGCGAATCCTCACAGGTGTCGACGGTACCGTGGGCCGATGACCGACGAGCGCATCCACCTGGTGGTGCTCTTCGGCGGCGAGTCGGCCGAACACGACGTGTCGTGTACCACCGCCGCACACGTCCTCCGCGCCGCCGATCCCGAGCGCTACCGGATCACCCCGGTCGGGATCTCCACCGAGGGCCAGTGGGCGCTCGCCCACGAGGCGGTCGAGGCCCTGGTCGACGGACCGCACGCCGTTCCGGGACGGTTGAACCCCGCCGGCACCGACGTGTCGCCCACGCCGATGCTCGCCGAGGCCTCGTCGTCCGGCGAGACCACCGTCGTGCTGCCGCTGCTGCACGGCCCGCTCGGCGAGGACGGCACCGTGCAGGGGATGCTCGACCTGGCCAACGTGCCCTACGTCGGCAGCGGTGTGCTCGGCTCGGCGGTGTCGATGGACAAGGCAATGGCCAAACAGGTGCTCACCGCCGTGGGCATCCCCCAGGCCCGCTACCGCGCCTTCGCCGAGCACGACATCACCCCCGGGCTGCCCGGCGAACTCGCCGCCGAACTCGGCCTGCCCGTCTTCGTCAAGCCGGCCAACATGGGCTCGTCGGTCGGCGTGTCGAAGGCGTCGAGCGTCGAGGCGCTGCGAGAGGCGATCGACCACGCACTCACCTACGACGAGACGATCGTGGTCGAGGAAGCGATCGCCGGACGCGAGATCGAGGTCGCCGTGCTCGGCGGCACCGAGCCCGAGGCGTCGGTGCCGGGCGAGATCGTGCCCGGCGAGGAGTTCTACTCCTACGAGGACAAGTACGTCACCGACGGCGCCCAGCTGCTGGTGCCGGCGCCACTGCCCGACCACGAGGTCGCCCGGGTCCGCGCCCTCGCCGTCGACACCTTCCGGGCGTTGCGCTGCGACGGCTTGGCCCGGGTCGACTTCTTCTACGAGCGCGACGACGACGGCAACGGGCGAGGGTTCCTCTGCAACGAGGTCAACACGATGCCCGGCTTCACCCCGATCTCGATGTTCCCGAAGCTGTGGATGCACTCCGGTCTGACCTACGGCGAGCTGATCGATCGTCTCGTCGATCTCGCCCTCGAACGTCACGCCCGACGCCGACGCAACACCAAGCGGTGAGCGGGCCCGCCGGCTGAGTCACGGGGCGAGCGCAGCCCGCAGGAACCGGCGCAGTTCGTCGCGGAGTTGGCGGAGCCCGGCAGCCGTCGGCTCCCAGCGCACCGCTCGGAGGGCCTCGGGTTCGGTGGCGATGCCGGTGAGCGTCGCGTAGCCGAGGGCGGCGACGATGCCCGGGTCACCCCGGCGCAACCGCCCGGCGTCCATCTCGGCGCCGAGGTAGCCGACCGCCCGCTCGACGAGCGCATCGAGGCGCTGGCGGAGCCGCTCGGCCTGCTCGCTGTCGAGGCGGCTGACCTCCCGGATCAGGCCGAGCAGAGCCGGGCGCCGCACCGCCGGGCGGAACACGGCGCGGATGACCGCGTCGATCCGGTCCAGCGGGTCGTCCGGCGCCGCCCGCAAGGCAGCGTCGATCACGATCACCAGCTCACCAGCGGCCACGCCGAGCACTTCGTCGACGAGGGCGTCCTTCGACTCGAACCAGTACAGCACCGTCTGCTTGCGAACGCCGACGGCCCGGGCGATCTCGTCGAGCGACACGGCGTCGACGCCCCGGGTGCCGAACAGGTCGAGCGCAACCTCGAGGATCCGGTGCCGCGTCGAGCTGCTCCTGTCTGCCGCTGGATCCATCTCTCTACCAATTGGTAGACGATTGTGCTAGACACGTCAACCGTGATCGCCGAGGCACTCGCCGGGAAACGGATCGCCATCACCGGCGCGACCGGG
>JAWLFC010000049.1:3434-21318 GCA_041685755.1 Ilumatobacteraceae bacterium
CATCTCTCTACCAATTGGTAGACGATTGTGCTAGACACGTCAACCGTGATCGCCGAGGCACTCGCCGGGAAACGGATCGCCATCACCGGCGCGACCGGGTTCGTGGGCACCGCGCTCGTCGAGCGCCTGCTGCGCAGCGTGCCCGACTGCGAACTCGTGTTGCTCGTACGCGACGGCCAACGCACGAGCGCCGCCCGACGAACCGAGCGCGAGATCTTCCGCAACGACGCCTTCGACCGTCTCCGCGCCGAGTGCACCGAGCGTGGTGAGGACTTCGCCGGCGTCACCGCCCGGGTCAGCACCGTCGCCGGCGACGTGACCCGCGACGGTCTCGGCCTGAACGACGTCGACCTGGCGGTGTTCGCGAGCTGCGACGTCGTGATCCACTCCGCCGCCGCGGTGTCGTTCGACTCCCCGCTCGACTCCGCCGTCGAGATCAACCTGCTCGGCCCGACCCGCATCGCCGACCTCTGCAACCGACTCGGCATCACCCCGCACCTCGTCGCCGTGTCCACCTGCTACGTCGCCGGCAACCGGCGCGGCAACGCCCCCGAGCAGCTCGTCAGCGACGGGCCGTTCGACGTCGGCATCGACTGGCGCAGCGAGGTCGCCGCCAGCCGCCGCCTGCGCTCCGACGCCGACGCCGCCAGCCGCAACCGCGAACGGCTGGAGCAGTTCCGCAAGGAGGCCCGGACCGAACTCGGCGCCGCCGGCGCACCGGCGCTGGCCTCCAAGACCGAGCAGCTCCGCGAGAAGTGGGTCAAGGACCAGCTGGTCGAAGCCGGCCGTGCCCGCGCCGCCAGCGTCGGTTGGCCCGACGCCTACGCGTTCACCAAGGCGCTCGGGGAACAGGCGCTGACCGACGTCAAAGGCGACGTGCCGGTGTCGATCGTGCGGCCCTCGATCATCGAGTCCGCGCTCGCCGAGCCCCGACCCGGCTGGATCCGTGGCTTCCGAATGGCCGAGCCGGTGCTGATCTCCTACGCCCGCGGCCTGCTGGCGGAGTTCCCCGGCGTGCCCGAGGGCATCGTCGACGTGATCCCGGTCGACATCGTCGTGGCATCGATCATCTCCGTCGCTGCGCTCGGCCCCGAACGGGCGCCGGCGATCACCCAGGTCGCGTCCGGCGGCGTCAACCCGCTGCGCTACCGCACGCTCGTCGACAACGTGAGCGGCTGGTTCCTGGAGCATCCGATCTACGACGCCAAGGGCCAACCGATCGTGGTCCCCGAGTTCCGCTTCCCCGGCCGCGGGCGCGTCCAGAGCCAGCTCGGCCGAGCCAAGAAGGTGCTGACCACCGGCGAGAAGGTCCTGCAGAACCTGCCGCTGCGCGGTCGCCAGGCCGACTGGTCGGCGCAGATCGAGACCAAGCGGGTCGAGGTCGAACGGGCGCTGACCTACGTCGAGCTGTACGGGCTCTACACCGAGTGCGAAGCGGTCTACCAGGTCGACAACCTGATGCTGACCTGGGGCGAACTCGACGACGCCGACCGGGCGACGTTCAACTTCGACCCCCGCTCGGTGGACTGGCCGACCTACATCACCCAGGTCCACCTGCCCTCGATCATCCAGCACGCCCGCGTGAAGACGACCCCGGGCGCCTCGAAGTCGACCGACCGCATGGCCCGCATGCGCAAGCAGGTGCTCGACCCGAAGCGCCAGGTCGTCGCGTTCGACCTCGAGAACACCCTCATTGCGTCGAACGTGGTCGAGAGCTACTCCTGGCTCGCCACTCGCCGGCTCGACACGCCCGAGCGGCTCCGCTACGTCCTGCGCACCCTCGCCGAGGGCCCCCGCCTGGCCAAGCTCGACCGTGCCGACCGGACCGACTTCCTGCGCGACTTCTACCGCCGCTACGAGGGGGCGCCGGTCGAACAGGTCGAGCGCGACGCCGCGGAGATGTTCGCCCAGATGATCATGACCAAGTCGTTCCCCGACGGCCTCCGCCGTGTCCGCCAGCACCGGGCGCTCGGGCATCGCACGATCCTGATCACCGGGGCCTTGAGCTTCAACGTCGCGGGGCTGCGACCGTTGTTCGACGAGATCGTCGCCGCCGAGATGTCGATCCGGCCCGACAACACCTACTCCGGTGAGATGCTCAGCGTGCCGCCGACCGGCGAGGCACGGGCCCAGATCCTCGCCGACTACTGCGACGCCGAGGGCTTCGAACTCGACGAGTGCGTCGCCTACGCCGACTCGTCATCGGACCTGCCGCTGTTCGAGGCCGTCGGCTTCCCGGTGGCGGTCAACCCCGAGACGCGCCTCGCGGCGATCGCCCGCAAGCGGGGCTGGCTGGTCGAACACTGGTCGAAGTCGCCCGGCGGACCCCGCCCCAAGCTGCCGATCGGCCCGTTGTTGTCCGAACGCCAACGCAACGAACGCTTCGGCCCCCGACGCCGCAGTGAGGCACGAGCATGAGGGCCCTGCAGGTCTCGCGGTCGGTGCCGAGGCTCGGCATGGCGCGGGTGGCGTCGGCGATCTCACCGGTCACTGCGACGAAGGTCGGCCCACTCCGATACACCTCCGTCGACGAGCCCGAGCTGCCCGGACCGGGCTGGCACCGGGTCCGCACCCGCCTCGCGGGCATCTGCGGCTCGGACCTGTCGCTCGTGGAGGGCCACGCCTCGCTGTACTTCGAGGACTGGGTGTCGTTCCCGTTCGTCCCCGGCCACGAAGTCGTCGGCGAACTCGACGACGGCACGCGGGTGATCCTCGAGCCGGTGCTCGGCCACGAGGCCCGCGGGTTCGCGCCCCCGTTCGAAGGCGCTGCCCCCGGCGACGGCGACGACTACGCCCACCTCGCCACGGGACCGCTGGAGCCCGGCATCCAGACCGGGTTCTGCTGCTCGACCGGCGGCGGCTGGGCACCGGAGTTCGTCGCCCACGAGACCCAGCTCCACCGCATCGCCGACGACGTGCCCGACGAGCGCGCCGTGCTCGTCGAACCGTTCGCCGGCGGCATCCACGCCGCGCTGCTCGCGGCGCCGACCGTCGCCGCCCGCCAGGGCGTCGATCGACCCGCCATCGTCGCCGTGCTGGGCGCCGGCACGATGGGCCTCGCTGCCATCGCCGGGTTGCGCCGCTACGTCCCCGACGTCCGCATCATCGCCGGGGCCCGCTATCCGCACCAGCGTGCGTTCGCGAAGGAGTTCGGCGCCGACGACGTCGTCGCCCCCGACGAGCTGGCCCGCGCCGTTCGCCGGGCGGCGGGCTGCCACATGATCGGCGACCACCTGTCCTCGGGTGCCCACGTGACGATCGACGCCGTCGGCACCAGCGCCACGGTCGCCGACAGCCTGCGCATCACCCGCCCCCGCGGGCGCGTCGTGCTGCTCGGGATGCCCGCCGACGTGACGCTCGACCTGACCGGGCTGTGGCACCGCGAGACCGAGCTCAAGGGCGCGTACACCTACGGCACCGAACACCTCCCCGACGGTCGCACCGCCCGCACCTTCGACCTCGCGATCGAGACGGCGAACGACCTGCGCGCCGAGCGCCTGCTCTCGGCCACCTATCCCCTGTCCGACCACGTCGACGCCATCGCCCACGCCGCCACCGCCGGCCGCCGCGGCGCCGTGAAAATCGCATTCGAGGTCTCCCGATGACTTCGATCGCCCGTTGTTACGCCGGGGGTCTGACCCCTGGCGTAACGCTCGTCTCTCTCGTTGGAGTCCGCTGATGCCACGCCCTGGTTTCGTACTCGATGTCGACAAGTCGACGCCGCCGACGTTGTTCTGGCACGGGGAGGGGTTCCGGCTCGAGCAGCTGCCGGCCGACCGCTCGCGGGTGATCTACGCCCCCGAGCCCCACGACGCGATCGACGACGTCGACGGCGCCATCCGGACCGCGCTGCTCCACCCGATCGACATGGATCCGCTGCCGTCGCTGCTCTTCGCCGGCATGAAGCTCACGATCGCGTTCGACGACGTCAGCCTGCCCCTGCCGAAGATGCAGCGACCCGACCTGCGCCAGCGGATCATCGAGCAGGTGCTGACGATGGCTGCCGACGCCGGTGTCGACGACGTCCACATCATCGCCGCGCTCGCCCTCCACCGGCGCATGCACGAGTTCGAACTCCGTCACGCCCTCGGCGACCGCGTGTACGACGCGTTCGAGCCGCGTGGACTCCTCTACCAGCACGACGCCGAGGACCCCGATGCGCTCGCGTTCCTCGGCACCACCGACCAGGGCGAGGAGATCGAGATCAACAAGCGCGCCGCAGAGTCCGATCTCCTCGTGTACGTCAACATCAACCTCGTCGCGATGGACGGCGGTTGGAAGTCGACCGCCACCGGCCTCGCCAGCTACCGCTCGCTGCGCCATCACCACAACCCGACCACGATGGAGGCCTCGCACTCCTTCATGGACCAGCACGCCTCCGAGCTCCACAAGAGCAACTGGCGCATGGGCAAGGTGATGCGCGACCACGGTCCGAAGATCTTCCAGATCGAGACCACGCTGAACACCGACACGTTCCCGCAGCCGTTCGACTTCCTGTCGAAACGGGAGTGGGAGTGGACGGCCAAGGACCGGGCGCTCTACCTCGGGACCGCGAAATCGCTGGCGAAGACCCCACCGCGGCTCGCCCGCAAGATCTTCCACGGCATCGAGGCGCCGCACCAGATGACGAGCATCCAGTGCGGCGAGGTCGAAGCGGTCCACAAGATCACGACACAGAACGTCTACGACCAGCAGCTCGTCGAGGTCGAGGGTCAGACCGACATCCTGACCATGGGCATCCCGTACATCTGCCCCTACAACGTCCACTCGATCATGAACCCGATCCTCGTCATGTGCACGGGCCTCGGCTACTTCTTCAACCTGTACCGCGGCAAGCCGCTGGTGCGCGAGGGCGGCGTGGTCATCCTCACGCATCCGACGACCAAGGAGTTCCACCCCGTCCATCACCCGAGCTACATCGACTTCTTCGAAGAGGTGCTCGCCGACACGACCGACCCCCACGTCATGTCGCAGAAGTGGGAGCGGCAGTACGCCGAGGACGACTGGTACCGCCACCTCTACCGCACGACGAACGCCTACCACGGCGTCCACCCGTTCTACATGTGGTACTGGGGCAGCCACGGGATGAAGCACGTCGGCAAGGTGATCATCGTCGGCGGTGACGCGGCGACGGTCCGCAAGCTCGGCTTCACGCCGGCCTCGACGATGAACGACGCGTTCGAGATCGCCTCCGACACCGTCGGCCGCTCACCCACCATCACCCACATCAAGACGCCGCCGCTGATGATCGCGGACGTCAAGTAGGTCACGAGCGATGGTCGACCGGAACCTGCAACGGGCCCAGCGGGCCGCCGGCGTCGCCGAGGACGCCGTGCGGCGCGTGACGACGCCGTTGCGCAACTTCGGGTTCCCGTACCGCTCCCCGACCGTGCCGCGCGGCGTCGAGGTGCCGCCCGAGGTGTCCGGGCTCGGGGCCCACTACGACACCGAGTGGGCCCGCCGACCGCTGGCGTCGAGCGTGCGTACGGTGATCGTCGAGGGCCCGGTCCGCCTCGCTGCCCGAGTGATCGCCTCGCCGGAGATCGTCGGCACCGACCGACTCGTCGACCTCACCGCGCTCGAGGATCCCCCGCCGGTGATCTTCGCGCCCAACCATCACAGCCACCTCGACACCGGCCTGATGATCCGTGCGGTCCCGCTGGCGTGGCGCCATCGGCTCGTCGTCGCTGCCGCCGCCGACTACTTCTTCGACAAGAAGTGGAAGGCGACACTGTCGGCGTTGTCACTCAACGCGATCCCGATCGACCGGGAACTGACCGGACGCAGGTCGTCCGACCTGATCAAGAGCATCGTCGACGACGGCTACAGCCTCGTGATCTACCCCGAGGGCGGGCGCTCCCCCGACGGTTGGGGCCAGGACTTCAAGGGTGGCGCCGCGTACCTGTCGTCACGCACCGGCGCACCGGTGGTGCCCGTGTTCATCGACGGAACGGGTGCCATCTTCGGCAAGGGCATGAAGCGCCCGAAGCCAGGCCGCACCAAGGTCGTCTTCGGTGCTCCGCTGCGCCCGGAGGACGGCGAGTCGACCCGTCGGTTCAGTGCCCGCATCGAAGCCGCCGTCACGACGATCGGCGACGAGGCGATCACCGACTTCTGGACCGCCCGTCGCCGAGCGGCGAACGGTACGAGCCCGCCGCTGACCGGCCCCGACCACACCGGCTGGCGGCGGGACTGGGCCCTGGCCGAGCGCCGCAAGATGGGCACCGCCGGCCTGCGCCGACGCCAGCAACGCCGCTGGCCCGACCTCGGCTGACACACTGTCGACATGGAGGTCAACTGGGTCGGCCATGCGACGGTGCTGCTCGACCTCGACGGCTACCGGATCCTGACCGATCCGCTGCTGACCCACCGCGTCGCCCACCTCCGCCGCCGCCGCGCCGTCCCCGACGTCGACCAGCACGACATCGACCTGATCCTGCTCTCGCACGTCCACCTCGACCACCTGCACCTGCCGTCGCTCAAGCGGCTCCGCCCCGGCGCGAGCGTGCTCACCCCGACCGGATCGGCGCGGCTGCTCCACAAGGCCGGCTTCCACGACGTCACCGAAGTGGCGGTCGGCGACCGGATCACCTCGGGCCCGGCCGTGATCGAGGTCGTCCCGGCTGCTCACAAGCCCGGTCGCGGTCCTCACTCGCGCGTGACGGCCGAGCCGGTCGGATTCGTCGTCGAGGGCTCCGGACGGCGCATCTACTTCCCGGGCGACACCGATCTGTTCGACGCGATGGCCGAGCTGGGCGACATCGACGTCGCCCTGCTGCCGATCTGGGGATGGGGTTCGACACTCGGCGAGGGGCACCTGAACCCCCAGCGCGCCGCGGAGGCCACCCGCCTCATCCAGCCCGAACTCCTCGTGCCGATCCACTGGGGGACCTACGCTCCCGAGGATGGACGCCGACGCCTGCCCCGCTGGTTCGACGCACCGCCCGAGGACCTGCGTGTCGCGCTCGACGACGTCGGAGAACTCCACCGGTTGGGTCTGCTCGCTCCCGGCGACGCCGTGACGGTGCCGAGCCGATGAACGCCCACCGTCTCACCGTCCTCGTCACGGCAACCATCGCGCTGGTCGCGGCCTGTACCAGCGAGGAGTCGTCGACGCCGGCGCCGACGTTGACCTCCACGACCTCGACCAGTACGACGACCACGACGGCGGCGCCGACGACCACCAGCGCCCCCACCACCGTCGAGGAGACGACCACGACAGCGGCCACGAGCACCCTGCCGAACGGACCCGCCGACGTCCAGGTGCCACTCCTGATCGGCGGGCAGGGTGGCGGCTGGTTGTACCTCGGGGCGTGGCAGTTCGACGCGTGGAGCCCGGCGTTCGACGATGACGACGAGCCGATCACGCCGTCGATCGGTCCGGGGACGGCGGTCACGGTGAGCAACCTCGGCATCGACTCGACCGGGGAACTCGGGGAGTTCACCGAGGCCTGTTTCGACGGCCGACAGGGCCCGACCGTCGACGTCACCGTGGCCGCCCCGACACCGCCGGGGTTCGGCTACGGGGCGATCGCGCTTCCCACCCCCGCCTGGACGCTCACACCGCGGCCGGTGGCGGTCACCGCGACTGCCCCGCCCGCGTACCAGGCGATCGGTGAGGCGGCGTTCGCCGGCGACCCGGTCGACGCGACGCTCGGCGCCGTCGAGCAGGTCGTCATCGCCGACCTCGACGGTGACGGCGACGACGAGGCGATCACGGTGTTCGAGCACGTCGCGCCCGACACGATCACCGGTGCCCCGGGCGACTTCTCCGCCGTGCTCCTGATCGACGCGACGACCCGCCAGTCGTCGACCGTCGAGCAGGCGTTCGTCGACCAGGACCTCGATCCCGATGGCTTCCCGGTGATCACGCGGTTCCGGGTGATCGACGTCGCCGACTACAACGGCGACGGTCGCATGGAGGTCGCCGTCCACTCCTGGTACTACGAGGGTTCGTCGGTGATCGTCTACGAGTACGACGGCACGCGACTGGTCGAGGCCCTCGCCACGGGTTGCGGCGCCTGAACGTCGCTCGGCGCTACCAGGTGTCGACGTTCGGCCGCCGCGGAGGTGCGCCGGGATCGACGGCACTGCGATGGGTCTCGGGCGCCGAGTCGAGCAGCGTCGTGATCCAGCGCCGGGTGTCGGCGGGGTCGATCACGTCGTCGATCTCGAAGTGGGTCGCCACGCTGAGGGCCTTGCCGTGCTCGTACATCCGATCGACCATCTCACGGAACAGCACCTCGCGCTCGGCGTCGTCGGTCACCGCGTCGAGCTCCTTGCGGTAGCCGAGGCGCACCGCTCCCTCGAGTCCCATGCCGCCGAACTCCCCCGTCGGCCAGGCCAGACACGCCAACGGTGCCTTGGTGGTGCCGCCCATCATCGCCTGCGCCCCCAGGCCGTAGGACTTGCGGGTCACGATCGACACCATCGGCACCGACAGGTTCGCCCCGACCACGAACAGCCGGCTGCAGTGGCGTACCAGCGCCGTCGCCTCGACGTCGGGGCCGACCATCATCCCCGGCGTGTCGACCAGCGTCACGATCGGCAGCCCGAACGCGTCGCACAGCTGCATGAAGCGCGCCGCCTTGTCGGCGCCGTCGGAGTCGATGGCGCCGGCGAGATGGCCGGGGTCGTTGGCGACCACCCCGACGGGGCGCCCCTCGATCCGGGCGAGTGCGGTCACCATGCCGATGCCGAAGTCACGGCGCATCTCCAGCACGGAGCCCTCGTCGAACAGCCCGTCGATCGCGGCGCGGATGTCGTAGGCCCGGAGCCGGTCGACCGGTACCACGTCGCGCAGCAGCGCCTGATCGGGTTCGACCCAGTCGGCGGTCCGGCCCTGGAAGTACGACAGGTAGCGCCGGGCGACGGCGACCGCCTCGGCCTCGTCGGCGACGACGACGTCGACGACGCCGTTGGCCCGCTGCACCTCGATCGGGCCGATCTCGGTCGGCTCGAACACACCGAGCCCGCCCCCTTCGATCATCGCCGGTCCACCCATGCCGATGTTGGAGTCCTCCGTGGCGATCACCACGTCGCAACAGCCGAGGATGGCGGCATTGCCGGCGAAGCAGTAACCCGATGCGATGCCGACGAGCGGCACGGTGCCCGACAGCTCGGCGAACCAGCGGAACGCGAGGCAGTCGAGCCCGCTCACGCCGAGGCCGTCGGTGTCGCCGGGCCGTCCTCCGCCGCCCTCGGTGAAGAACACGATCGGGATCCGGAGCTGCTCGGCCACCTCGAAGAGACGGTCCTTCTTACGGTGGTTCTGCGTGCCCTGGGTACCGGCGAGCACGGTGTAGTCGTACGACACGACCACGCACTTCGCGGCTCGCGACGAGTCGGCGAACAGCTCGCCGTTGACCTCGCCGATCCCGCCGACCAGACCGTCGGCCGGCGTCGCCCTGATCAGGTCCTCGACCGGACGCCGGCGGCGCTGCGCGGCGATCACGAGCGGCCCGTACTCCACGAACGTGTCGGCGTCGACCAGATCCGACACGTTCTCGCGGGCCGTGCGCCGACCGCGGGACCGGCGCCGGGCGACCGCGTCGGGGCGGTTGGCGTCGAGGCCGAGCGCATGGCGTTCGAGGACGTCGCGCAGGTCGTCACGTTCGAGCCCGATCGGCCCGGCGGCGGCGCTGGTCGACGCGACGTCCTCGCCACCGGTGTCGGCGCGTTCGTCGAGGTGCAGCAGCGGCTGACCGACGGCGATCGTGTCACCGTCGGCGATCACCACCGAGTCGACGACCCCGTCGGTCGGCGCGGTGATCTCGTGATGCATCTTCATCGACTCGACGAGCGCCAGGACCTGGCCCGCCCGCACCGGTGCCCCGGCCTCGACGAAGAGCCCGACGATCGTGCCCTGCAACTGCGCGGTCACTGCAACGGCCATGGCCCCTCTCTAGCAGCTGGTCCGCTCAGCTCGTCCCCTCGGGCGAACGCTGGAACGTCGTGATCGACTGGCGGCCCATCACCAACTCCGCCGCGACCGCCGCGAACAACGCCGGCACGATGAAGCCGGGCTGTCCCGTGGTCTCGGCCACGAACATGACCGCCGCCAGCGGGACGCGATAGCCGGCGCCGAGGAACGCCGCCATCCCCAGGAGCACGTAGAGCGTCGGATCGAGCGGGTTGACGAGATCGCCGACACCGCGTCCGACGATCGCTCCGGCGACCACCAACGGGATGAACAGCCCGCCGACCCCGCCGCCGGCGAGCACGGTCGCCGTGGCGACGCTGCGCAGTACGAGCACGGCGGCGAGCAGCCACAGCGTGTGCTCCTCGGACAACCATCGGATCACCTCGTAGCCCGAACCGATCGTGAGGCTCTCGCCGGTGAGACCCCTGCTGATCACGAACAGCACCGCGAGCAGGGCGCTGGCCACCGCGACGCGGACGCCGGCCGGGCGCAGCGTGAACCCCTTGGCGTAGCGGATCATCCGCGAGAACACACGGGCGCCGACCGCACAACACACCCCGATCAGGATCGCCCCGGCGAGGTCCCGGTATTCGAACGCCGCGCTCCCGTCGCTCTGGAACGAGAAGATCGGCCGTACGTTGCTCAGTGCAACGAACACGAGGTAGCCCGAGGCGCTGGCGACCAGTGCCGGCAACAGCATCCGTCGGGCCATCTGGTCACGGAACGGCACCTCGAGCGCGAAGATCGCACCGGTCGCCGGCGCCTTGAAGATCGCGGCGACACCGGCTGCGGCGCCGGCGACGAGCAGGGTCCGGTGGTCGGCGCCGCGGAAGGCGGCGGGCAATCGCCGCTGGATCATGGCGCCGAGGGCCGATCCTCCGTAGATCGACGGACCCTCCAGCCCCATCGGGCCTCCGGTTCCGAGCGTCGTGACGGCTGCCGCCATGCGACCGATGAAGGCGCGTGGGCGCAGCGGGTACTCCGGATCGTGGAAGGCACGCAGGTATTCGTCGGCCGTCGCCGACGAGGCACCGTTGCCGACCGTGCGCAGCAGGATCGCCGACAACACCAGTCCGATGCCGGGAGCGACGGCCCCCATCCACAGCGGGCCCTCGACCACGTAGTGGAACGCGACCTCGACCACGAAGTACTCGAAGAAGCGGACCACCAGGCCGGTGATCGACCCCGTGATCGCCGCGAGCAGCACGACCTCGCGCGAACGTCGGACCAGGTCACGGAACTCCTCGCTGCGGATGTCGAACGTCGGTGGACGCCATCGCGACAACATCCTGCGTTCCGACACGACGGCCAAGTGTAGGCCCCTGCCCCGATACCGTCCCGCACCCTCGTGGCGGTGCCGACGGCGGTGATCACGGGGTCGGCAGGTTGGTCACCTCGGAGTTGAGCGGCGTGTCGGCCGCACGCGCGTCGGACATCGTCGCCACGACTGCGGCCCCGGCCCCCAAGCCCGACAGTGCCAGCAGTGCGACCAGGAGCCGGGCCCTCCGCGCGGTCCGACATCCGGGCCGATGTCGGGCATGGAGTTCGTCGTGGCTGGGCATTCGTCTCTTCCTCGCCCCCCGTCGCGACCGGATGTCGGCGACCGGATGTCGCATCGCCGACAGTAGGAGGCCAGCTCGGCCAGCGGCCACGACACCTGATCAAGATCCTGCGACACGTGACACGCTGCGTGACCTCCGAGGGGCGGACCGCGAGGAGCCGGGCTGGATCGTCAAGAAGGTCTCGGCCACGCTCGCCGAACACCTGCGATCCACCGCCGTTCGGTGACCGGTCGCCACGTAGGCTGCCACCATGGCACGAGTCGTCGTCACCGGTGGGGCAGGCTTTCTCGGATCGCACCTGTGTCGAGCGCTGCTCGAGCGAGGCGACCAGGTGGTGGCGCTCGACAACCTCGTCACCGGATCGATCGACAACATCGAAGCCCTCTTCGGCGCCGGCTTCACGTTCGTCGAGCACGACGTCAGCAACTACGTGTGGGTGCCGGGTCACGTCGACGTGGTCATGCACCTCGCCAGTCCGGCGAGCCCGGCCGACTTCGAGCGCATCCCGATCCAGATCCTGAAAGTCGGTGGACTCGGCACGCACAACACGCTCGGTCTGGCGCTCGCCAAGGGTGCGCGGTTCTTCCTGGCGTCGACCTCGGAGGTGTACGGCGATCCGCTCGTGCACCCACAGCCCGAGGAGTACTGGGGCAACGTCAACCCGATCGGCCCGCGCGGTGTGTACGACGAGGCCAAGCGCTACGCCGAGGCGATGACGATGGCGTACCACCGTCACCACGGTGTCGACGTGCGCATCGTGCGGATCTTCAACACCTACGGCCCGCGCATGCGACCCGACGACGGTCGCGCCGTGTCCAACTTCCTCGTCCAGGCGCTGCGTGGAGAGCCGATCACGATCTTCGGCGACGGCAGCCAGACCCGTTCGTTCACCTACGTCGACGACGAGATCCGCGGCTTCCTGGCGCTGCTCGACTCGGAGCTGACCACGCCGATCAACATCGGCAACGACAACGAGTTCACCATCGCCCAGCTCGCCGAGATGGTGATCGAGGTCACCGGCTCGTCATCGGAGGTGGTCCACCTGCCGTTGCCCGCCGACGACCCGATGCAACGCAAGCCGGAGCTGACCAAGGCCCGCACGCTGCTCGGCTGGGAGCCGACCGTGCAACTGCGCGAGGGGCTCGAGCGGACCGCCGAGTACTTCTCGTCGGCCCTGCTCTGAGCCGACCGAGAACGCCCGATCAGCGGCGACCGACGCCGTCGTAGCCGAAACCGGCTTCGCGGACCTGCTGGGGGTCGAGCAGGTTGCGGGTGTCGACGATCGTGATGCCGGAGCGGGCACGCTCGGCGAGCCGGACGAGTTCGAGCTTGGCGAACTCGGGCCACTCGGTGAACACGGCGACGACGTCGGCGCCGTCGCCCACCGCCAGCGCGTCGTCGAGCACGTCGATGCCGGCCAGCACACTCGCCTGGTGAGCGGTCAGCTCGCCGACCGTGGTGGGATCGAATGCCCGGACCCGGGCCCCGTTGGCCCGCAGCTCGGCGATGATCGCCAGCGCCGGCGACTCACGGAGATCGTCGGTGCCGGCCTTGAAGGTGAGCCCGAGGGCACCGACCGTGATGCCGGTGAGGTCGTGACCGTCGCGGCCCGCCGCCCGGGCGATCTTGACGACCATGCGCTCGAGCTGCTCGTCGTTCACGTCGATGACGCCGCGCATCATCGTGAAGTTGTAGCCGTGGTCCTCGGCGATCTTGACGAGGGCACGCGAGTCCTTCGGGAAACAGCTGCCACCCCATCCGGGACCGGGCCGGAGGAACTGGGTGCCGATGCGCTGGTCGGCGCCGATCCCCTCGACGACGGCGGCCACATCGGCGCCCACCGCCTCGCACATCGCGGCGACGGCGTTGACGAAGCTGATCTTCATCGCCAGGAACCCGTTGGCGGCGTACTTGATCGTCTCCGCCGAGGCCGGATCGGTGATGTGGATCGGGGTGTCGATGCCGGCGTACAGCTCCGCCACCCGTTCGGCGGCGCCACGGTCGGCGCTGCCGATCACGACGCGATCGGGTTGGAGGAAGTCACGGACGGCGGTTCCCTCGCGCAGGAACTCGGGGTTGGAGACGACGTGGACGTCGTCACGCTGCAGCACACGCTCGACGGCGATCGTCGAGCCGACCGGAACCGTCGACTTGTTGACCACGACGGCGCCGGACTGCAGCACCGGAGCGATCTGGGCCGCCGCGCGTTCGATGTAGGAGAGGTCGGCACTGCCGTCGTCACCCTGTGGGGTGGGAACGCACAGGAACACGATGTCGGCGCCGGCGGCGGCGTGCTCGGCACCGAGCACGAACTCGAGGAGGCCGGCGGCTCGGGCGTCGTTGACGATCGTCTCGAGGCCCTCCTCGACGATCGGGATGTGGCCGGAGTTGAGCAGGTCGACCTTGCGTTCGTCGATGTCGGCGCACACGACGTGGTGCCCGAGGTGAGCGAAGCAGGCGCCGGTGGTGAGGCCCACGTAGCCGGTGCCCACCACGGCGAGACGGATCGGTTGGTCGTTCATGTCATCGTGCTTTCGGTCGGGACGCGGCGCCACGGTTGTCGTTGTCGCTCGTGAGGGTATCGGGTCGTCTGGTGCTGGTCTTGAGTGCCGAGCGGTCGACCGGCACGCCGATCCGGTGTCATCGCCGTTCGCGCCGCGCCGGCTGGGTACCTTCGTTGGGATGCATGCTCTCGTCACCCAGACCGATGGCGACCCAGCGGGGCTCGAGCGGGCCTGCGGCACCGAACCGAGCTGGATCTGCGAGACCCTGTTCGACCTGACCGACGGCAACCGCCTCGTCTCGCAACTGGTCGACTCGCTCGTCCGGGTGGCCATCGTCTTCGTCGTCGCCTGGGTCATCGCGGCACTCGCCCGGCGCTACTTCGCTCGCGTCGTCGCCCGCATGGTGGCCCCGGACCGCACGCTCGCCTCCCGGCAGCTCGCCAGGATCAGCGACCGGGCATCGGCCGTCGTCGCCGAGCCGATCGGTATCACCGACGAGCCCGATCCGAGGCGCCAGGCCCGCCTCGACTCGATCTCGGCCGTGGTCGGCAGCACGACCGCCGTGATCGTCTGGTCGGTGGCGCTCGTGGTCGCCTTCGGCGAACTCGGCGTCGAGCTCGGCCCGATGATCGCCGGTCTCGGCATCGCCGGCGTGGCCCTCGGTTTCGGCGCCCAGAGCCTCGTGAAGGACTGCATCGCCGGGTTGTTCATGCTCGTCGAGGACCAGTACGGCATCGGCGACGTCGTCGACCTCGACGAGGCCACCGGCGCGGTCGAGAGGATCTCGCTGCGCACCACGGTGCTCCGGGGCCTCGACGGCACGGTGTGGCACGTCCCCAACGGCGAGGTTCGCCGCGTGGGCAACATGTCGCAGCTGTGGTCGGTCGCGCTCGTCGACGTCGACGTCGCCTACGACAGCGACCTGGCAGCAGCGCGTCAGGTGATCGTCGACCGGGCATCCGAGGTGTGCGGGCGCGAGGAGTGGGTCGAGTCGGTGCTCGACGAACCGAAGTTGCTCGGCGTGGAGGCGCTGGGCGCCGACGGCATCACGATCCGGATGACGATCAAGACCGTCCCCGGCGCCCAGTGGGGACTCCAACGAGCCCTCCGCGAGGAACTCAAGAACGCCCTCGACGACGCCGGCATCGAGATCCCCTTCCCCCAGCGCACGGTCTGGGTGCGCCGCGATGCCGACTCGACGGCCGCGGACGGAGATGACCCCTTCGAGGCGTCCGCGTGATGGCACAATGACGCCATGAGCGGCGTGGCCACGGCGGGACTCGGGTTCCTCGCGCCGGCGTTCTCCACCTCGTGGTTGTGGATCTCGGCGGTGTTGTGCGCCTGCGGGTACCTGGCGTTCGCCTTGTTGCAGCGCCGCGTGGCGCCGCCCCGCCCCGATCCCGCCGAGCGCGTCGACCGCCTGCGTGACGACACCCCGGGCGTGGTCAACATGCTGACCAACGACGCCACGGTCACCGCCGCCGGGCTCCGAGCGACGATGATCGACCTGGCGGCGCGGGGCTGGTTGCGGATCCTGCCCCCCGACGACGACGACGAACTCGCCCGCGTGCGCCCCGCCGCCCGGGCGCATCAGGGTGACTCACTGCGGCCGCACGAACGGCTCGTCCTGCAACACGTGATCGCCCGATTCACCGCCGACCGGGCGATTCCGGCCCGCTACCTCGCCGTCGACGTGCGCGGGTCGTGGTGGCGGCGCTTCCGGGCGCTGGTGGCAGCCGAGGCCCGCAGCGCCGGGCTGGCCACCAGACGGTGGCGGCTCACCGACACACTGCTTCCGCTCGCCTTCGTGCTGTTGGCTGCCGCGGCATGGTGGCAGGGGTCGAGCACCGGAACCGACATCGCCGTCGTCGACTCGGTCGAACGGCGGATCGTCGCCGTGGCCGTCGCCGTCGGGATCATCGTGCTCGTGGTCCGTCTCGCCGGGGTCCTCGTGCGCCCGCAGTACGCGCTGACCAACGAGGGCGTCAGGGCCACCCGGAGTTGGCTCGCGGTCCGTCAGCGGCTCGACCGGACGGGTTTCGCCGAGCTGGCGCCGAGCGCGCAGGAGATCGGTGACCGGCGTCTCGCCTACGCCACGGCGATGTGCGTCGCCGAGGGAGCGGCGACCGAGTTGCCCCTCGCACGCGAGGACCACCATCGGGCGTGGAGCACCATCGGCGATCGGGCCCGCCTCGTGCGGGTCCGCTACCCATGGCGGATCGGTTTCGGGCTGGCGCCGGCGACCGCGATGATCATCGGAGCGGTGACGTTCTTCGTCGGTCTGCGGTTGCGGAGTTGGTCCGACGACGTCGCACGCGGCGAGGCGTTCGACTGGGCCTACAGGCAACTGCCGCAGCAGGACTGGCTGATCGCCGACGTGGCGACGGCGCTCACGATCGTGTCGGTTGCGCCGATCCTCGTCGGTCTGTGGCTCATGATCGCGGGTGTACTGGACGTCTTCCTGACCTCCGAGCGCACCGGTGTCGTCCTGCGGGCGCGACGGCCCGTCGAGGTCACACCGCTCCCCCGCCGCGTGCGCCGTGTGCTCGATCGGGATCGCTACCGCGTGTTCGTGGCGATCGACGACGGCCACGCCGACACGGTCAGCGCATGGCGGGCGACGGAACGCACCGCCGTGCCCCAGGGTGCGCGAGCCACGGTGAAGGCGTCGCCGGTGCTGGGCCACGTGAAGAGTTCGTCACCGGTCGGCCACCGGCTCGACTGATCGCTGCTCGGGCGGACTCGGGCGCTCAGCAGGCGCGGTCGGCGTGGTGTCGGATCTCGGCGACGAGTTCCTCCCAGCGCGGTCGCGGCAGGTCGTGGGCCATGTCGGGATACACGAGCAGCCGGGAGTGCGGGACGGCGCGGGCGGTGGCGATGCCTCCGCTCGGTCGAACGAGCGGGTCGAGCAGACCGTGGACCACCAGGGTCGGCGTCGTCAGTCGGCCCAGCGCAGCGGTGCGGTCCGGGCTGGCCATGACCGCCGCGGTGTGGCGAGCGATGGCCTGGGGGCGGAAGCTGCGAGCAACGTTGCGTTCGGCGAGTTCACGGCGCGCCTCGGCGTCGTAGTGGGGACCGGAGATCATCGCGTTGATCTCGACCGATCGCTGTACGGCCGTCTCGCGGGTCGGAGTGCCGATGCGGGCCATCTTGGCCATCAGTGTCGGCTTCGGCTTGCCGTGCGTGCGGTCGCCGGTGTTCGACATGACCGAGGTCAGCGTCCGGACCCGGCCGGGATGGCCGATCGCCAGCTCCTGGGCGATCATCCCGCCCATCGACGCCCCGACGACGTGGGCGGCCTCGATGCCCAGGGCATCGAGGAGCCCGGCGGTGTCGGCGGCCATGTCGGCGAGCCGGTAGGCGGCCTCGGGCGTGCGACCGACCACGTTCGACAGGACGGATTTCACCTGCGACGGTGGGGTCCAGTCGGTCTCGGAGCTGAGACCGATGTCGCGGTTGTCGAAGCGGATGACCCGGAAGCCGGCGCCGACGAACATGGCGACGAGCTCGTCGGGCCACGTGGTCAGCTGCTCGCCGAGGCCCATCACCAACAGCAACGGGTCACCGCTGCCCTCGTCCTCGTATTCGATCGTCATGCCGTTCGCCGTCGTCGATGCCACGACGACGACCGTACCTGCAGTCAGCTCCCGACGGTCCAGAACCCGGCCTTGAGATAGGCCCCTTCACGGAAGCCGACGGGATGGTCGGTGTCGTGGCCGGTACGGACGATCTCGTGCAGCGGGCGACCGGCTGCTGCCGCGGCGGCGACGACGGTGTCGAAGAACTGCTCGGCGGTGACTCGGCTCGAGCACGACGCCTGGACGAGCGTCCCGCCGGGCCGGACGAGGCGCAACGCGAGGTGGGTGAGGCGGGTGTAGGCGCGCAGAGCGCCGTCG
>JAWLFC010000006.1:0-48468 GCA_041685755.1 Ilumatobacteraceae bacterium
TCGCCGAGACACTGCCCGACGACCTGCTGCAACTGATGGGCTACCGGATCGGTGCCTACGCGCTCGGCTACGTCGACGACGTCCGCGATCCGATCGAAGCACTCCGCGGCGCCAGCGGCTCGATGTCGTTCGGCACGATCAGCCGCTGACGTCGACCAGGTCGCCTCACGCGGCGACGAGGTCGGCGGCGGTGAAGCCGGTCGAGAAGCGGACGCACCAGACCACGACGGTGTCGTAGACCGACAGGTCGACGTCCGGCGGGATCTCGTAGTTCTGGTCGCCGATGTTGCCGCGCAGTACGCCGAGGTCGACGAAGTCGTCGTCGAACGTGCTCTGGTCGGCGCCGGCGTCACTGTTCACGAGGTACACGCGCAGGTCGGGGCCGTTGTCGGTGGCGAAGTCCTCGAATCGCAGGAAACGCTGCTCGCTGCCGTCGTTGAGCACGAGGGCCGTCCCCTCACCGGAGTAGCGACCGAGCGGGACGAACGACCCTTCGGCGAGCGTCACGATCTGCGGTGTCGGCGCCTCGGTGGTCATCGGGGCCGGTTCTCCGGGCGGAGCATCAGCAGGCTGGTCAGGGTCGGCGTCGACCGTCGTATCGACGATCGGCGCATCTGTCGATGGCGGCGCATCGCCGGGGTCGTCGGGGACGATGTCGCTGGCGGCGACACCGGAGTCGAACACCGGTCCGGCGTCGTCGACCGTGTCGTCGATGAACAGCGTGTGCACGCCGAAGATGCCGAACGCGAGGTAGGCGACGCCGGCGACGACGACGGCCGTCGCCGGCAGCACGATCTTGAGATGGGTCCGAATCCAGGTCATGGCGTCACGGTAGGAACCGCTCAGCGCCATCCGCCCTCGATCCGTGATCGTTCCCCGGCCGTTCCCGAATCGGAAAGAAGTGCGTTACGCCGGGGGTCTGACCCCTGGCGTAATCAGGCTCGTTGGAGTTCCTGCTCGCGCTGTTCGTCCTCGTGGGCGAGGGCGATGGCGGAGGTGTGGGTCCCGCCCTCGACGTTGAGCGTCGGCAGCATGCGGTCGAGCCAGCGCGGCAGCCACCAGTTGCGGGCTCCGAGCAACTCCATCGTCGCCGGGACGAGCAGCATGCGCACGAACGTGGCGTCGAGGAACACCGCCGACGCCAGCCCGAGGCCGAACATCTTGATGATGCGGTTGTCCTCGAGAACGAACCCGGCGAACACGACGATCATGATCGCCGCCGCCGCGGTGATCACCCGTGCCGTGGCGGCGAGGCCGTCGGCGACGGAGCCCTTCGGATCGCCCGTGCGGTCGAACTCCTCCTTCACCCGCGACAGCAGGAAGACCTCGTAGTCCATCGACAAGCCGAACACGATGGCGAACATCATCATCGGCAGGAACGGCTCGATCGGGCCGCCGGAGGTGTTGAACAGCGACGCCCCCCAGCCCCACTGGAAGACCGCGACGACGATGCCGTAGGCGCCGCCGATCGACAGCATGTTCATGATGACGGCCTTGAGGGGGACGAGCAGCGAGCGGAACACCATCATCAACAGCAGGAACGACAGCCCGAGGACCGCTCCGAAGAAGATCGGGATGCGGTCGCCGAGGTAGGAGCTGAAGTCGATGTTGGCGGCCACCGAGCCCGACACGTTGACGACGACGTCGGTCCCGCCGGTGGCCGACGGCACCACCTCGTCGCGCAGTGAGTTGACCAGATCGGTGGTGGCCTCGTCCTGCGGGCCGGTGGTCGGCGTCACCTGGATGATCACGGCGTCGGCGGCAGCGGGATCCTGTGGCGTGTTGGGGATCGGGCCGAGCACCGCGGCGACACCGTCGGTGGCGGCCAGCGTCTCGGCGAGGTTCGCGAGCACGGGAAGGTCCTGCGGACCCGACACCTCGGTGGTGAGGATCAACGCTCCGTTGGCGCCGGGGCCGAAGGCGGCGCTCGTGAGTTCGTAGGCCTCTCGGGTGCTGGTGCCCTCGGCAAAGTTGCTCTCGTCGGAGAAGCCGAGACGCAGGTCGAGCACGGGAACCGACAGCAGGAGGAGGAACACCGTCGTGACGACCGCGATCTGCCACGGGCGGTGCTGCACGAAACGGCTCCACTTGTACGGCAGGGTCTGGCGCAGCGGCTTCTCCCTGCGCGGTGGCAGCTCGGTGCGCAGTGGCGCGTAGGCGAACGAGGCGACCAACACGACCACGGCGATCGGCACGCCGACCAGCAGTGGCTGGATGCCGAGGCCGAGCCCGAGCAGTGCCAGCGACACGAAGCCGGCGGCGATGACGCCGCGCCAACGGCTCACCTCGACCTTGCGCTGGGCGAAGCCGAGCAGGGCCGGGAGCAGCGTGACCGAGGCGATCATCGTGACGAGCACGGTGACGGCGGCACCGGTCGCGAGGCCGTTGATGAACGCGAGCCCCATGATGAACATGCCGAGCAGGGAGATCACGACGGTGAACCCGGCGAAGACGACGGCGCGACCGGCGGTGTCGATGGCGGCGCTCGTCGCCTGCTCGGGGTCGAGCCCCGCCTTCAGACCCTCCCGGTAGCGCGTGACGATGAACAACGCGTAGTCGATGCCGACACCGATGCCGATCATGGCGCCGAGCGTGACGGCGAAGTCGGGGACCGCCATCACGTTCGACAGCAACGTGATGATGCCGGCGCCGATGCCGACGCCGAACAGTGCCACCCCGATCGGCAGGCCCATCGCCAGGACCGAACCGAACGAGACGATCAGGATGACGATGGCGAACGCGAGGCCGATCAGCTCGGACTTGGGGGGCTCGAACTCCGCGAGCGCCTGACCACCGACCTCGACCTGGAGGCCGTCGATCTGCGGTGCGAGCTCGGCGATCTCGGCGCCGATCTCCGACGACTCGGTCTCGGTGACGTCGTCGGTCAGGTCGACGCGCGCCACGGCGACCTGGCCGGCCAGTTCGCCCTCGGTGGCGATCAGACCGCGTTGTTGTCCCTCTGGGGAGTACGGGCTGGTCAGCGCCACTCCCTCGATCTCGGCGACCTCGGCGAAGAACTCGGTCATCGCCGCTTGCACCTCGGGGTCGTCGACGCCCTGCTCGGCGCGGAACACGATCGAGCCCGACAGGCCGCTGCCGAACCCCCCGAAGTACTCGTCGAGCGTGTCGAAGCCCGACTTCGACTCCGAGTCGGGAATCGAGAACGAGCTGTCGCTCGAGGCGCCGATCGTCCCGACGAGCGCGAGCACGGTGACGAGCACGGTGATCCACGTGCCGAGGACGAGCCAGCGGCGCCGGAAGCCGAAGCCGCCCAGGCGAGCCCATGCAGAGGGCGGTGGAACGGGGGGAAGCGGCGCGTCCGAGTCGAGGTCAGCGGCGTCGACGGGGGGATCCGACGTGAGGGTCATTGTTGGACAGTCTGTCCAGTAGACTTCCCAATCGCAAGTGAACTTCACGTAACGTGTCCGATGACACACGCTTGGTGGTTCCTGGCGCCCTTTCAGCTGATGTCACACGACGGTCCCCGCCACGACGACCCCCGCGTCGAGCGCACGCGCGCGGCCGTGATCGACGCCGCCGGCGAGCTGCTGATGACCGACGGACCGAGCGCCATCACCCACGCCAACGTGGCCGCAGCCGCCGAGGTCAGCCGCACGACGGTGTACACCCACTGGCCGACCCGCGAAGACCTGCTCCGAGCGACGATCGACTCGCTGCGGAACCACCGGCCACGGGTCGCGGAGCTCACCGGCGACCTCCGCGCCGATCTGGGCACCTTGTTCGAGCCGCTCGTCACCGACCTGCTGGACGATCAACGAGCGGCAGCGATCGCCACCATGATGCAGCGGGCGCTGTTCGACCCCGAGGTCGTCGCCGTGCGCAACGAGTTCCTCGACGAGTTCACCGGCGTCGTGGCGGGCGTCATCGCCGACGCCGTCCGGTCCGGCGAACTCCGCGCCGACACCGACATCCCCCGGGCGATCTCGTCGATGCTCGGCAGCGTGATGTTCCGACGCTTCATGTCGAGCGACGACTTCGACGCACGCGTGATCGACGACATCCTCGACGACTTCGTCCGCCTCCACACCCCGACCTGACCGGCCGGCGGCGTTCAGCCGTCTCGGCGGGCGATCAGCTGCTCGACCGGGGAGAGATCGTAGGGGTGACCCGTCATCACGATGAGGTGGGTGGCGCCGGCCTCGAGGAACGCATCGAGGTCGCCGACGGCGTCGGGCGAGATGGCGACGGTCCGTTCGATCTCCGAGGGGTCACGACCGATCTCGGCACACCAGTCGTCGAGCACCGAGTTCTTGTGGGCGAACGTCTCCGGTGGCCCGAACGAGTTCCAGGCATCGGCGTGCTGCGCCGTCAACCGCAACGTCACCTTCTCTCCGGAGCCGCCGACGAGGATCGGCAGGTCGCCGATCGGCGCCGGGTTCAGCTTCCCGAGCCGCTCCTTGAGCCTCGGCAGGTCCGCGCCGAGCTTGCGCAGACGTTCGATCGCCGTGCCGAACTCGTAGCCGTACTCGGTGTAGTCACGCTCGAACCAGCCGGCCCCGATGCCGAGGTACATGCGGCCACCCGAGACGTGGTCGGCGGTGCGTGCCATGTCGGCGAGCAGTTCGGGGTTCCGGTAGCTGTTGCAGGTGACCAGCATCCCGAGCTTGGCGCGCTCGGTGTCGGCCGCCATCGCCGTGAGCAGCGTCCACCCCTCGAAGTGGGCGGCGTCGGGGTCGCCGTAGAGCGGATAGAAGTGGTCCCACGTCCAGATCGAGTCGACGCCGATCGACTCGGCCCGACGCCACGCATCACGGATCTCGACGTAGGAGGTCGCTTGGGGATGGAGTTGGACACCGACGTGGAAACTCATGGCGTCCAGTGTCTCACAGCTTCCTGACGACGACGCTCCCCACCGAGTAGCCGGCACCGAACGAGCACAGGACGCCGACGTCGCCGGCGGCGAGGTCGTCGCGGTGGAGGTGGAAGGCGATGACCGACCCGGCCGAACTCGTGTTGGCGTACTCGTCGAGGATCACCGGCGCCTCGTCGTCGGTCGGCATGCGACCCAGGACACCCTTGGCGATCAACTGGTTCATCTTCAGGTTCGCCTGATGCAGCCAGAACCGGCGGACTGCGTCGGCGTCGAGTCCGAGCGAGTCGAGATGGTCACCGATGTGCGACGCGACCAGCGGGCAGACCTCGCGGAACACCATCTGGCCGTTCTGGCGGAACACGACCTCCTGGGGGTCGCGCTCGACGACCTCGGACGAGTTGAGGAAGCCGAAGTCGTTGCGGATGTTGTTGGAGAACTTGGTGATCAGCTTCGTGCCGAGCACTTCCCAGTGCGTCGACGCCACGGCGTCGCCGGTGCGTTCGAGCACCAACGCCGTGCAGGCATCGCCGAAGATGAAGTGGAAGTCGCGCAACTCGAAGTTGTTGTGACCCGAGGTGATCTCGGGATTGACGACGACGACACAGTTCGCCGAACCGTTGCGCAGCGCGTCGACCGCCGCCTGGACGGAGAACGTGGCCGACGAACAGGCGACGTTCATGTCGTAGCCCCAGCCCTCGGCGCCGAGGGCGTCCTGGATCTCGATGGCCACGGCGGGGTAGGCCCGCTGCAGGTTGGAGCACCCGACGATGACGGCATCGACGTCGGTGGGGCGACGTCCGGCCTGGGCGAGCGCCTCGTGGATCGCCGGCAGCGACATCTCGGCCTGGACACCGAGCTCGTCCTCGCCACGCGTCGGCAGTCGCGGCCGCATGCGAGCCGGGTCGAGCACACCGGACTTCTCCATCACGTAGCGCGAGCGGATGCCCGACGCCTTGACGATGAACTCCTCGTCGGGCAGCGGCCGCTCGCCGAGTTCACCGGACGCGATCTCCTCGGCGTGCTCCGCGTTCCACTTGAGCACCGCCTCGGTGAGCGACGCCACGAGTTCGGCGTTGCTGACCGACTCGGGCGGGGTGAACAGGCCGGTTCCGGTGATGGACACGGCGGGCAGATCGACCAGAGGCATGCAGCGACGCTAACGAATTCAGCCGACCCAGGTCCGCACGAGCGACCTGAGCGCGTCGATGCCGTCACCTTTCGGAGCACTGACCCACACGATGTCGCCGGGGTCGAGCTGACATCCGGCGGCGAGCTGCTTGCGTCGGGTCGCGCGCTTGGACGACTTGACCTTGTCGGACTTCGTGGCGACCACGGTGTGGGGGACGCCGTGGTAGCGCAGCCAGTCGAGCATGCGGACGTCGAGCGGCGTCGGGCCGATCGCACCGTCGACGAGGACGAAGACCATCGCCAGGTTCTCGCGCTCGAGCAGATAGCCCTCGATCATCTCCGGCCAGTCCCGCTTGACGCTCTTGGCCGCCTTGGCGAAGCCGTAGCCCGGCAGGTCGACCAGGGTGCCCGGATCGGACCGGGCGCTCTCGACGGCGAACAGGTTGATCAACTGCGTGCGACCCGGCGTGTTCGACACGCGAGCCAGCTGCTTTCGATTGGCGAGGGCGTTGATCAGCGACGACTTGCCGACGTTCGATCGGCCGACGAAGGACACCTCCGCCGGTGACGCCGGGAGCTGGTCGGCGCGGCTCGCCGACTGCAGGAACGTCAGGCGCAGCGGCGAGCTCATGGCGCCCAATCTTCCAGATCGCCGGCGAGCCGGGGCGCCACCCCCGCTGGTGACAGTGCCACGGTCATGTGCGACGACTGGTTCGGTCACCGACGACTCGGGGCGTACAGTCGCGCCCATGACACGCTCACGATCGCACCTCGGCGGGCTGATCGTCGCCGCCACCAGCCTCCTCGCCCTCAGCGCCTGTGGGGACTCCGCCGAGACCGGCATCGAGCAGCTGATCGAATCGCAGGGCGGCGGCGACGTCGATCTCGACCTCGACGGCGACGGCGACGGCGGCTTCTCGGTACAGACCGAGGAGGGCGGGATCTCGATCGACGAGGAGGGCAACTTCGTGGTGACCGATGCCGACGGCTCGGTCGTGTCGGGCAACATCGACGCCGAGGACGGCAGCTTCAGCGCCGAGAGCGAGGACGGCAGCTTCTCCAGCAGCACGGGGACCGACCTGCCCGAGGAGTGGCCCGACGCGGTGCCGACGCCCGACGGCCTCTCGATCGTGAGCAGCACCCAGACCAACGACGGCTCGACGACGGGCATCGTGCTGATCGGTGAGGCCGGCTCCGGCTTCCTCGACGACTACTCCGGCGTGCTCGAGTCGGCAGGTTTCGAACTCGAGTCGGAGTTCAGCGCCGACACGACCTCGCAACGCAGCTACACCAGCGCGACGTGGAACGTCGCCGTCGGTGTCTTCGAAGACGGTGACGCGGTGCAGGCGACCGTCACCGTGTTCAACGACGGCTGAGCCGAGCCCCGCTCCCCCATCATCCGCCGAACGCGTGAACGAATGGCGGCCTCAGTGCACCATTTGTTCACGCGTTCGGCGGTGGGTGTGAGTTCCGTGGCAGCGCTCAGCTGCTGACGAGCGACGCCAGGGCCCAGATCGCGGCGACGAGGCCGATACCGGAGTAGATCGCACTCCTCACCACCGGCGCCCGTTCGAGGTTGGCGTCGTCGAGTTGCTTCGACGGTGGTTTCACGATCGCCAGCAGATTGCCGACGAACAGCGCCCCGCCGAAGGCGAGGGTCAGCCACGCGAGGAGGTCTTCTCCCAGGAACATGCCCCCAGCATGCCGCCGCGACGGCCGCGCCGGGACAACCCCGACGGCGACGGCGAGCGTCCTATGCTCCGGCGGTGCCGCGAGGAGGTCTGATCTCAGCGATCCGCAATCCCGCACAGCTCGTCGTCGGCGCCTTCGTGGCCTTCATCGCACTCGGCACCGGACTGCTGTGGTTGCCGATCTCCGCCGACGGGCCGGGCCACGTCGGATTGGAGGACGCCCTGTTCACCTCGACGTCTGCCGCCACCGTCACCGGCCTCGCCTCGATCGACATCAGCCGGTACTCGCTGTTCGGCGAACTCGTCATCCTGATGCTGATCCAGGTTGGTGGCTTCGGCATCATGACCATCGGGTCCGTGCTCGCGATCGTCGCCTCGCACCGAGTCGGTCTGCGCCAACGCATGCTCGCCCAGACCGAGATCGGCGCCGTCGACATGGGCGACCTGCGCCGACTGATCCTGGCGATCGCCCGGATCACGATCGGCGTCGAGGCGACCCTCGCGCTGATCCTGTTCGCCCGGTTCTGGCAGGAGGGCTACGAAGAGGGTCCGGTGGAAGCGGCCTACTCGGCAATCTTCCACGGAGTCTCGACGTTCAACAACGCCGGGATCTCGCTCTACTCCGACAGCATGGCCCGCTTCGTCGGCGACCCGGTCGTCGTGCTCACCGTGACGTTCGGCTTCATCATCGGCGGACTCGGGTTCCCGATCCTGGTCGAGTTGGGCCGCCGCGAGTGGGAACGCCGGCGGGGAATCGTGCGCCTGTCGACCTGGTCGCTGCACACCAAGATCACCCTCCTCGCGACGGCAGGCCTGCTCGTGTTCGGCCCACTCGTGATCATGACCTTCGAGTGGACCAACCCGGCGACGCTCGGCCCGCTCGACACGTTCGACAAGGTGCTCGCCGGGTGGTTCCAGGGCGTCACGCCGCGCACGGCCGGGTTCAACACCGTCGACATCGGCTCGATGAACGAGCCGACGCTGCTCGTGATCACGACGCTGATGTTCATCGGCGCCGGCCCGGCGTCGACGTCGGGAGGCATCAAGGTGACCACGTTCGCCATCCTCGGCTTCGTGCTCTGGTCCGAAGTGCGGGGCAACAGCGACATCAACGTGTTCCGGCGGCGGCTGCCTGCGAGCCTCGTCCGCCAGGCGCTCACGATCGCGCTGCTGTCGATCGGCCTGGTGGTCGGAGCGTCACTGATCCTGATGAGCGTCGAGGACTTCGGGCTGACGCCGGCGTTGTTCGAGGTGACCTCGGCGTTCGGCACCGTCGGCCTGTCGACGGGCATCACCGGCAACATCGGAACGTCCGGGCATCTGCTGCTGGTGGTGATCATGCTGGCCGGCCGCGTCGGTCCCGTCACCTTCGTCACCGCCCTCGCACTCCGCGAGCGGAATCCGGCGTACCGTTATCCCGAGGAGCGACCGATCATTGGCTGAACGACATCTGCATTCCATGTGGGAGGGGTTGCGATCCCCGATCCAGCACCAGGGCGAGATCGTCGTCATCGGACTGGGCCGCTTCGGCTCCTCGATGGCCTCGACGCTGATCGACATGGGCCACGAGGTCCTCGGCCTCGACGCCGACGAGGAACGGGTGCAACAGCACGCCGACATCCTCACCCACGTCGCCCAGGCCGACACCACGAGCGAGCGGACACTGCGCCAGCTCGGTGTGGCCGACGCCGTGACCGCCGTCGTGGCGATCGGTGCCGACGTGCAGGCCAGCGTGCTCACCACCGGCGCGCTCGTCGACATCGGCGTGCCGAACATCTGGGCCAAGGCGCTCACCCAGCAACACGGCCGCATCCTGGAGCGAGTCGGCGCCCACCACGTCGTGTTCCCCGAAGCCGACATGGGCAGCCGGGTCGCCCGCCTCGTGACCGGCGCCCTGATCGAGTACTTCGCGCTCGACGACGACTTCGTGCTCGTCGAGACGAAGGTGCCGAAGAACATCGCCGGCATGCTCCTCGGCGACACCCGGCTGCGCGCCGATTACAAGGTGACCGTCGTGTGCATCAAGCCGGAGGGCCAGTCGTTCACCTACGCAGAGAGTGCGACACGACTCGGTGAACACGACCTCATCGTCGTCGCCGGCCACCGCGCCGACATCGAGCGCTTCGCCGGCACCGAGACGTGACGCGTCGTCTCCCCGAACGCTGACCGACGAGGTCGACGCGCTGATCATCGGCGAGCGGTTCGGCGGACTCCTCGCGGATGCCTCCTCCGGCCTCAGCCGGGCAGGGTCGTGGTGGTGGTCGTGGTGGTCGTGGTGGTGGTGATGTCGAGGCGTTGGACGAACAGGACGGTCACCCGATCGTCGGCCTCGAGCAAGTCGGTCAGGGCGGCGACCAGGTCGCTCGCGTCGGGGGCAACCGGACCGACGGTCTCGACGATGGCCTCGTCGCCATCGAAGGACGTCGACAGCACGCTCACACCCTGTGCGGCCGCCCACTCGCGCGCCACCGCATCGACCCGACCGGCGAGCACCTCGTCAGGGGTTGGCGTCGGAACCTGGTCCGAGACGCTCTGGCGCTTCAACCATGTCAGTTGCACCTCGAAGGTCCGGTCGAGTGCGGTGTCGAGCAGCTCGGTCAGCGACGACAGCGGCGGAGCGTCGATCGTGCCGCTCGCGTCGAGCCGCACCACGTTGCCCACGATCGACAACGAGTCGCTGCGCCCGGCCGCGTCGGGTCCGAGGTCGCCCAACCACTGATCGACGATCGCCTCGACGTCGTCGTAGAGCCGCTCCTCGTCGGTGACCGGCGTGGTGACCGGCGCGCTCGTCGTGGTGGCCTGGTCGACGCGGTCCCACTCGATCGACACGACCCGGTCATCACCGAACCTCGCCTGCAGGGAGTCGATGAGCTCAGCCGGGTCGGGCGGCGGGTCGAAGCTGCGCACCGACACCGTGATCCGCTGGTCTCCGAAGGACACCTCCGGAGCCGAGCGACGATCGGTCGGTCCGAGCCACACCGACACGATGTCGAGCGCCTCGACCTCGCGCTCGGATCGCTCCACCGCGGCCGTCGATGCCCCGTACAGCGGCAGAGCGATCGCCACGACCACGACGGCGATGACCACAGCGACGGCAGACGAGTGGCGGAACGTCGTTGCGAGTCGCCGAGGAGGCACGAAGCCGGTGACGACGAACACGATCAACCCGGCCAGCACGATCGCGACGAGGTTGGTCGTGTAGAGCAGGATCGCCCCCCAGGCGAACGTCGAATTGCCTGCCTCCATCGCGATGCCGATGGTGGCCAGCGGAGGAACCAGCGCAACGGCGACCGCCACACCCGGCAACGACGCAGAGGCATCCTTGCGGACGGTGGCGTAGGCCCCGGCCGTGCCCGCCGCGAGGGCGACGACGAGATCGCGGATGTCCGGTGCCGTACGGCTCGTCACCTCGTTCGGCAGCTCTCCGTTGACGAAGAACAACGCCAGCACGTAGGAGAGCACGATCGCCCACCCGGACACGAGAACGACGACCGCGAAGGAACGCATCGCCTTGCGGAACAGGGCCATGGAGATGCTCGCTGCCGTCGCCAACACGGGCTGCATCAGCGGCGCGAGCAGCATGGCGCCGATGACGACCGCCGCCGAGTCGGCCGACAATCCCATCACGGCGACGACGACCGACAACGTGGTCATCACCGAGAAGCGGAACACCCAGTGGTCCTGCCGCTTGATCCCCAGCTCGGCCATCACGCGCTGGCGCTCGGAGGACTCCAGGTGCCGGTGCCACCATTGGCGCTCGCGCCGAGCGGTGACCCCACCGTCGTCCGGCTGCCGGTCGGCCGGGACGGAGTCGGGGTCGGGGTCGTCGACCCCAGCTCCTTCGAACCCGGTCGGCCCGGTGAACCCCCGCACGGATGCCACGGGCCGATCCTAGGGAGCGGGGCACCGGGCCGCGCGTCGGTCCTCGGTGCCGGTATCGCTGGCGTCCGGGTCGGGGAGCGTCGTCGACGGGCGCGAGACTCGGGTATGGCTGAGTACGACCTGATCGTCCGGGGTGGATCCGTCGTCGACGGGACCGGTGCCGAGGCTCGAACCGCCGACGTCGCCGTCCGTGACGGCGTCATCGTCGAGGTCGGGCAGGTGAGCGGGTCCGCCGGGCGCGAGATCGACGCCGACGGCGCCCTCGTCGCCCCCGGCATCGTCGACATCCACTCGCACTACGACGGCCAGGCCACCTGGGACACTCGGCTCCAGCCGTCGTCGTGGCACGGGGTCACCACCGTCGTCACCGGCAACTGTGGCGTCGGGTTCGCCCCGGTGCACGACACCGACCACGACAAGCTGATCGAGCTGATGGAGGGCGTCGAGGACATCCCCGGCGCGGCGCTCCACGAGGGCCTGCGCTGGAACTGGAACTCCTTCGGCGAGTTCCTCGACGCCGTCGAAACACTGCCCCACGACATCGACGTCGCCATGCAGGTGCCCCACGGCGCCGTGCGCCTCCACGTCATGGGCGAACGAGGCGCCAACCACGAAGATGCCACGCCCGACGACATCGCCGCCATGGCCGAACTCGCCCGCCAGGGCATCGAGGCCGGCGCGCTCGGCTTCTCCACCAGCCGCACCCGAAACCACAAGACATCGACGGGCGCCTACACCCCCACGCTCACTGCCGCTCCCGACGAACTGATCGGCATCGCCCAGGGCGTCGGCGCCACCGGCACCGGCGTGCTCCAGGTGGTGTCCGACTTCCTCGACCCTGACGCCGAGTTCGCAACGCTGCGCGAGATGGTGGCCACGTCGGGCCGACCGATGTCGATCTCGGTCGCCCGCAACCCGATGCTGCCCGACGGGTTCCGCACCATCCTCGATCACATCACGAATGCCAACGCCGACGGGCTCACGATGACCGGCCAGGTCGCTCCGCGCGCCGTCGGGCTCATCCTCGGGCTGGAGTGCACCCTCAACCCCTTCCTCACCAACCCCGTCTACCGCGAGATCGCCGAGCTCCCCCTGGCCGAGCGGGTGGCGGCGCTGCGCACACCGGAGTTCCGCGAGCGCCTCCTCGCCGAAGCCACCGAGCGCTCCCGCGGCCAGCTCGGAGGCAACCTGATCTCGCGGTTCGACCTGCTGTTCGAGATGGGCGACGAGCCCGACTACGAACCGACGCTCGACTCCTCGATCGCCGCCGTCGCCGCCCGCTCCGGCCGCAGTGCCGACGAGGTCGCGCTCGACGCCATGCTCGCCGACGACGGACACGGCCTGCTGTACCTGCCGTTCCTCAACTACGTCGACGGAAGCCTCGACGGGTGTCACGAGATGCTCGTGCATCCCCACACGGTGCCCGGCCTCTCCGACGGCGGGGCCCACGTCGGCACGATCTGCGACGGCAGCTTCCCCACCACACTGCTCGCGTACTGGGGTCGCGACCGCGACCACGACCGCATCCCGTTGCCGTTCCTCGTCCAGCGCCACTGCCGCGACACCGCCCGCACCGTCGGCCTCCACGACCGCGGTGTGCTCGCGCCCGGCTACCGGGCCGACCTCAACGTCGTCGACTTCGATCGCCTGCGGCTGCACAAGCCGACGATCGTCCACGACCTCCCCGCCAACGGGCGTCGGCTCCTGCAGCGGGCCGACGGCTGGCGTCACACCATCGTCGCCGGCGACGAGACGTACCACGACGGCGTCGCCACCGAGGCGCTGCCCGGCCGCCTGATCCGCGGCGCCCGACCGGCGCCGACCCGCTGACCGACCACCGAACCGGAGACACCCATGAGCACGATCGAATCGAGCCCGCTCCCCACCGCCGACGACGTCGTCGAACTCGAGACGCACGCCAACTGGCGCGCCGCCGACATCGGTGACGCCGACGACTGGACACTCCGGCTGAGCGACGCCGACCACGCCGAACTCGACGCCGCACTGGCCCACGCGCGATCGGTCACCGACGAGGTGCTCGACGTGACCGTCGACGACTTCCCGCTGCCCACCCTGGCGCCCCGGCTGACCGAGCTGGCGGAGCAACTCGTCAACGGCCGCGGGTTCGCTCGCATCGCTGCGCTCGACGTCGAACGGCTCGGGCCCGAGGACGCGTCGTGGGTGTACTGGGGCATCGGCATGCACCTGGGCGAGCCGTGGCCGCAGAACGCGAAGGGCCACCTGCTCGGCGACGTGAAGGACCAGGGCAAGTCCCCCGACGACCCGAACGCCCGCGGGTACGAGCTCGGCGGCCACCCGCTGGGCTTCCACAGTGACGGCTCCGACCTCGTCGGGCTGCTGTGCATCGACTCCGGTGTCGAGGGCGGCGAGAGCCTCGTCGCCAACGCCGTCGGCGCGTACAACGCGCTGGTGCGCAACCGCCCCGATCTCGCTGCCGCGCTGTACGAGCCGCTCCCCTACGACTTCCGCGGCGAGCAGGCCGAGGGTGGCCGGCCGTACTACTCGGTACCGGTGTTCACCCGCCACGCCGGGCCGACCGGTGACCGGCTGTTCGTGCGCTACATCAGGCCGTTCATCCAGGCGTCACAGCGCCACGCCGACGCACCGCGGCTCACCGATGTCCAGCTCGAGGCGATGGACGCCTACGACGAACTGGTCAACGACCCCGACAACCGCGTCGAGATGACGTTGCGGCCGGGCGACATGCAGTTCGTCAACAACTACCACGTGCTCCACGGCCGCCGCCGCTACGTCGACGACGCCGCGACCGGCCGGGTTCGCTGGCTCAAGCGTCTCTGGTTGGCCACCGACGTCCTCGGTCCTGACGACCGGCCCGAACGCTTCCGCCGCGTCGGCGCCATGGGCCACTGGGGACGCACCCGCACCCGTGCCTGACAGGACCTGGCCACGCGACGTCGCCGAGGCGCGCCGGCGCTACGTCGACGCCCGTCCGGTCAGTGCCGCCTGGGCGCAACGCGCCGCCGACGTCCTGCCGGGTGGCAACACCCGGTCGGTGCTGCACTTCGATCCCTTCCCCTTCCGCGTCGCCACGGCCGAGGGCCGGTATCTCGTCGACGTCGACGGCCACCGCTACGTCGACCTTCTCGGCAACTACACCGCCGGGCTGCTCGGGCACTCGCCGGGCCCGGTACGTGCGGCTGCGCACGCAGCGATCGACGGCGGATGGGCGCTCGGCGCCGTGCACCCGAACGAGGTCCGTCTGGCGGAGCTGATCGTCGGGCGGTTCGCGTCGATCGAGCAGGTCCGCTTCACCAACTCGGGAACCGAAGCGAACCTGATGGCCCTGGCCCTCGCCACCGATCACACCCGGCGGAGCCAGGTGGTCGTGTTCGACGGCGGCTACCACGGCGGGGTGCTCACCTTCGCCGGCCACCGCGACGTGAACGTCCCCCACGACTGGATCGTCTCGACCTACAACGACATCGCAGCCGTCGACGCTCTGTTCGACGAACGATCCGACACGATCGCCGCCGTGCTCGTCGAACCGCTCCAGGGGTCGGCCGGATGCATCACCGGCGACCCCGACTTCCTCACGGCGCTGCGCCGACGCTGCGACGAGAGCGGCGCGCTGCTGATCTTCGACGAGGTGATGACCTCGAGGCTGTCGCCGGGCGGGATGCAGGAGCTGCTCGGCATCACCCCCGACCTGACGACACTCGGCAAGTACCTCGCAGGCGGCTTCACGTTCGGGGCATTCGGCGGCCGCCGCGAGCTGATGGCCGCCTTCGACGCCAGCGCCGGCGGTCGGCTCGGCCACGCAGGCACGTTCAACAACAACGTCGTGTCGATGGCGGCGGGTGTGGCCACACTCGACGAGGTACTCACACCGGAGGTGCTGGCCGCGACGAACGCCCGCGGTGAGCGCCTGCGGGCCGGAATGAACGTGGCCTTCTCGCTCCACGGCGTACCGATGTGCGTCACGGGTGCCGGGTCGTTGATGAACGTGCACGCGACGGCAGGCCCGGTGAACTCGGTCGACGACCTGCGCGACGCCGACGACCGCTGGAAGGAACTGCTGTTCTTCGCTGCCCTCGACGCCGGGTTCCACATCGCCCGACGCGGGTTCATCGCACTGTCGATCGAGATCACCGACGACGATGTCGACGACTTCATCGCGTTCGTCGAGGGCTGGTCGGCAGCGTCGATGGCAGCATCCGGCTGACCCGGACGCACCTGGTCAGAGATCGTCGAGGATCTGCTGACGCTTGGTCTGGTACTCCTCGTCGTTGACGAGACCCTGAGCCCGCAGGTCGTCGAGCGCAGCGAGACGCTCCTGCGGAGACTTTCCGTCGCCGCCCTGGGGGAGATGCTGCCGCATCGCCTCGGCGAGCGCCGCGGCGTCGCGGTCGGAGTCGCGCTGCTCGTCGGCCTCGACCTGGGCGAAGATCACCGAGCGGACGTGCTCGGGATTCGGGATGTTCTCGAACACCGAGTCACCGGTCTGTCCGGCCGACTCGATCGTGACGATGCCGTTGTTCAACACGCGGGCGATCGCCGACTGGTCGAAGTTGACGTTGTTGACCCGGTTGAGTGGGATCGACACGCCGCGGCGACGGAAGATGCCGCTCTGGTACGCCACGCGCTGGTCGGTGACGGCGAACCGGGTGGTCTTCCACTGGATGAACTCGTAGATCAGGTCGAGCACCAGCACGACGACGGCGAGGATCACCACCCACCAGATGATCGTGTTCAACCACTCGGCGTCGACGAGGGCGATCAGGAGCAGCAGACCGATCACCCCGGCGCCGGCCGCCACCTGTTTCCAGAAGTAGAACCAGTGCGGGTTCGACGCCAGGATCATCTTCTCGTCGGGCATCAGTTCGATCTCGGCTCCGAGCATGCGCGAACTGTACTGCGCAGTGACGATCGGGCACAGTGCCACGTGGCGACCGCTAGGTTCCGATCCGATGTTCGACGAGTGCTCACCGCTCGCCACCGGCACCGACGCCCGGAGCGTCCGGCGACCGGCGGCGTCGTTCCGCCAGCGCCAGCGGCGGTTGTCACCGAAGCGCCAAGCCGAGTTCGACGAGTGGATCGAGCGGTGGAGCCTCGCCGTCGAGGGGCCATGGCTCGACTGGCGCGAGGTGTTCGGACGCCACGGCGACGTCGTGCTCGACATCGGCTTCGGCCACGGCGAGTCGACCATCGAGATGGCCGCTGCCGACCGGGGCACCGACGTCATCGGCGTCGAGGTGCACCAACCGGGCGTGGTCACCGTGCTCGACGCCATCGAGCACCGCGGCCTGCACCACGTCCGGGTCGTCCACGGCGACGTCCTGCCGTTCCTCGACCGGATCCCGCCGGCATCGCTGGCCGGCATCAGGATCTTCTTCCCCGACCCGTGGACCAAACGCCGCAACCATCATCGACGCCTGGTCGGAGCCGACGTCGTGGCGGCGTTGACCGACCGAGTGCGCATCGGCGGCACGCTCCACCTGGCGACCGACATCGCCGACTACGCCGATGCGATGGAGGCGGTCTGCGACGACGAACCGCGCCTGGCCGGCGGCCGCATCGCGCGCCCGGAATGGCGTCCGCTCACCCGGTTCGAGCAACGCGGCATCGACGCCGGCCGGTCTCCGGTCGACCTGCTCTACACGAGTACGTCACGGGTCTGACCCCTGATGTATTTCGATGCGGTAGCGCAGGCCGGTTCCCCGGCCGTAGGCGGACGGGTAGTCGAATCGTTCCAGGAGCCGGCCGCCGTTGGCCGCGATGACGCGCTGCGAGGCGACGTTGTCGGGATCGGTGGTGATCTCGATCCACCGCAGTCCCTCGGTGGTGATGTCGGCCAGGAGCAGCCGGAGCGCCTGGGTGGCGTACCCCCGGCGCTGCTTCCACGGCACCACCGCGTAGCCGACGTGGCCGAGCACGTGGGGCGGGAGCGCCTCGGTCCCGGGCAGGCACCGGAATCCGATGCGTCCGCAGAACTCGCCGTCCCACATCCACTTAGCGAAGCCGGGGATGCGCTCGGCGACCGAGCCGTCCGGCAAGGTGACCGGCGGTCCTGATCCGTCGCGATCGTCCTGGGCGGCGAGGAAGCGGCCGGGGTCGGTGCGGATCACCTCGAGCTCGCGATCGCCGGCCCGAGGGTCCATCGTGTTCGGCGACCAACCGCGTTCGAGCGCGTCGACGTAACTCGGCAGCTCATCTGCGCTCGGCCATCGCAGCTCCATGCCACGACGCTACGAGACGGTCGATCCCACCGGAGCAGGGTTTTGGGCAGTTATTGCGACCGCAAACAGTTGTTCCGGGCCGATACCATGGCAGCATGACCGGAGCACTCCTGCAGACCTTCCCGCTCGGCACCCAGTGGCCGACGATCGATCCGTTCCTGTTCTGTGCCCACCACCGAGACGACTACCCGGCAGGCACCGAGGACCTCGGCCCGGACGCGCCGCTGCGCGGCCGCACGATCGGCCAGGACTTCGCCGGCGTCGACGGTTGGAACATGTACCACGGCTCGACCGTGCCCGGGTTCCCCCAGCACCCGCACCGCGGGTTCGAGACGGTGACCTACGTGCGCACCGGATTCTGCGACCACAGTGACTCCCTGGGTGCCACCGCCCGGTTCGGCCGTGGCGACACCCAGTGGATGACCGCGGGCAAGGGCATCGTCCACTGCGAGATGTTCCCACTGCTCGACCAGGACGCCCCGAACCCGTTGGAGCTCTTCCAGATCTGGCTCAACCTGCCCGCCGCCGACAAGATGGTCGAGCCGTACTTCACGATGCTGTGGAGCCACGAGACGCCCACCGTCGTGGTGCCCTCGGGCGACGACAACGCCCTGGTCGACATCACGGTCATCGCCGGGTCGCTCGACAACGCCGATGCGCCGAACCCCCCGCCCAACTCGTGGGCCTCCAAGGCGGAGGCCGACGTGGCGATCTGGCACCTCCGCTTCGATGCCGGAGCCCGCTGGACGATGCCCGCCGCCGGACCCGACTCGCACCGTCTGCTGTACGCGTTCCACGGATCGTGGCTGACCGTGGACGGCGAGCGACTCGAGGCCGGCAACGGCGCCGTGCTCGACTCGACCCGGCCGCTGGAACTGATCGCCGGCGACGGCGGCGTGGAGTGCATGGTTCTGCAGGGTCGGCCGATCGGTGAGCCGGTGGCGCAGTACGGACCGTTCGTGATGAACACCCAGACCGAGATCCAGCAGGCCTTCGAGGACTACCGCCGCACCCAGTTCGGCGGGTGGCCGTGGGGCAGCGACGACCCCAACCACGGCCCCCGTCCCCGCCGCTTCGCCAACCACGCCGACGGCCGCGTCGAGGTCTTCGACGTCGACCCCGTCCCCGCCGACTGACACGCTCGCTTCCCGGCCTCCCACACCGTTTGCGGCGAAGTTCAATCGGGACGGACCCACCAACCCGCGCCACAAACGCCGCCGACACCCACCCACACCGTTTGCGGCGAAGTTCAATCGGGACGGACCCACCAACCCGCGCCACAAACGGCGACGGTGGGGCAGACTCGTCGGTATGGACAGCACACAGTGGGACGAGCGGTACTCGACGAGTGAACTGATCTGGACGGGGCGGGCGAACCAGTTCGTCGAGCAGCACCTCGCGGACCTTGCTCCCGGCACCGCCGTCGACCTCGGGGCCGGCGAGGGCCGCAACGCCGTCTGGCTGGCGCAGCGCGGCTGGACGGTGACGGCCGTCGACTTCTCGCCGGTCGGCCTCGACAAGGCCCGCCGGCTCGCCGCCGAACACGGCGTGGAAATCACCGTCGAGTGCGCCGACGCCACCACCTGGGCACCCGATGGCGAGGTCGATCTCGTCGTGCTGTCGTACCTCCAGTTGCCCGCCGCACAGCAGCGCACGGTGCTCCAGCGGTCGGCGTCCTGGCTGGTGCCGGGCGGGACGCTGTTCGTGATCGCCCACGACCGCTCGAACGTCGAGCACGGTTTCGGCGGGCCGCCGTCGACCGAGGTCTGCTACAGCGTGGAGGACACGGTCGCCGTGCTCGACGGCCTCGAGGTGACGACCGCCGAGGTCGCCGAGCGGTCCGTCGACACCCCCGACGGTCCGAGGACCGCGCTCGACACGCTCGTCATCGCGCGGCGGCCGACCTGAGTTCGACCGCCCGTGCCGCAGCGGCGCTGGCGACGTCGGAACGCACCGTCAGGTGCCCCATCTTCCGGCCGGGACGTGCCTCGGACTTGCCGTAGAGATGGAGCTTGGCATCGCTGTCGTCGAGCACGACCGACCAGTCGGGGTCGCCACCGTCCCAGAGGTCGCCGAGCAGGTTGACCATCGCCACCGACGGCGCCGTCATCGAGGTGTCGCCGAGACCGAGCCCGCAGACCGAACGCACCTGCTGTTCGAACTGGCTGGTGACGCAGGCGTCGAGCGTCCAGTGGCCGCTGTTGTGGGGTCGCGGGGCCAGCTCGTTCACCAGCAGCTGGCCATCGACGACGAACAGCTCCACGGCCAACACCCCGACGTAGTCGAGCGCATCGGCGATCGCCATCGCCAACCCCACCGCCCGATCGGCGACCACCGGCGCGACCGCTGCAGGCACGACCGTGAAATCGAGAATGCCGTCGACGTGTCGGTTCTCGGCCACCGGCCAGGCCTCGACGCGCCCGTCGGCGGTCCGGGCGACGAGCACGCTGAGTTCGGTGTCGAGGTCGAGCCGCCGCTCGACGACGCACGGCACCCCTCCCAGGTCGGCCCACGCTGCCAGCGTGTCGGCGACACCGGTGACGCTTCGTTGGCCCTTGCCGTCGTAGCCGAGCCGGGCGGTCTTGACGATGGCGCCGGCATCGACGATCGCCGACGCGACGACGTCGTCGATGCCGACCAACGCCGCGTGGGGCCCGACCGGGAACCCGTTGTCGACGAGGAACCCCTTCTCGGCGATGCGATCCTGGGCGACACGCACGGCCCGGGGCCGAGGAGCGACGACGACGGTCGATGCCAACTCGTCGAGGGTGGCGGCGGGAGGATTCTCGAACTCGGTGGTGACGACATCGCACTCGAACGCCAGCCGCCGCAGCGCAGCAGGGTCGTCGTAAGCGGCCACCAGGTGGTCGTTCGCGACCACTCCGGCCGGCGCCGACTGGTCGGGATCGAGCACGATCGTGCGGTACCCCATCGTCGCCGCCGCCATCACCGCGTACCGACCGAGTTGACCACCACCGAGGACACCGATCGTCGCCGGCGGGAGGATCGGAGTCATCAGCTGTCGCTCGGAGGGAGCACCGACGATTCGGCGGTACGGCGGCGTTCGGTCCGATAGTCGTCGAGTCGCGACCGGAGCACGGGATCGTCGGCAGCGAGCAGCGCGATCGCGAACAGCGCTGCGTTCGTGGCGCCGGCCTCACCGATGGCGAACGTGGCGACCGGGACGCCCGCTGGCATCTGCACGATCGAGAGCAGCGAATCCTGCCCGGACAGATGCCGCGAGGCCACGGGTACGCCGAGCACGGGAACGGTGGTCTTCGCCGCCAACATGCCCGGAAGATGAGCGGCACCACCTGCGCCGGCGATGATCGCCCGCAGGCCCCGCCCGAGCGCAGCATCGGCGTAGTCGAACATCTCGTCGGGCATGCGGTGGGCACTCACGACCCGGGCCTCGTGGCCGACACCGAACGTGTCCAGCACCTCGACGGCCTTGACCATCGTCGGCCAGTCGCTGGACGACCCCATCACGACCCCGACCAGCGGCTCCGACACGCACCGCAGCGTACGCGCTCGGCCGCCGACGGGCCGAACACTCCCGCCGTCGGGATCCAGCCCGACTCAAATGAGCTCGCGGCGCTCGCTCACCCTGAGCCCGACGTAGCCCGGGATCGTCGGGAACCAGTAGTTGACGAGACGGAACAGCAGCATCGCCGCCCAGGCGGTGGCATCGTCGACGCCGGCACCGGTGAGGACGAACACGAGCGCGGCCTCGATGGCACCGACACCGCCGGGGGTCGGCACCGCCGAGGCGACGGTGTTGGCGAGCAGGTACAGCGCGCCCAACTCGGCGAAGGACAGGTCGACGTCGAAGGCCCGACACGCCATGTACCAGCAGACGATCGTGGACAGCTTGGCGAGCCCCTGACCACCGAACAGCAACGCCAGCTTGGTCGGTCGTCTGGCCAACTCACCGAAGTCGGTCCTGATCTTGTGGAACGTCGACTGCACGAACCCGACCACCCAGCGCCGCAGCTTCGGCGTCAGTGTCACCACGGTCGCTGCGACGACGATCGCACCGACGAAGACGGCGACGAGCGACACGTCGAAGCCGTCACCGCTCGTGGTCAGCCCGCCGGCGCTCGGATCGGTGCTGCTCCACAGGAAGAAGAACGCGATGAACAACACCTGCATCACACCGCTCGCCGCCGACGTCAGCCCGATCGCCGCCGTCGCCACGGTGGCGTCCGTGCCGCCCTTCTGCAGGTAGCGGATGCGCATGACCATGCCGCCGGCGTTCATCGGCGTGAACCGGTTGAGGAACGACTGACCGAACATGACGACCGTCGCCTCGCCCAGCGGCACCGGCCGCACGACCGATCCACTCAGCGACATCGCACCGGCGACGGTGCCGAGCAGCGTGACGATCACCGCCGGGACGACCCAGACCCAGTTGATGCCCGACATCGCCTCTCGGATGTCGGAGAAGTTCGACACGAGGGTGAGCAGGAAGAACGCCAGCACGGCGAAGCCCACCCACGACACGACCTTGGCGACGCTGATGCGCTCGAGCTCGGCCAGCTCGACGGCCTCGACATCGAGGCGTTCCTGCAGCCCGGTCCGGAGTTCGTCGACGAGCCCCTTGCGCTGCTTGACCTCGAGGCGGGCGTGAGCCGGGAGCGCCGGGATCTGCATGTACGGGAGGCTCGCTTCGAGATCGCCGGACGCCGCCGCTCGCACGGCGGCGTCGAGGGCCCGGTCGGCACCGACGGTCAATGCCGTCGACACCAGCAACTCGGCCCGGTCGACCGCTCGCGAGGCTGCGCTGGACGCGAGGATGGCACCGTCGAACCCGGTCACCTGCACGTCGTCGCCCTCGACGATCAGGTTCGACCGGGTCAGTGCACGGTGCGCGATGCCGCGTTCGTGCAGCCGGGCGACCGAGCGCCAGAGTCCATCGAGTGCGGCGTCGGACACCTCGTCGACATCGGTGATCGCTCGGCCCTGCGGCGCGTCGAGCACGATGACCGCGCTCTCGTCGTCGGCCGGTACCACGGCCAGTACTTCGGGCACGGCCACGCCGGCACGTTGGGCCATCAGCGTCGAGGTGGTCCACTGTGCCGCCCGGATCCGCGGCGTGACGCTCACGCGCTGTTCGTCGACACCACGCACTCTGATCGCGCGGACCACGCCGGCGAAGAGTTCGGCGTCTCGATCGTCGCGGTCGAGATACAGCACGTCGGCGGCGCGGCCATCGATCGTGCCGCGGTAGCGCCGCAGACCCGTGTCGCTCGACTCGTCGCCGAGTTCGTCGACATCGATCCCTCCGTCGGCCAGCCATGCCCGCAGCGACGCCGAACCGGGACGGCGCTGGGGCGAACCGAACGCGACCAGCACGGCCGACCCCACGGCGCTGCCGAGCGCGAGGGTGACGGCGATGTTGACCGGTGCCTGGGTGGCGCTGACGAAGCGGACGACGGCGGCGACGCCGACGGCGATCCACGACGCCTTGCGCCACGTGATCGTCATCATCGGTGAGGCGGCGCTCGCTCCCGCCACCAGCGCGGCAAGGTACGCGACCGAGGGAAAGTCGGCGGAGAGGAGGGAGTTCGACGCGAGGTCGGTGATCGCCGCCGGTGGCGCAACGCGGTTCAGCCAGTCGGTGAGCACCAGCATCACGAGCCCACCGGCGACAGCGGCGCCCACGACGAGCCCGGCCGTGCGCCACGCGCGGCCGCGGGCGATCCATCCGACGATCACGATCGGCAGCACCAGGATCGTCAACTGCGCCGTGCCGACGAGGGCATAGCGGACCGGGATCGGCAGCCGGGCGAGCAGTCGCACGAGATCGGCCGACACGTTCTGCAGCGCGGACGGGAGCGCGGCGGTCACGGCGAGGATGGCGGCCAACAGGACGAGCCGGAGGGCGAGACGCGCCACGTCGACGGGATGACGTTGCCACTCGCTGCGATCACCCTCTCGCAGCGCCGCGGTCACGGCCTCGCTCGTCACGCGCCCAGCATGCACCACCCGCAGCGCGGGACGACGGATCGTCCGGTCACCCCGCGGCGAGCACCTCGTGCAGCGCCGCGGCGGCACGGTCGACGTCGGCCGGCGAGGTGTAGTGCACGAACGACAGCCGCACGACCCCGCGGTCGGGATCGACGCCGAGGCCGTCGAGGACGCGGGCTGCGTAGTAATGCCCGGAGCTGGTCTGGATGCCCCGTGAAACCAGGTCGTGGGCGATGTCCTGGGGATCGCGACGTTTCGGGCTGAACGCGATCGTGGGACACCGGTGACCCATGGCGGCGTCGATCGTCGACGGGCCGAGCAGCCGCACGTCGTCGCGGTCGCCGAACACGCTCAGCAGGGTGGGTGTCAGGGCGTCCTCGTGCGCCCGCCAGAGCGCCGACACGCCAGCACAGGCCTCCCGGAGACCGGCCTCCGCCGGGCCGCCGTGATGGCGGTGCAACTCCTCGACGTAGTCGAGGACCGAGCCCGCCGCCGCGACCTGGGCATGGTCGGGTCCGGCGGGATTGAGACGCTTGTCGGCGACGGTGTCGTTGAAGAAGTGGCTCTGGTTCGGTAGCTCGGCCATCAGCCCGGCGCGCACGACCATCAAGCCCTGGTGCACCGAGTAGGTCTTGTACAGGCTGAACAGGTACACGTCGGCACCGAGGGCGGCCACGTCGGGCAGGGTGTGGGGGGCGAACGACACGCCGTCGACGATCACACGCGCCCCGACGGCGTGGGCAAGGCCGGTGATCCGGGTGATGTCGTTCTCGCTGCCGACGATGTTCGAGGCGTGCGGCACGGTCACCAGACCGGTGCGCTCGTTCAGCATCACCTCGAAGTCGGCGATGTCGAGCAGACCGGTCTCGGGGTCGATGCACCACTCCCTGATCGTGCAGCCGACTCGCTCGACCGCTCGGCGGATCGCTCCGGTGTTCGCCTCGTGGTCCTGGTTGGTGACGATCACCTCGTTGCCGGGCTCGAGCACCTCGGCGAAGGCGTGGGCGAGCACGTAGGTGTTGGCGGTCGTCGAGGGACCGAACACGACCTCGCGCGCTTCGACACCGAGCGCCTCGGCCCATCGCTCGCGTGACCGGTCCATCAACTCGCCGGCCCGCGCCGACGACGCGAACTCGCTGTAGGGCTGGACCTTGAAGTCGGTGTAGTACTCACACAGAGCATCGATCGTCTGGCGACACGCGAACGACCCACCGGCGTTCTCGAAGAACGACTGGCCCTCGTTGATCGGCCGGGAGAACGCGGGGAAGTGGGAGCGGACGAAATCCAGGTCGAGGTCCGGTTCGAGGTCACGGTCGAGCACACGGCCACGGTACCGGGCCGACCGATCGGACATGATGGGCCGGTGCGCACCGATCCGACCACGACCGCCGATCTGACCACGCCGGCACTGCTCGTCGACACGTCCACGTTCGACCGCAACCTCGCGGCGATGGACGCCGTGTTGCCAGGGGCGAGGCTGCGACCCCACGTGAAGGCGTTCAAGTCGACGCGGATGGCCGAGCGCCTCGACGCCGACGGTCACCACGGGTTCTGCGCGGCCACGCCGAGGGAGATCGAGGGCCTCGTCGCTGCGGGGCTCACCGACGACCTCCTGCTCGCCAACGAGACGCTCGACGCCGCCCGACTCGGCGCACTGGCCGACGACGCCCACATCACCGTCGCCGTCGATTCCGACACGACGCTCGACGCCGCGATCGCCGGTGGCATCCGCTCGGTGCTCGTCGACGTCGACGTCGGGTTGCCGCGGTGTGGCTGCGACGTCGACGACGCCGGCCGGCTCGCCGACCGTGCCCGCGCGGCCGGACTCGACGTGCGCGGGGTGATGGGCTACGAGGGCCACCTGATGATGATCCACGACCGCGAGAAGAAGCGAGCCAAGGTGGAAGAGGCGATGGCGATCCTCCTGCAGGCGCACGCCGACGTGGGTGGCGACATCGTGTCGGGCGGTGGCACCGGCACGTTCGACCTCAACACGTGGTGCACCGAGATCCAAGCGGGCTCCTACATGCTCCTCGACACCCAGTACGACGAACTCGACTCGCCGTTCGAGAAGGCGTTGTCGGTGCTCGCCACGGTGATCTCGGTGAGTTCGAAGGGATGGATCATCGCCGACTGCGGCCTCAAGGCACTCGGCATGGATCACGGCAACCCGTCGTGGGACGCCGGCGACGTGCTGTTCTGCTCCGACGAGCACGTCACGCTGGTGCCCCGCGAGCCGGGCGCCTGGTCGGTCGGTGACCGGATACGCATCTGGCCCGCCCACGTCGACCCGACGGTCGCCCGTCACGAGCAGTTCTGGATGGTCGACGGCGAGTCGATCAGGGATCGCTGGGCGATCGACCTGCGCCACTGGTGACACTGTCGCACCTCGCCGTGTTACACCGGGGGTCTGACCCCTGGCGTAACGGTCACATCGAGCGGGCGGCGTTGTCGAAGCGGGTGTACTGGCCGAGGAAGACGAGGCGCTTGGTGCCGATGGGGCCGGAGCGGTGCTTCGACACGATCACCTCGGCGGAACCCTTGTCGGGCGATTCCGGGTTGTACACCTCGTCGCGGTAGAGGAACATCACGACGTCGGCGTCCTGCTCCAGCGAGCCCGACTCACGCAGGTCCGCGAGCATCGGCCGCTTGTCGGACCGCGCCTCGAGGTTTCGGCTGAGCTGGCTGAGCGCCACGATCGGCACCTCGAGCTCGCGGGCGAGCACCTTCAGGTTCCGGCTGATCTCGCTCACTTCGAGCTGGCGGTTCTCGGATCGCCCGCTGCCGCTCATCAGCTGCAGGTAGTCGATCATGATCAGCGCCAGCCCGCCGTGCTGGGCCTTGATGCGCCGCGCTTTCGCCCGGATCTCCATCACGGTCACCTGTGGGTTGTCGTCGAGGAACAGCGGGACCTCGAGTCGCCCGACGGCGAGGCCGATCTTCGACCAGTCGCTCTCGCTCAGCTTGCCGGTACGCAACTTGGTCGAGTCGACCTTGGCCTCACTGGACAGGATGCGCTGGGTGAGCTCGGAGTGGCCCATCTCGAGTGAGAACACGAGCACCGGCTTGGCGGCGTGCTTCGCGATGTGGGTCGCCATGCCCAACCCGAAACTGGTGTTGTGCAGGAAGAAGTCGGCCGCAACGAAGTTGTGGAGCGTGGGCACGGTGAAGTCGATCACCTGCTCGTCGCCGGCGGGTTCGATCGCCGTGACCCGCTCCCAGATCACATCGGGCGACGCCCACCAACGCAACTGATCGTCGTCGAGCGCCTCGGCCAACTCGGCCACGGTGGACCGTCGAAGCTTGCCGCCTCGTGCGGCATGCAAATTGTGCGAAGCCGGGTGACCGAGGCTGCGGTTGATGTCAGCCCACGAACGATCGCCCTTCGCCTTGTCGATGTCGTCCCACACCGCCGCCGGGACATGGTCCGGCGCCTCGTCGTTGCGAAGCACCGACGCTGCTCTGCTGCGGACTGCGGCCAACGCGACATCCTTGCCGAGGATCCCGATCTCGTCACAGAACGCCAGCAACGACGCCGCGTCCATGATCTCGACCTCGAATGCCAGGCGGCGCGCACCGCGGTATGCCACTCGTCGCTCTCGCAATTTCACGCGGACGCCGAATCGACGCAGGAGATGGGCGACGTCGTCGACCAGGCCCCTCGACACCGACGAGTATCCGATGCGGGCGTAGCCAGCTGTCGCGACCCACGCTGTGCCGTCAGTCGCGAAAAGTCGATTGAGGAAGCGGGCCATGGCGGGACGCGACATCCGGAAGACCGAGGCCGGCACTCTCTTGTCGTGTGCTCCTACCCCCCACACATCGTGTCGGCGGAGCATCTCCGTGACGGGATTGGGGAGCCCGCCTCGATACCCGGCCGAGAACCGCCAGGTGTCCGCATTCCCCGCACGTCCCGCGTGACGAATCGAGGTGCCCAAGACCTCGGCCGCTGCCGCCGCGACGTCACGGACCTCGTCGAGTTCGGTGGTGAACGTGGCACTCGGTTGCCCCGGAGCGACGCAGCCGTCGCCGAGCACGATCGCGAGAACGTCGATCTCGGCCTCGGGGAGGTCGTCGTCACCGAAGACACCCACTGCGCTCGGAACCGCGACCTCGTCACCGACGGAGATCTCGTCGAGACGCCGCCAACCTCGCGACGTGAGGAACGGGTGCGACGCAGTGACCGTCACCTGGCGACCCGATCGAGTGGCCAAACGGAACACTGGTTTGATGCCGTCGTCGAGACAGGCGCCCACCTGTGCTCGTTCGATGCGCCCAGCTGCACCGATCGACTGCACCTCCATCACGCCCCGCCGAGCAGCTCGATCCATCATCTCCCGAGCCGTCACGACCTCAGCTGTTTCGAGATCGACCATCGGGGTGTACCACGCGACGCACTTCCCCATCGCCGGTCTCGCACCGACGATGTTCAACGTGCTGGGTTGCAGGCCCGAGAGGAGTTCGTCGAGGTCGTCGTAGCCGGTCGCCGCGCCGGTGATCGTGTCGCCGCGCTCGTAGTTCTCCTCGAGCTGGTCCATCGTCTCGTTGAGGAGTTCCTGGATCTGGCGCGTCGAGTCGACCACGCGGTCCTCGGCCACCTCGAACATCTTCGATTCGGCGAGGTCGACGGCCTTGGTCACGTCGTCGGGTTCGCTGAACGCGAGGTCGGTGATCTCGCCGGCGGTGTGGATCAACCGGCGCAGCAGCGCCGTGTCCATCACGATGCGGGCGTAGTGCTCGGCACCCGACACCGACGGCGTCGCGTTCTGCAACTCGTTGAGCCGTTCGATGCCGCCGACCTCGTCGAGCAGACCGTGGCGGCGCAACTCGTCGGCGACGGTCACCACGTCGACGGGTCCCGACGACGAATACAGCGAACGGATCGAGTCGAAGATGTGTTGGTGCGCTGGGCTGTAGAAGTCCCGGACGTTCAGGCCCGCTTCACCGACGACACCGATGGCATCGCGCGACAGCAAGAGGGCGCCGAGCACCGATTCCTCGGCCTGGAGGTTGTGTGGAGGAACCCGACCACCACGGCTTGTAGCAGTGCCACTGCGCTCTGTGTATCCGGCTCCGAGTTCTCGATCGATCGACATGAGGACCCCACTCTTCCAGGGGTTTGCTGTGCGATGGAAGAGGCACAACCCTGGGTCTTGCCTGTTGACTATCTGTGGACAACCGCTCGCACCTGTGGAGCGAGCGCTGTGGATGAACCTGTGGGCAGGCGCGACGGGTCACCGGGTCGAACCCCGTGAAACATCGCCTGCGAGACGGCGGCATCGGCCGCCGGGTCGAGCTCAGTCGTCGGTCGCGACGACGTCGATCGTGATCGGGAACGAGACGTCGCTGTGCAGCGACGCCGTCACCGTGTGCTGGCCGAGTGTCTTGACCACCTCGACGTGGACCTGGCGACGGTCGATCTCGATGTCGGTCTGCTCCTGCACGGCAGCGACGACGTCGGCCGCGGTGACCGAGCCGAAGAGCTTGCCTTCCGGTCCGGCCTTGGCGGCAACGGTGATCACCTTGGGCACCAACGTGCTGGCGATCGTGGTGGCCGCGTCGCGGGCGCTGGAGTCGCGCTGGTCGCGAGCCTGACGCATGCGGTTGGCCTGCTCGACGGCTCCCTCCGACGCCGTGATGGCGTGGCCCTTGGGGAGCAGGAAGTTCCGCGCATGGCCGTCGGCCACGTCGACGATGTCGCCGCGCTTGCCCAGACCGTCGAGATCGGAACGCAAGATGACCTTCATCGCTCAGACCTCCTCGTTCTCGACGAGCTCGTCGCCGGTGTCCGCGGCCTCGTCCGTCACGCCGACGTCGAGCGTCGTGTCGTCGGCGTTCTCGTTCGGATTCGTGTCGCGGTCGCGTCCGCCTTCACGCCCGCCGTCGCGGCCACGGCCGCCGGTGCGGGTGGAGGCAACTCGCTTGGCGTACGGGAGCAGCGCCATCTCTCGCGCCACCTTGACGGCGTTGGCGACCTCACGCTGCTGCTGCAGGGTGTTGCCGGCCACCCGACGGTTCTTGATCTTGGCGCGGTCGCTCATGAAGCGCTGCAGCAGATCGACGTCTTTGTAGTCGATGTACTCGACCTTGTCGATCACCAGCACGCTGGTCTTCTTCTTGAACTTGCGCGGGTTCAGATCCCGGGCGCTGCGCGCCTTGTTCTTCTTGCTTGCCATGATGATTCCTGATGGTTCCTTGCGATTCGTCGGACGGGGTCAGAACGGCTCTTCGTCGCCGTACACGGGGTCGGGGGCGCGGCCTCCGCCGCCACCACCACCGCCGCCACCGCCACCCGATGGTGCGGCGTCGCGGCTGATGCGCTCGACCTGCGCCTGCGCCCAACGCAGGCTCGGGCCGGCCTCGTCGGCGACGATCTCGACGATCGAGCGATTCTCGCCTTCCTTGGTCTGGTACTCGCGCTGCTGCAGCCGCCCGGTGACGATGACTCGTGCGCCCTTGTTGAGCGACGCGGCCAGGTTCTCACCGAGGTCGCCCCACGCCGTGATGTTGAAGAAGCTGGTCTGCTCCTGCCATTCGCCGTTCTGCTGGTAGCGACGATTGACGGCGAGTCCGAAGCTCGCAACACCTCGGCCACCGGTCGTGTACCGCAATTCGGGATCGCGGGTGAGGTTGCCGACGACCGTGACGCTGTTTTCCGATGCCATGTGATTCCCCTTCGGTGGCGACTGCCGCTCAGGCGGCGTTGACTGCCATGCCGCGACGCTCGGCCTCGGCCTCGGGCAGACGGATGAGCTTGTGGCGGACGATGTCGTCCGCGAGGCGGAGCGTGCGCTCGAGTTCGTCGAGCGAACCAGCCGGTGCGACCAGCTCGGCGACCATGTAGTAGCCGGACGGCTTCTTGTTGATCGGGTAGGCGAACTGCCGTTTGCCCCACCAGTCGATCTTGCCGTGCAGTTCGCCGCCGGCAGCGGCGACGCCCTCGGCGACCGTCTTCATCCAGGCCTGCGCCTTGGGGTCATCGACGTCGCCGTCGATGATGATCATCAATTCGTATGCACGCGTCATGCGTGGTTCCTCCCTTCGGATCCCCCACGAGCGACCGATGACGACGCCGTGGCGGGAGCCCCGGTGTGGGGCAGGGCCAATATGGACGGGCCAACCCTATCGGCCGGGATCGTGGATGTGTTCGCCATGGAGACGATCGTCGCAGGGGGGTGTCACGCAGTTGCCGTGGAGTGACCGACGATGCGCCGGGGGTGTCGTCACGGGCCGGCCGGGCACCGGTCGGCTTCGGTGCCGTCGACCAGCTCCAGACGGGCGCCCGGCCCGACGCCGAGATCGCCGAGGTCTCCCTGGAACACCTCGAGCGCCAGCTCGTACTGCACCCCTGGGGAGTACAGCGGACATCCGCCGTCGGGGACCTCGAGGCACGGTTCCATGTCGGTCGACGCGGCGTACTCCCCGCTCGGCGCGAACCAGGCGATCGACAACGGCGTCGGAGTGTTCAACATGAAGAAGCTGTTGGTGACGGGCTCGTCGAAGCGGAACACCATCGCCTCGGCGGCGCCGAGATCGGTGACCCCCATCAGGCCGCGCCCGCGCTCCTCGGCGGTGTCGGCCAGCCAGACGCACACCTCGCAGACCTCTCCGTCGGCATCGGTGATCCGGGCGGTGATCGTCGTGAAGCCGTCGGGCTGCACTCCCTCCGCCGCCGTCGGCGGCGACGTGTCGGGCGGGACCATCGCAGACGTCACGGGAGCAGCGGCATCGGACGGGGCCACGACGGTCGCTTCACGGCCGTCACCGTCGGCGGTGCACGCCCACGACGCCACTGCGCAGACGCCGACGCACCACACGCGACGCCCCACCGAACTCATGCGACGATGATGGCTACGAGCGCCCGCCGACGGGGATCACCCGCAGCAGATGGTTCCAGCGGCACTCGACGCACGCCTCGACGACGTAGGCGCTCAGCTCCTCGGGACGGTCGTTGAGCTGACGCATCTCCTTGGCCGTCGACACGCAGCGACCCTGCGCCGACAGCCGGGGTCCGAACACGTAGGTGACCAGCTTGAGGTCGGCCTCCTCGCAGATCGGACAGCACGTCGCCGTCTGCGTCCCGACGTTGCGAGCGGCACGGATCAACTCCGGATGGGCGTCGCACACCTGATCGAGGGGAACCCGGCCCTTCTTCACCTGGGCGATCAGCATGCGCCGGGCGAGACGATGGTCGATGAGGCCGCGCGAACCGTCGGACCCGCGAAGTGCCCCGACGGTGAACGCCATGGCGGGGCACACTACCCGCCCTCCGGTCGTCGCGTCACCGACGGCTCGATCGGGCGACCCGATCCCCGACGCGTCCGACCGCGTCGGGCACACTGGATGCCGTGGTCGCCAACATCACCTTCGGGCCCGGGCCCGCCAACGACGACGAGTTGCGCCTGTGCGGCGACGTCAGCGAGGGCCGCCGCGCCGTGGAACTCGGCATCTCACCGTGGTTCAACTCCGTCGCCTTCGCACGCGCCGGAGCCAAGTCGATCGCAGTCGACACCGACGGCGCCCGGATCGCCACCACCCGCGAGCGCGCCGGCGAGGCCGACGTACGTGTCCAGTGCATCCAGACCGACCTCGCCGACCTCGGCGACATCGCATCGGCGTCGTGCGAGGTCGTCCTCGCCGCCCACACGCTCGACGACGTCGACGACCTCGGCCGACTCCTGCGCCAGGTGCACCGGATCCTCAAGCCGAGCATGCCACTCGTCATCTCGATGCCACACCCGTTCGCCGCCGTCGACACCGACCACCCCTACGGCACGACGGGACGCACGATCGGGGCCTGGTTCACGGCGCTGAACCGGTCGAACTTCCGCGTCGACCAACTCTTCGAACTCGGTGCCTCGCCCTCGACGCCGGCACCGGTCACGCTCGTCCTGCGCGCCCGCAAGGAAGGCTCCTGACGTCGGCCTCCGGGTTGCTGGCGACGCTCAGACCTCGGCGCGTTCGGTGGCCGTGATCCCGGCGGGCCGAGGACGACCGAACAGGTACCCCTGACCCTTGTCGCACCCCAGTTCGCGCAGGCGGTTGAGCTGCAGCGGGGTCTCGACACCCTCGGCGACCACGGTCAGGCCGAGCGAGTGACCGAGGCGCACGACCGCCTCGACGATCGAGGTGTCGTCGGACTCCAAGCCCAGACCGGTCACGAACGACCGGTCGATCTTGATCGCCTCGACCGGGAACCGCTTCAGGTACGTGAGCGAGGAGTACCCGGTGCCGAAGTCGTCGACCGACAGGTGCAGGCCCAGGCCACGCAGGTCCCGTAGCGCGTTGCCGGCGGCCTTGGTGTCGGCCATCAGCGCGGTCTCGGTGATCTCCAGCCACAGCGATCCGGCGTCGATCCCGGTCTCACCGAGGGCGTCGTACACGAGGTCGAGGAACGTGCCGTCGATCAGCTGCTGGGTGGCGACGTTGACCGACAGCGAGCAGTCGGCGAACCGCAGCCCGGTCGCCCGCCAGTGGGCGAGCTGCGCCAGTGAATCGCGCAGGACGCGCCCGCCGAGTTCGATCATCAGCCCGGCTTCCTCGGCCGCCGGCAGGAACTGCGACGGCACCAGGAGGCCACGGTCGGGGTGCAACCAGCGCGCCAGCACCTCGAAGCCGACCACCTGTCCACCTGCGAGATCGACGATCGGCTGGAAGTACGGCACGACCTCGCCGCGCTCCACACCGCGGCGCAGTTCACTCGAGGTCTTCAGCGCCGCCATCGACGCCCGGCGCGTCTCCTCGGTGAACGCCTCGACCCGGTCGCGGCCGGCATCCTTCGCCCGGTACATCGCGGCGTCGGCATCACGGAGCAACTCGTCGGCGCTGAGCCCGATCGCACTGTTGACGGCGAACCCGATGCTCGCGGTGGTCACCAACTCGTGACCGTCGACCACGACGGGACGCTGCACGGCACGGCGCAGGCGCTCGGCGACCGTGGCCGGATCGGCACCACCGTCGAGGAACACGACGAACTCGTCCCCGCCGAAGCGGGCCAGTCCGTCCTCGTCGCGCATGACGTCGCGCAGCCGACGGGCCACCTCGCGCAGCAGTTCGTCACCCACGCCGTGGCCGAGGCTGTCGTTGACCACCTTGAAGTTGTCGAGGTCGATGAAGAGCACCGACACCTGTCCCGGGGCCGCCCCGGCGAGCAGCGCGTCGAGGCGTTCGACGAGCGCCGTCCGGTTCGGCAGCTCGGTCAGGCCGTCGTGACTCGCGGCGTGGCTCAGCCGCTCGGCCGCCATCCGTTGGTCGGTCACGTCCTCGATGTGGGTGATCGCGAGCGCCACCCCCTCGTCCTCGGTCACCGACACCCTCGTGCGTGCCCACACGAATTCTCCGTCGCTGCGGACGTAGCGCTGCTCCAGCAGGTAGGTGTCGGCGATGCCCAGTTCCAGGCGGGCGCGCTGCGTCGCCGCGGCCCGGAGATCGTCGGGGTGGGTGATCTCGCGAATACCCATGCCGATCAACGAGCCGAGCGGCCGGTCGAGCATCTCGGCCAACGAGGCGTTGGCATCGACGATCCGGCTGTCGTCGAGGCGCACCAGTGCCATGCCGGTCGGCGCCGAGTGGAACGCCTGCTGGAAGCGTCGCCGCGCCTGTTCGAGCGCAACGGTGCTGCGAGCGCGGTCGGTGACGTCGCGCAGCAGCACCACGAGACCGCCGGTTCCGTTCCCGCCCTCGAGGCTCCCGGAGGCCATCGCCGGTCGGTGCAACGATGCCTCGACGAGGTGGGGCTCGCCGACGGCGTCGACCAGCTCGAACAACACGTGGTTGCCGACCGGCCCCGTCACGTCGAGCGGCTCGTCACGCGTCTCGTCGAAGTGCCACCGCTCGGTGACGACCTCCCGATCGGAATCGCCGATCATCTCGAGGAACGCCCGGCCGACCAGTTCGTCGACCGTTCGCCCGGTCAACAGCGCCGCCCGCTGGTTCGCCGATTCGATCACCCCGTGCTCGTCGAGACCCATCACCGCGTCGGGGAGGTCGTCGAGCAGCCGGCGGACCTCGGCCTGGGTGCGTACGAGCTCGTCGATCGCCCGTTGGAACCGGCGACCGATCCGCCGCGACTCGAACACCGTGGCGGCGACCGCGACCACGGCCAGCACACCGATGCCGACGATGGCGACGACCGCGCCGAGGTCGGGGTCCGGACCGGCCCGCAGCACGGCCAGCGCCACGAGCGTCACCGAGACGGCCACGATCGGGACGATCAACCACCACCCGCGAAGGGTCTGCTCACTGCGAGAGTTCACCGCCCAACGGTACGACGAGGGGGCGAGTTCAGCGGGTGATGCTGCGATCGGCCCACCACTCGTCGAGGCGGGCGCGGACGACCTCCTCGCCGAGCAGTCCCTCGTCGAGTCGGATGTCCATCAAGAAGCGCATCGCCTCGCCGACCTCGCGGCCAGGGGACAGCCCGAGCTGTTCCATCACGGCGTTGCCGTCGAGTTCCGGTCGCAGCGCCGCCAGTTCCTCGGCGGCTTCGAGTTCGGCGATTCGATCCTCGAGTTCGTCCATCCGCCTCGACAGCCTCGCCGCCTTCTTGGCATTGCGCGTCGTGCAGTCGCTGCGCGTCAGCACGTTCAGTTCACGCAACAGCTCTCCGGCGTCGCGGACGTACCGGCGCACCGCCGCGTCCGACCATCCCATCGAATAGGTGTGGAATCGAAGGTGCAGGGCCACGAGTTCGGTGACGGCGGCGACGTCGTCGTTGGAGTACCGCAGCGCGTTCATGCGCTTGCGGGTCATGCGGGCACCGACGGCATCGTGATGGTGGAACGTGGTCCCCTTCCCCTCGAGATACCCCCGGGTCCGGGGCTTGCCGATGTCGTGGAACAGCGCCGCGAGACGGGTGATGCGGAAGTCGAACGTGTCGCGCTCGCCCGCCACGATGGCGGGATACTCGTGGGGCGGGCGGACGTTCTCGACGACGGCGATCGAGTGGGTCAACACGTCCTTGTGTCGGTGGATCGGATCGTGCTCCAGCCGCATCGCCGGTAGCTCGGGCAGGAACTGGTCGGCCAGGCCGGTCTCGACGAGGAACCACAACCCGGCGGAGGGGTGGTCGACCACGATCAGCTTGTCGAGTTCGTCACGGATCCGTTCCGCCGACACGATCTCGAGGCGCGGCGCCATCTCCCGAACGGCGGCGACGAGCTCGGCGGAGGGCTCCAGCTGGTAGCCGGCGATGAAACGAGCCGCCCGCAGCATCCGCAGCGGATCGTCACTGAAACTGACGTCGGGACCGAGGGGGGTGCGCAGTGTCTTCGTCGCCAGGTCGGCCGCCCCGCCGAAGGGGTCGATCAAGGTCGGCATTTCGCTGTCGGTCAATTCCAGGGCCATCGCGTTGACGGTGAAGTCGCGCCGAGACAGGTCGGCGTCGATCTCGTCGGCGAACACGACGTGGGGCTTGCGCGAGTCGTCGGTGTAGGCCTCGGCCCGAAACGTCGTGATCTCGTAGATGCGCTCGCGTCCGCCGTCGATGCGCTGGGCGCCGATCGTGCCGAACTTCTCCCCCTGGGTCCAGACGGCGTCGGCCCACCCGTCGAGGCAGCGCTTGATCTCCGGTGGGCGAGCGTCGGTCGTCAGGTCGAGGTCGAAGTCCTCGCGTCCGTCGGCGACGAACAGGTCGCGTACCGTGCCTCCGACCAGGAACACCCGGTGGCCGGCGTCACGGAAGCGACGCGCCAGGGGCTCGAGTTCGCGCAGCACCGGCGTCAACCGTTCGGGGACCACGACCTCAGGCTAGGCCGTCGAGCTCCCACGCCGACCAGGAACGACCTGACGAGCACGCCGTGGCGTGTTCGGATCGCGCCAGCGTGCGGTCACCGCGGCCACGGCTGCGAGTACCGTCGATGCCGTGACGACGACCGCCGCCGAGCATCCCGTGCGGGCCCGCTTCGGCCGTTGGCCCCACGACGACGACGTCGTCCATCTCGTCCTGCTCGACCATCACATGGTCCCCACCCACGACGACGTGCGACGCTGGATCGGGCAGGGCCGCTCGACCGGGGCGCGGGCGATCCGCACCGGCGCCCTGTTCCCGCCGTCCACACCGGCGTTCATCGATGCCGGCTTCAGCGTCATCGACACCCTGCGACTGCTCGAACTGGACCTGACGCCGGGCCGGTCATCGGGACGAGAACGGCTCCGTCGGCGCTCGTCACCGGCACCGGAGCGACTGCGTCGGCGCCAGCTCGACGAAGCGGCCGAGATCGATCGTCGCTCGTTCGCTGCTCCGTGGAGCAACGACGCCGCGGCGTTGGGCGACATCGTCGCCGCCACGCCCCGGACGCGCGCCCGGTGCATCCGCCTCGACGGCCGGATGATCGCCTTCGCCATCACCGGCCGTGCGGGCGAGACCGGGTACGTCCAGCGACTGGCGGTCGACCCGTCCGGGCGGCGACAGGGCGTGGCCTCCCTCCTGCTCGCCGATGCCATCGGCTGGATGCGCCGTCACCACGTGACCCGCGTGCTCGTCAACACCGCGATCGGCAACGAGCCCGCAACCTCGCTCTACCGGTCCTGCGGCTTCGTCGAGCGGCCCGAGCGCTTGCGCATCCTCGAACGGCCCGTCGACCCGCCGCAGCCGTGGCCGGATCGATGACCCGCCTGCGCCGACTGGGCGGTGCCGTGGCGCTGCTCGGTGCCGTCATGACGACGACGGTCGCCTCGGGGGCGGGCGCGCAGCCGAGCGAACCCCGGCTCCACCTCGTCGGCCAACAGCTCGCGGTCGAACCCGACGGTGCGTTCCGCCTCGAGTACCGCCTCACCGGGATCGACGCCGACGAACTCGAACTGCTCCCACCGCCCGAACCCGCACCACCGCCCCCGGTGCCCGCCACCACCGTGCCCGACGGGTCCGAGCCGCCGCCTCCCTCACCCCCGGCCCCCGAACCGCCTCCACCGGTACAGCTCACGATCGAGGTGACCAACTACGACCCCCTCGACGACCCCGACGACGTCGACGACCTCGTCGGCAGCGACGTCGACCCGGGCGCGTTCACCGGGGTGGTCGACGGTGTCGCCATCGACGACGTCCGCGAACTCGCGACCGTGGCCGACGACGGCACGATCGAGTTCAGCCTCGAGATCGGCACCGACGTGGTCGACAGCGTGCGTGAGCGCCTCAAGCTCGAGCGTCCCGGGCTGCATCCGCTGCGCATCCAACTGCTGCGAGGCGATCCCGACGACGACGACGTCGTCGCCACGGCGGGCACCGTGATCCAACGCCTGCCCGGCCCGAACGACGACACGCCGCCCCCGATCGACCTCGCCGTCGTCGTGGTCGTCCCGGCGCCACCACCCGGTGCCGACGCCGCCGATCGAGCCGATGCGCGACGAGCGCTCGACGACGCCATCGACCTGGCCGACTCCCTCGATGCACCCGTCACCCTCGAGGTGCCTCCGACGCTCGTCGCCGACGTCGCCGCCACGCCGGCCCGCGCCGAGGCGCTCGCCGACGCCCTCCGCAACGACGAACTCGTCGCACTGCCGCTGCTGCCGCTCGACGTGTCGGCGGCGGTCGGGGCCGGACGCGGCGAGGCGTTCACGCGTCTGGTCACCGCCGGCGAGGACGTGATGACGACCGCCGTGCCGACGACGCCCTCGGTGCGCACGGTCTGGATCACCACCGACGCGCTGAGCAGCGACGGCGCCCAGCACCTGCGCGATCTCGGCGTCCGGTTCGTGGTCGTTCCCGCCGCGCTCTACGCCGACACGGTCGACGCGAACCTGCCCGAGACGGATCTCTTCGTCGACGCCGCCCTCCCCGACGACGGCATCCTGCCGCTGCTCGTCGTCGATCCGCTCGCCGAGCAGCTGTCCACCGACATCGCCGACGCGATCCTCGAGTCGTCGACACCGACGGAGTGGTCGGTGGCGACCGCGGCTCGGTTGCTGATCGCTCGTGACCGCGTCGACGCCGTCGGCCGGCCCGCGGCCCGGCGCAGCGTCGTGCTCGCGACACCCGATCTGCTCGCCCCCGACGCCCGGTTGCTCGGCGCTCTCGACCAGCTGACGACGACCACGCCGTCGCTGCAGTTCACCCGGGCCTCGTCCCTCATCGGGCTCACCGACACCCAGCGCGGCGCGGTGACCCTCCCCGACGTCGCCGGGCCATCGTTGATCGAACGTGTCGCACTCCTCGACGCGACCGCGCTCTCGCTGGCGAGCGCAGCATCGATGCTGCCCCCGGACGATCCCCGACCCGAGGAGTGGAACGCGGAACTCGACGACCTGATCTCGACCGGGTACAGCGACGACGACGTCCAGGCGGCGACCGCCGAGTTGCTCGCCGAGGCCGGCGCCATCCGTGACGCCGTGGTGCTGCCGGAACCGTTCACCTTCACCCTGACCGGCCGCAGCGGCACGATCGAGCTGCGACTCGGCAACACGAGCCCCGACCCGCTGATCGTCGACGTGGCACTCGAGTCGACCAAGGTCGTGTTCCCGGACGGCAACCAGCAGGTGACCCTCCGCCCGCTCGACCAGACGAGCGTCGTCGTGCCGGTCGAGGCCCGCTCGAACGGGACCTCGGCGATCGTGCTGACGGTCTCGACACCCGCCGGCGAACCGATCGACCAGCCGGTCACGCTGACGTCGCGGGTCACCGGGTTCACCGGGCTCGGGCAGGTGCTGACCGGTGGGCTGATCCTCGTGCTGGCCAGCTGGTGGTTCACCCACTGGCGGGCGAAGCGGCGCGAGGAGGCCATCGACAACGGCCGAGACCGCCATCCCACGAACCGCAAAGTAGGCTCCGATGCCCTGTGAACGACAGCGACATGAGTGACAGCGACCGGCCCGACGATCCCGCCCGAACCGGTGCCCCGACCGGCGTGGTGATCGTCACCGACAGCGCCTGCGACCTGCCGGCCGACGTCGCCGACGAACTGGGCATCGTCATCGTCCCCCTGACGATCCGCTTCGGCGACGAGGAGTTCGTCGACCGCAGCGAGCTGACCACCGCGGAGTTCTGGAGCCGCTGCGTCAACTCCGCCACTCTGCCCGAGACCGCGGCACCGGCGCCGGGCCAGTTCGAGCAGGCCTACCGCGACGCCGCCGCGGGCGGTGCAGCGAGCGTGCTCGTGGTCTCGCTGTCGGCGGCACTCTCGGCGACGATGCAGTCGGCGCAACTCGCCGCCCGTGCCATCGCCGACGACGACTCGGTCGACCTCGACGTCAGAGTGATCGACAGCCGCACCATCACGCTCGGGCTCGGCACGATCGCCCTGGCATGTGCCCGTGCGGCTCGGGAGGGTGCCACGATCGACGAGGTCGAAGCACTCGCCGTCGATCTCGTCGACCGTACACGTGTGTTCGGAGCGCTCGACACCCTCGACAACCTCAAGAAGGGCGGCCGTATCGGCAACGCCAAGGCACTCTTGGCCACGGCGCTGTCGATCAAGCCGATCATCGAGGTGACCGGCGGCGTCGTCGAACAGGCCGGCAAACAGCGGACTCGCTCCAAGGCGCTGTCGTACCTCGTCGACAAGGTGACCAGCTACGAAGGCGGGCTCGAGAACCTCGCCGTGCTCCACGCCGACTGCAGCGACGTCGACCTGTTCGTCGAGATGCTCGCTCCGCACTACCCCGGCGAGATCGTGGTCGGCGAGATCGGTCCGGTGATCGGCACCCACGGTGGACGCGGCACGATCGGGGTCGCATTCCAGGTGTCGCCGAGCTGACGCCGAGCGATTGACCCCGCCGCGTCCGACAGCGCTACTAGCGTTCGCTCCCGTCATGTCCGCTGCGGCTCCACCTCCGACCGTCATCGCGCACCGCTACGAGCTCAAGCGGATGCTCGCGCAGGGCGGCATGGCCGAGGTGTGGCTCGCTCACGACCTGACCCTCGATCGCAAGGTCGCCGTCAAGTGGTTGAAGCCCTCGCTGGCGACCGATGAGGTGGTCGCCGAGCGGTTCCGGCGCGAAGCCATCGCGGCTGCCAGCCTGAACCATCCGAACATCGTCGCCGTCCACGACGTGTTCGAGCAGGACGGCCGTCAAGCCGTCGTCATGCAGTTGGTCGAGGGCAAGAGCCTCCGCCAGGTGCTCGACACCCAGAAACGGCTGAGCCCCGAGCTGACCTGCCACATCGGGACCTGCGTCGCTGCCGCCCTCGACCACGCCCACGCCGCCGGCTTCGTGCACCGTGACGTCAAGCCGGGCAACATCATGATGACCTCCGACGGTCGTGTGCTGTTGACCGACTTCGGCATCGCCAAGGGTCTGCAGTCCGCCGAGGCGGATCTGACCAGCGACAACATCATGATGGGAACCGCCAAGTACCTGTCTCCGGAGCAGGTGCGCGGCAAGAAGCTCGACGGACGCGCCGACCTCTACTCGCTCGGCCTCGTGCTCTACGAGTGCCTCGCCGGTCGCGTCCCGTTCCTCGGCGAGACCGACGCCGACACCGCGCTGGCCCGCCTGCAGCGTGACCCCACCGATCTGTCCCGCCTGCGGGCGACGTTGCCGACGAAGCTCGTCGTCGTCATCCACCAGCTGCTCGCCCGCAACCCGGCGCAGCGACCCGCGTCCGGTTCGGTGCTCGTCTCCACGCTGCGCGAGGCCGCCAAGGAAGGCCCCCCGCCGATCGACCCGACTCCGTACGGACCCGAGGCCACGCCGTCGGGTGCCCGGCGGCTGCGTCGCGCACCGTCCGACGTGGCCGGCCAGGCGTCCGATCGCGTGCGGACCCCGGCGAGCCACGCCGGGCCGGCGAGAGTGGCGCCGATCCCCGGCGAGGTCGGCCACTCGGGAACCCCTCCGATCGCCGCGACGTCCGGGCCGACCGCCTTCGACCAGTTGCCCGCTCACCGCGATCTCACCCCGCCCGCTGATGACCTGCCCCGCGGCAAGCCCGCCCGCGGTCTGACCCAGGAGTGGAAACCGGCATTCGCCGTGGTCGCGGCGCTCGTGGTCGCAGCCGTCGGAGTCGGCGCGTTGGTCTGGGCCAACCTCGAGTTCGGCGGCGGTGAGCCGGTGGCGTCGACGCCGGTTGCCGTCGCCGTCGACGGCACCGCCGGGGTCGACGAACCCGCTCCCGTCGCCGTCGGCTCGACCATCGCCACGCTCACCGCTTACGACCCCGACGGAGACGGCGTCGAGAACGACGCAGATGCCGTTCTCGCCACCGCCGACGGCGACCCCGAGACGGCGTGGCGAACCGTCTGCTACTCCGACCGTTTCCTCGGCGGCAAACGCGGTGTCGGTCTCGTCGTCACGTTCGACGCGCCGCTGCAACGAGCGATCGACGTCGACGTCCTGAGCGCTCCCTACCAGGTGACCTTCTACGCGACCGACGCCGACACGATCCCGGCCACCATCGACGACTGGGGCAGCGAACTCGGCCCCATCCAGTTCGCCGACGAGGCAGGCACCGTCACGTCGCCCGTACCGTCGACCCCGATCCGTCACATGTTCGTGGCCCTGCGCGAACTCGGCGACGACGCCGGCTGTACCGACGACAACCCCTACCGGGGTCGCCTCGGCGAGATCGCCATCGCCGACTGAGCCAGTCGTTACGCTCCGGATCATCGCCAGCCACCTCGACGACGCTGCTCTTGTCGCCGCCGCCCAGCGCGGCGACCGCAACGCGCTCGACCAGTTGCTGAGACGGCACTACGACCGCATCCATGCCGTGTGTCGGCGTATCGCCGGGAGCAGCCGTGACGCCGACGACGCCTGCCAGGAGGCGCTGATCAAGATCGTCCGGAACCTGCCGCGCTTCGACGGGAAGTCGTCGTTCGCCACCTGGGCGTACCGCATCGCCACCAATGCATCGCTCGACGAACTCCGCAAGCGCAACCGGGCACCGAGACCGGTGCTCGACGACGACGGCGACCACCCACGCGAACGCCCCGACGAGCGCGCCCACCGGCCGATGGACCAGCTCGGCGACCGTCTGGTGCTCGATGCAGCCCTCGCCGATCTCCCCGACGATCTCCGCGCCGCGGTCGTACTGCGTGACGTCGCCCACCTCGACTACGCCGAGATCGCCGAGGTACTCGACGTCCCCGTGGGCACGGTGAAGTCACGGATCTCGCGCGGGCGCCGTGCACTTGCCGAGCGGCTCCGCATCGACCTCGACGTGCCGTTGTCGCCCGGGGTTTCTCCCGATCCCGGGAACCGGACCCACTCCGACGAGCGTCCAACCGATTCGACATGAACGACGACGACCTGACCCTCCTCGCGAGCGCGTACCTCGACGGCGACGTCGACGAGGTCGAACGCGCCCGGGTCGAGGCCGACGCCGACCTGCTCGCCGAAGTGGAACGGTTGCGTCACGTCCGGCTGCTGCTGGGTGACACCGAACCCTCGTCGATCTCGACCCGCGAACGACTGTTGGCCACGGCGCTCGATACGTGGGATCGCCTCCCGGCGTCCGAGCGCTCGCGGGACACCACCCCGAGCGGGTTGGTGCGAGATCCCGCGATCGCCGCAGCAGCGACGATCTCGGCCCCGCCGTCGCTCGGCGATCGACGACGCGTCACGTCCAACCGTCGCATCCTGGCCGCAGCAGCGGCGCTCACGGTCGTACTCGGGGGCGGCATCGCCGCCCAGGTGAACGTCGGCGGTGGTGACGACGACTCGGCCACGACGGCCGACGCACCCCCCGAGCCCGGCGTGGCCGACGACGCCGACGAGAGCGCTGACGCAGCGTTGTCGCAGGCCCCGACGGCCGGTGACGACGCCGCAGAGGCGTCGACCGAGCTCGACACCGGCATCAACGACCCGGCACCTCCCGGTGAGATCGCCTTCGAACGCCTCTCGACCCCCGATGACCTGGCGATCTTCGCGATCGACGCCATCGGTGCCCCCCGCGCACCCGACGTCCCGGCGGCGACGAGTGCTCCCGTCGACGATCTCCTCTCCCCGACCGAAGAGGCGATCCTCGAGTCCGAGCTCCCGCTGTGTCTCGGCGCCGACTACATCGTCGGACCGGCCCTGTACCGCGACATCGAGGTCGTGGTGGCCGTCGACGAGGGCCGCGACCTGGTGCTCGCGTACCAGCCGGAGTCGTGCGCCGAAGTCGCTCGTGCCCGGCTTCCATGAGCGCCAGCTAGCCTCGCCGACATGCCGGCCAACCCACTCACCGACCCGAATTGGGCCACCGAGACCACCGACACCATCGTCAGCCTCATCGACAACGTGCGGTCGAAGACCACCCAGAACGTCGTGTACGCGGCCCGCGCCGTCGTGTTCGGGCTGATCGCCGTGCTCGTCGGAGCGTTCGCGTTCGGCCTGTTCCTGGTCCTGTTGACCCGCGGCATCCAGGCCCTGCTCGAACTCGCCACCACCTGGGAACGTGCGGTCTACCTGAGCTATCTCATCGTCGGAACGTTGTTCTGTCTCGCGAGCATCGTGCTGTTCAAGAAGCGCAACGCCGCGTCGTCCTCCTGACCTCCCCACACCTCAGCTGCTACGAGGAGTCTCCATGTCCGAAGTCCGCGACGTCATCATCATCGGATCGGGTCCTGCCGGCCTGACCGCTGCGGTGTACACCGCCCGTGCGAATCTCTCGCCGTTGCTCATCGAGGGTGAACCGTCGAGCACGAGCGACCAGCCGGGTGGCCAGCTCATGCTGACCACCGACGTCGAGAACTTCCCCGGATTCCCCGACGGGATCATGGGCCCGGAGTTGATGGCGAACATGCGCTCCCAGGCGGAGCGGTTCGGCACCGAGATCCTCACCGAGAAGGTCACCCGGGTCGATCTCTCCGAACGGCCCTTTCGGGTGTGGGTCCGCGACGACGAGTACCGCTCCCACGCCGTGATCGTGAGCACCGGCGCCCAGTCGCTGATGCTCGGACTCGAGGCCGAACAGCGGCTCATCGGCCACGGTCTGTCGACGTGTGCCACCTGCGACGGCTTCTTCTTCCGCGGCCACGAGATCGCCGTCGTCGGTGGCGGCGACTCCGCCATCGAGGAGGCGACGTTCCTCACCAAGTTCGCCGACAAGGTCACCATCATCCACCGTCGCGACGAACTGCGCGCCTCGAAGATCATGCAGGACCGGGCGTTCGCCAATCCCAAGATCGAGTTCTTGTGGAACGCCCGGGTCACCGACATCCACGGTGACACCTCGGTCACGGGCGTCGAGGTGACGAGCACCCTCGACGACAGTGTCTCGACGTTGCCGGTCACCGGGTTGTTCGTGGCGATCGGCCACCGGCCCAACACCGATCTCTTCGTCGGGCAGCTCGACATGGACCCGTCCAGCGGCTATCTGCGCACCCGACCGGACTCGTCGTACACCGACGTCGAGGGGGTCTTCGCCTGCGGCGACGTCCAGGACGACGTCTACCGTCAGGCGATCACCGCGGCAGGATCGGGCTGCATGGCGGCAATCGACGCCGAACGCTGGCTCGAGGCCAACGTCCACCACTGAACCACCACCGCTGATCGGGACGGGAATGCCCACGAGCGACGCTCGGTTGAACCCAGCGCGTCTAGTCTGACGTCCCGGTACGGCGAAAGGACCCTCCCATGGCCAACGGCATCGTGCATCTCTCGACCAACACCTTCGACGAAACCGTCGTCGGCTCCGACAAACCCGTGATCGTCGACTTCTGGGCCGAGTGGTGCGGGCCCTGCAAGCAGATCGCCCCCATCCTCGAGGAGATCGCCGGCGAGCAGGCCGATCATCTCACCGTCGCCAAGCTCAACGTCGACGACAACCCCGATCTGGCGATGCGGTACAACGTGATGAGCATCCCGACACTGCTGGTGTTCTCCGGCGGCGAGGTCTCCAAGCGTCTCGTCGGCGCCAAGAGCAAGGGCGCCCTGCTCCAGGAGCTCGACGAATTCCTCACGACCGCCTCCTGACGAGCCCGCTGCCGTTGACGATCGGTCAACGCGGCGAAGCCATTCGAGACCTGCACCGTCGCCTGGCTGCTGCCGGGTTCCCGTCCGGCGACGTACCGGGCACCTTCGGCGCGTCGACGCAACAGGTGATCGGCGAGTTCCAACGCCAACGCGGCATCCACGCCAACGGGCAGTGTGACGAGGAGACGTGGCTGGCCCTGGTCGAGGCCGGCTGGCGACTCGGAGATCGTCTCCTGCTGTTGAGCGCCCCCCACCAACGAGGCGACGATGTGGCCGCACTGCAGTCGTCGCTCAACCGACTCGGCTTCGACTGCGGTCGGCCCGACGGCATCATGGGACCGGCGACCGTCCGCGCCCTGCAGGACTTCCAGCGCAACTCCGGGCTCACCACCGATGGCGTGTGCGGGGCCCACACGGTCAAGATGCTCGAACTGGTCAGCCGCCAGAGCGGCACCGGGCCCGGCGTGGCCGTCGTCAGGGAGCGAACCGCCATCGCCACCCACACCTCCTTGCGGACGCTACGCGTCGTCGTCGGCCAGTTCGGCGGCCTCAGCGCCATCAGCCGATCGGTGTCACGGGCGCTGCGTGACGCCGGTGCGACGGTGATCTCGACCGACGAGTACGAAGCCACCGCCCACGCCGCCGCAGCCAACCGGTTCGGTGCCTCGGTCTACGTGGGATTCGAGGCTCGATCGGACGCACGATCGATGGTGACGTACTTTGCCGTACCGACGTTCGAGTCCGTGGGCGGACGGACCCTGGCCGCGCGGACCGTCGAGCACCTCGGTGGCATCCTGGCGACCGAACCGGAGCTGCTCGGCATGCGCCTGCCGGTACTGCGCGAAACCCGGATGCCGGCCGTGCTGTGCTCGCTCGGTCCCGTCCGCGAGGTGGTCGACGCCACCGATGCCGTCACCGGTGCCATCGTCGCCGCACTGGAGGACTGGGTTGCCTCGCCGGTCACCGATCGACCCGGCTGACACACCGCCGTCCCGGCCTGGCTCGCCTGGATGCAACGTTGTCCACAGGGTTGATCACAGGGTGTGGGTTTGTCTCGACCAGACCTTCAGCACATCGTCACCGAGCGTGGGTGAACCGGTGGTGAACCGCCGATGACCGTGACGCTACGTGTTCACGCGTCGGTCACATCACTCTCACGCGCGAGCTGAGGATGAGTCCCGTCGAGTGGGCCTCGAGTCGTTGTCAGCCGGCGATCACGCGGTAGATGCGCTCGAGGTCCTCCAGGTCGGCGAAGTCGATGGTGACCCGTCCGCGTTTCGCGGTCATCTGCACGCTCACTCGGGTGTCGAGATGGTCGGCGAGCAGGTTCTCCAACTCCAACAGTCCGGGCGGTCGCAGTTTCGTGGTCGGTGTGAGACCGGCGCCATCGATGGTCGGGCTCGGCGGGGGCGACGCCTCCTCGTCGGTCGATGGGCCGTGCTCTCGCCGAACGGCATCCTCGACCATCCGTACCGACCATCCAGCCGATGCTGCCTCTCGCGCCAGCGTCTCCTGACGCGACCGATCGGGTGTCCCGAGCAGCGCTCGGGCGTGACCGGCCGAGAGCTGGCCATCGGCCAGTAGCCGCTGGACCGCCGGCGGCAACCCCAGCAGTCGCAGGCTGTTCGTGATCGCCGAGCGGCTCTTGCCCACCCGTGCGGAGAGTTGGTCGTGCGTCAACCCGAAATCGTCGATCAGCTGCTGATAGGCAGCTGCCTCCTCCAGCGGGGTCAGATCCTCACGATGCAGGTTCTCGACCAATGCCTGTTCCACCGAGGTGGCGTCGTCGGTCATCCTGATCACCGCAGGGATCGTCGCCAGTCCGGCGCGCTGCGACGCTCGCCATCGCCGCTCACCGGCGATCAGTTCATAGGCGTCGGCGGTCGCACCGGGGCGGACCAGGATCGGCTGGAGTACGCCCATCTCCGCGATCGATGCGGTCAGCTCGCTGAGACTCTCCTCGTCGAAGTGCACGCGAGGCTGATGCGGATTGGGTGAGATCGCCGCGACCGGGAGATCGACGAGCGCCGCGGCAATCGGCCCACCACCGGCCTCGGACGGTTCGCGTTCAGCACCCGGAATGATCGAACTCAGTCCCTTGCCGAGACCACTAGAACGCGCCATCGTGCACCTCCCGGGCAGCGTCGCGGTACGCGATGGCGCCACGCGACGTCGGATCGAACGTCGTGATCGGCTGCCCGAACGACGGAGCCTCGGAGAGCCGCACCGACCGGGGGATCACCGATTTGAGCACCTTGTCGCCGAAGTGCTCACGGACCTCACTCACCACCTGGCCGGAGAGTTTCGTGCGAGCGTCGTACATCACGCACAAGATGGTACTGAGGTCGAGGGTGGGATTCAGGTTGCGCTTGACCAGGTCGACGTTGCGCAGCAACTGTCCCAGACCCTCCAGTGCGTAGTACTCGCACTGGATCGGCACCATGACCTCACCGGCGGCGGCGAGCCCGTTGACCGTGAGCAGACCGAGCGACGGTGGGCAGTCGATGAGAACGTAGTCGTAGTCATCGCTGATCGCCTCGATCGACCGCTTCAACCGCTGCTCCCGGCTGAACGCCGGGACCAGCTCGATCTCGGCTCCTGCCAGATCGAGCGATGCCGGTGCGACGAACAGGTTCCGGACGTCGGTCGGTTCGATCACGTTCTCCAAGGGCTCCTCGTGCATCAGCACGTGGTACATCGAGTGCTCCAGACCCCGGTTCTCGATCCCGAGCCCGGTCGACGCGTTTCCCTGCGGATCGAGGTCGATGATCAGGGTGCGCAGACCCATGTCCGCCAAGGCGGCGCCGAGGTTGACCGTGGTCGTCGTCTTTCCGACGCCACCCTTCTGATTCGCCAGCGCGATGACCCGGGGAAGTGGGTGTCGAGAACGTCCGAACGGCGCCGACTGCTCCTCGGG
>JAWLFC010000006.1:48568-63291 GCA_041685755.1 Ilumatobacteraceae bacterium
CTCGGGCTGTGGCTCGGGTGATGATGGTGCAGGTGGTGATGCAGATGATGGTTGCGGCGACGGTTCAGGCGAACCGACTGCGTAACCGTCGTGATCCGACACAAAGACTCCAGTACAGGTGGACCCGGCGGGGGGACAGCCACACTCTGCCGTACCCGTACCTCGGACACAAGCATTTCGGTCCAGGTTTCACGTGAAACATCGACCGACACTCCATTGGCACGACACCGGCGCGTCGGGGTCGGGTCCGGACGGGCCGGCGCGTCGGGGTCGGGTCCGGACGGGCAGGTGTTTCACGTGAAACCATGCCTGGCACGCGTTCATCGACGGCGAAAGACCGCGACACCGGCGGAAGCACTGAGGCGGTCGGTACCGAGAGCTGCGATCGTCTCCGGACTCCATCGGTCGCCACTCGGCGGCTCGCTGATCACGATCACGCCGTTCGGTCGGACCAGACGTGCCGCTGCACTCAGCGTCAGCTCCGGTGGGCCGAACCCTCGCGCCACCACGGCGTCGAACGATCCGGGTTCACCGGCGAGCAGCGTTGCCACGTCGTCGGCGATCACCTCGACGCGGTCGCTCCACTGCAGACGGTGAACGACCCGCCGGAGAAAGTCGGTTCGCTTCGTGCGTCGGTCCAGCAGCACCATGCGCAGGTCTGGCCGGTCGTGGGCGATCACGAGGCCGGGGACGCCACCGCCCGAGCCGAGATCCAGCACCCGGCTGTGCGCCGGGAGGGGGTCGAGTGCGACCACGAACGCTCGGGCATGTTCGATCACCTCGCCGATCGGGCGGGCTCCGAGGAAGCCGAGTCGCCGGGACTCGGTCAGTGCTCGAACGAGATCGTCGTCGCTCGACACCGACATCTCCCGACGGACCGCGCTGCGGTCGTCAGACGGGGTCGACGATGATGCGACGATCGGGGTCGTCGCCGACGGACCGGCTCGTGACGCCGTCGATCTCGTTGAGCACGTCGTGGACGATCTTGCGGTCCGCCGACGTCATCGGCTCGAGGGACCGGGCCGTGCCACTCGAACGGACCTGCTCGGCCACGTCGCGGGCAAACGACGCCAACGCCGCATCGCGCCGTTCACGGTATCCTCCGACGTCGACGCGGAGTCGGGTCTCGTGGTCTCCCAGACGTCGTTGCGCGGCGACACGGGCGAGGTCCTGGACTGCTGCGAGCGTGCGACCGCCCGGCCCGACGAGGAGGCCGAGTTCGGCTCCGGAGACCGTCACCTCGAGTTCGATCCCGTCGACGCGGACATCCACGTCGGCGTCGGCATCGAACGCCGTCGTCAGGCCCTCCATGAACGCAACCGCAGCCGCCCCCACGTCATCGGGGGTCACGCTCGACTCGGGGCGATCATCGTTGCTCATGGTGCTCTCCTGGCTTGGCTGGGTGGTGGTGGATCGTCGCCGCGGCCGCGACGAACGCGCCGGCACCGGCGTCGGTGCTGGTCCCGACTCGGCGTCGGTGCTGGACGGCGCCACGCTGTCGGCGTCGTCGGTCGATGACTCGACGTCCGTGGCCGTCTCGGACGCGTTGCCCGACGAGGTCGTCGATCGGTCGGACTTGGTGCGGCGGCGGCGCTCCTGCTTGGGCCGCACGGGCGTCGGACGGACCCGGGCACGCAGTCGGGCCTCGCCTCGGACTCGTCCGAACAAGCCCGGTCGCGGTTCTTCGATCACCTCGAACTCTGCCTCGTCGGCGGCAACGCCGAGCTGGTCGAGTGCGGCCTCCCGAGCGGCGTCGACCGTCTTCGCTGTGGTTTCTACCCACTCCATGTCTGTTTCGCTTTCTCGATGTACACAGCGACGGGTCGCTGCTGGGGGAACGTCAGGTCGACCGCATGGTCGACATCACGTCGACTTCTTGGTCGACTTCGGACGTGATGACTTGGCGGACTTGGCGGACTTGGCAGACTTCGACTTGCGCTCCTGGGCCTCACGGCGCGTCGGAGTCGGGCGACCCTTCGCGCCGGCGGACGGCGTCGGACGGCTCTTCGGAGGTGTGACCCGCTTACTGGGTGCGGGCTTGGCCGGCTTGGCCGGCTTGGTGGTCTTCGATGACGTCGTCGACGACGCCGGGGAGTTGCCGGTCTCCTGCTTGGAGCCACCGCCCGAGAGCTCGCGCTTGGCCTGGGCGAAGAGGCCACCGCTCTCGCCGTTCTTCTTCGCTTCTTCCCGCGCCGCTTCGCCCGCACGCTGCGCCTGACGACCGAGCGACTCGTCGTGGCCGTAGAACGCCCGCGTGATGTACGCCTGCTGGGCAATGCGCAACAGGGTCTGGAAGATGTAGTACACGACGAGCGCAGCCAGGAAGAAGATCTGGAAGATGGCGAAGGCCACCGGCAGGTACTGCATCAGCTTGGCCTGACCGGCCGACATCGTCGGGCTGATCGCCGCCCGGGCGGCCACCATGCGCTGCTGGACGAAGTACAACACGCCGAGCAGGACGACCAGCACGACGTAGGGGAGTGCGCCGACGAAGCCCTCGGTGACGTGCACCGCCGCCGACTTCGACAGGTCGAGGCCGAGCGAGAGCATCTCGTGCTCACCGAAGAGCGACCGGTACAGCGCCGAGTCGGTCGACAGGTAACGCGGAATGAAGCCGGGGTCCGCGACCTCGTCGGCACGGTCGAACGCCCCCCACACGGCATCGGACACTTGCCGGGCGGCGCCGCTGGACGGTTCGTACGCGAGACCGCGAAGGATCCGGAACATGATGTAGAAGACGGGAGCCTGGGCCAGGAGCGGCAGACACGAGGCCATCGGGTTGACCTTGTGCTCCTGGTAGAGCTTCATCATCTCTTCGTTGAGCTTCGTGCGATCGTTGCGGTACTCGTTCTGCAGCTTGCGCATCTCCGGCGCGAGGCGCTGCATCTCGAGCATCCCCTTGGTGCTCTTGAGGGTCAGCGGAGTGGTGATCGCCATGACGACGGCGGCGATCAGGGCGATCGCGATCATGTAGCTGTTGGTCCAGCCGTAGAACCACGACAACAGAGCGGCGGGAATCTCGAACATCGTTCAGTGACCCTTCTGGACAGGTTCGGGCGCGGTGGAGACGTCGGTGTCCGGAACAGGATCGAACCCGGAGGGTCCGAAGGGACGGCAACGCAGGAGACGACGCACGGTCAGCCAGCTTCCCCGGCCGAACCCGTGCACGTCGTAGGCCTCGTGGGCATAGACCGAGCAGGTGGGGTAGAACCGACACGGCGATGGCCGGCCGGCGAAGGCTCGCTGATATGCCTCGATCCAGGCGAGTGCCCGGCGCTGGGCCCAGCTGGTCGCCCTCGACCGATCTGGGTCGTCGACGGTCACGACACCGTCTCCACCCGGCGCTGTGCAGCGGCCACGAGTTCGCGGACCGTCTCCTCCAACTGAGCGAACGAGTGTTCGTTCGCTCGCGGTGTCGCGCCGATCAACCACAGGCCCGCGGGGAGATCGCATGTCGAGAGGATGGCGCGTAGACGACGACGGAGACGGTTGCGGTCGACCGCCGAACCGATGGCGCGGCCGATGGCGAACGCCAGCTGCGGCGGAACCACGTCGGGATCGGGTACGAACGAGCACCAGAGTGGATCGACCCGTACTCGCACGCCGTTGCGCCGCAGACGGGCGAAGGCGTCACGATGACGGATCCGGTCGATCAAGCCGAGAGTCGGGCGCGGCCCTTGGCGCGACGGGACTTCAACACGGCGCGGCCGGCAGGAGTGCTCATGCGAGCGCGAAAGCCGTGCTTGCGGGCTCGGCGGCGGTTGTTGGGCTGAAAGGTACGCTTCACGGCGATCTCCGGACGAGGTTCGGGGCCACGCCGAACGGCCGGGATCCGACGACACCGGCGAGCAGCGACGTTCGTCCCCAGACTGGCGTGCCCAGACTGACTTGCCAAGGCTACGGCCGAGGTCGCACCCGCGCCAACCCTCACGTCAACCTCGTCGCGAGCCACGCTCGGAGCCGGTGACCAAACCACATCGGTGTAAGTTGTCCACACCCCGGCGATCGCACATCGTCCCAGCTCACGACCTTCTTTCCGCTGATTCGTGTCGCAGGAGTGTCAGGTTTTCCTCACGTTGTCGAGCTGATAGTTTCACCTGCCCGCCCTTGCGACATCGGTGTCCACATCGTGTGGACAACCATGTGGATTGCTGTGGCGTGGATCGGGAGATGACCAGGTGAGCGACAGCGCAGACGTGTGGACCCAAGTGACGCTGGCGCTTCGCTCACAGCTGGCCGAGTCGGTCTGGTTCTCCACGTTCCAGGATGTCACCCCGCTCGACTCCGATGCCGACACACTCCGGCTGCTCGCTCCGAGCGCCTACGTACGCGACCGGATCCTCAGCCGCTACCTGCCATTGGTGACCGCCGCGCTCGACGACGTGGGAGAGGGCCGTCGCACCGTCGAGATCGACGTCGAGACCGTCGCCCAGTCCGACCCCGTACCGGAGATGATTCCCGAGCTGGTGCAGGTCGAACCCACCGCACCGTCGGCAAGCCAGATGGGCAGGCGCCACACCGACGTCGACACGCGAACCGACTCGACTCGCTCCCTGCTGCTCGACGAGGCCGGCCTGAACCCCCGCTACACCTTCGAGACCTTCGTCAAGGGCGCCTCCAACCAGTTCGCGCTCGCTGCAGCCCTGCGTGTCGCGGAGACCCCGGCGCGCAGCTACAACCCGTTGTTCATCTACGGCTCCGCCGGGCTCGGCAAGACCCACCTCCTCCACGCCATCGGGCACTACGTCCACTCGAACTACCAGCATCACGAGGTCCGCTACGTCTCCACCGAGACGTTCATGAACGAATACGTCGACGCGATCCGCCAGAACACGACCAACTCGTTGCGACGGCGGTACCGCGACATCGACGTGCTGTTGATCGACGACATCCAGTTCATCGCCGGCAAGGAGGGCCTCCAGGAGGAGTTCTTCCACACCTTCAACTCACTCCACGGCGCCAACAAGCAGGTCGTCATCTCCTCCGATCGCATGCCCGACGCGATCCCCACCCTCGAAGAACGTCTCCGCGGACGCTTCAAGTGGGGCTTGATCACCGACATCCAGCCACCCGACCTCGAGACGCGACTCGCCATCTTGCGCAACAAGTCCGAACGTGACCGGGTCCTCGTCCCCGACGAGACACTCGAGTTCATCGCCACCAACATCGCCACCAACATCCGCGAGCTCGAAGGGGCCCTGATCCGGGTCACCGCCTACGCCAGCCTCAATCAGGTCCCGATCAGCACCGACCTCGCCCAGACCCAGCTCGCCGACCTGCTCAACGACAGCAAACCCAAGGCCCGCACCGACGAGGAGCTCCTCGCCGACATCGCCGCCATCTTGAAGTTTCCCGTCGAGGACCTGAAGGGCCGCAGCCGTCAACGACCGCTCGTGACCGCTCGCCAGATCGCGATGTACGTCTTTCGCGAGTTGACCGACCTGAGCTATCCGGCGATCGCCCGGCTCTTCGGCGGTCGCGACCACACGACGGTGATCCACGCCAACGAGAAGATCCAACGTCTGATGAGCGAACGCAAGCAGATCTACGACCAGGTGACCGACCTGCTCCAGCAGCTCAAGGCATGAACAACATTGGGGACGCCCGAGGGACAACTCGGCCCGGGACGTGGACATCGCCGCGTTGTCCACCGAGCGACACTCGTGCAATTCGCGACGTGGGGATACGGCGCCCATCCCATGTGGACGCCGGCGACCGTCCTACGCTGCAACGACGCGTGGTCATCCCCAGTCCACAGCACCTACTACTGACATTGAACATTGAGACATCCCTGCATGAGGAGAAGTGCCCACTGTGAAGTTTCGTTGTGAACGTGATGTCCTGGCCGATGCCGTCGGCTCAGCCGGACGAGCTGCCACGAACCGCACCGGCACACTGCCGGTGCTCGCCGGCGTCCGACTGCAGGTCGAGGGCGACCGTCTCACGGTGACCGGTACCGATCTCGAACTGACGATCCGGTTGACCGTCGAGGTCGGCGGCGAACGCGACGGGGCGGCGGTCGTCCCCGCGCGTCTCGTGGCCGACATCGTCAAGGCACTCCCCGCCGGAGCGGTGTCGGTGGAACTCGACGACGAGGAGATGTCGATCAGTGCGGGCCGGTCGCAGTTCTCCGTTCGACCCCTGTCGCTCGAGGACTATCCCGCCCAGAGCGAGTCGACGGCCGAACCGGTGAATCTGCCGGCAGCGGTCGTCGGCGACGCGTTGCGCCAGGTCGTTCGCGCCGCGTCGACCGACGACGCCCGTGCCGTGCTGACCGGTGTCCTCCTCGCGTCGGAGGAGGACGGCCTGCGACTCGTCGCCACCGACTCGTACCGCCTCGCCGTGCGGGACCTGCCCGAGACCACCGTGATGACGTCGGGCAGGAACGTCCTGATCCCGGGCCGGGCGCTCAACGAGCTCCAGCGGGTGATCGGCGACGTCGAGGAACTCTCGGTGCGCTTCGGTGATCGCGAGGCGACCTTCGACGTGGGCTCCACGCGCCTGAGCACACGGCTCATCGAGGGCGAGTTCCCGAACTATCGCAACCTGTTGCCCTCGAGTTATCCGAACCTCTTGACCGTCAGCAAGGCCGACATGCTCGAAGCCATCCGTCGGGTCAAGATCCTCGCCCAGGATTCCACGCCCGTGCGGATCGCGCTCGGCGGTGACACGGTGCAGCTCACGGCGATCACCCAGGACGTCGGCAACGCCGCCGAGGAGATCGATGCGAGCTACGACGGCAGCGAGATGACCGTGGCGTTCAACCCCGACTACCTCGCCGCCGGCATCGATGCCATCGACAGCGACGACGTCACGCTGGCGACGATGGATCCGATGAAGCCTGCGGTCCTGCGTGGTGTCGGCAACGACGACTACCTGTATCTCCTGATGCCCGTCCGCGTGCCGTGATGCTCTTGCGAGGCCTCACAGCGAGCTGGTGATCGGCCACGTCTGGTCGGCCTCGCATGCAGCTCGTCGCTGGCGCTTCCCTCGCTGCCTTCCAGTCGACGACAGGACCGTTGCGCGGGACGCGTGTCTGGTTGACTGGATGATCCGATGATCATCGAGCACCTCGAGTTGGTCGACTTCCGCAACTACGTCTCGGGATCGTTCGACCTCCACACCGGCACGACCGTGGTCATCGGCGACAACGGCCAGGGAAAGACCAACCTCGCCGAAGCTCTCGCGTTCCTGGCGACGCTGTCGAGCTTCCGCTCCGCACCTGACGACGCGCTGGTTCGCGCCGGCGCCGACACCGCGGTGATCCGAGCCACGATCCGCCAGGACGACGGCCGCGAGACGCTCGTCGAGATCGAGATCGCAGCTGTGGGGCGCAACCGGGTGCAGGTCAACCGCCAGAAACTCGGCCGTGCGCGCGAGCTGCTGGGCAGTGTGCGGGTGACGGTGTTCTCGCCCGACGATCTCGTGCTCGTCAAGGGCGGCCCGGGCGACCGGCGCCGATTCCTGGACGACACGCTGGTTGCGCTGGCGACCAAGTACGACGGCATCCGCCTCGAGATCGATCGCATCGTCCGCCAGCGCAACACGCTGCTCAAGCAGGCCGCCGGGCACCTCACCGACGACATCGAGGTCACCCTCGACGTCTGGGACGCCAAGTTCGCCACCGTGGCCGACCAGTTCGGCCATGCCCGCGCCACCCTGGTTGCCCGGCTGGAACCGATGGTGCACGAGGCCTACGAGCACCTTGCCGGGACGCCGACGCCTCTCGAGTTGCGCTACGAACCGGCATGGCGGACGTTGGGTCTCGCCGCCGCACTGCGCGAGGCGAGAACCACCGATCTGCGTCGCGGGGTGAGCACCGTCGGTCCGCACCGCGACGAGCTGTCGATGTCGATCGGTGGGTTGCCCAGTCGCACGCATGCATCACAGGGCGAGCAGCGCACGCTGGCACTGGCGCTGCGCCTGGCCGGTCATCGCCTCGTCACCGAACGAACGGGCACCGCACCGGTCCTCGTGCTCGACGACGTGCTCTCCGAACTCGACGACGGTCGGGCGACAGCGCTGCTCGTGCACCTCCCCGTCGGCCAGGTCGTCATCACGACGGCCAGCGAGCTCCCACCGGCGGCACGCACCGATCACGTCCTGCGCGTCGTCGCCGGCGAGGTCGTCGCCGAGGTCCGGTGATGGCGCGGTACGGTGCGGTCGTGGCCGATCCCGTTCCCCTGTCGCGATCACTCGATTCGGTGATGAAGTCGCTGCGGGGGACCGACCGCATCCAGATCGGCGGCGTGTTCGGACGCTGGGACGATGCGGTCGGCGAGGCGGTCGCCGCCCATGTTCGACCGGTCCGACTCGACGACGGCGTGCTCACCGTCGAAGCCGACGATCCGGCCTGGGCCACCCAGGTGAAGTTTCTCGGGGCAACGATCACCTCGCGACTCCACGAGGTGGCCGGCGTGCAGGTCGAGCGCCTCGAGGTGCGGGTGGCACGAACGCCGCGGGCCTGAGAACGGGGCTCGGGTTCACCGACTCGGTGACACCGCGCTGGTAGGCTGAACGACATTCGCGACGCCCTCTGGGCGCCGGTCCGACGCTCCCGTCGGCGACCGGCCGACCAGGGAGTTCGCCCCGCACACTGCCCGACGCCCGGGCATTCACGTCACACAGCCAGAAGTATCGAGGTACGAGTGTCCAACGACACCGAAACACCAACGAACGACGCTCCCGCCACCACCGGCGCGACCGCGGCGTCCAAGAAGTCCACGACCAACTCGGCAACGACCACCGCCGCCTACGACGCCAAGGCGATCCAGGTCCTCGAGGGCCTCGACCCGGTTCGCAAGCGGCCGGGCATGTACATCGGCTCCACCGGTCTGCAGGGTCTGCACCACCTCATCTGGGAAGTGGTCGACAACTCCGTCGACGAGGCGATGGCCGGGCACTGCACGCGCATCGGCATCACACTGCTGCCCGACGGCGGCTGTCAGGTCGACGACAACGGCCGCGGCATTCCCGTCGACCCGTTCACCTCGGGAGAACACAAGGGCAAGAGTGCCGCCGAGGTCGTGCTCACGGTGCTGCACGCCGGCGGCAAGTTCGGCGGTGACGGCTACAAGGTGTCCGGCGGTCTCCACGGTGTCGGTGTCTCGGTCGTCAACGCGCTGTCCGAGCGCCTCGTGATCGAGGTCGACCGTGGCGGCAAGCGGTATCGGCAGGAGTACGCCAAGGGCGGCAAGCCGCAGGGCAAGATGGCCGTCGTCGGCGACACGCCCAAGCGAGGTCGCACGACCGGTACGACGATCACGTTCTGGCCCGATCCGACGATCTTCGCGGCCGAGGGTGTCGAGTTCGTCGCTCGCACCGTGCTCGAGCGGCTGCAGACCATGGCGTTCCTGAACCGCGGGCTCGAGATCGTCTTCGAGGACCAACGCGAAGGTCGCGAGCAGAAGGTCGAGTACCAGTACAAGGGTGGCATCGTCGACTTCGTCAAGCACCTCAACGCGACCAAGGAACCGCTGTTCTCCAAGGTCTGCCAGTTCGAGGACGAAGACGAAGCAGACGGCCAGATGCTCGACATCGCCATGCAGTGGAACACCGGGTACTACGAGGGCATCCACGGCTACGCCAACGGCATCTCGACCATCGAGGGCGGCATGCACGTCGAGGGTTTCAAGACCGCCCTCACCTCGGTGATCAACAAGTACGCCCGGTCCAAGAACCTGCTCAAGGAGAAGGACCCGAACCTCACCGGCGAGGACATCCGCGAGGGCATCACGGCGATCGTGTCGGTCAAGCTGCGCGAGCCGCAGTTCGAGGGCCAGACCAAGGCCAAGCTCGGCAACGTGCCCATGCGTTCGTTCGTGCAGAAGGCGACCAACGAACGCCTCGCCGAATGGCTCGAGGAGAACCCGACCGAGGCCAACAAGGTCGTCAAGAAGGGCCTCGCCGCCGCCCAGGCCCGCGTCGCCGCCAAGAACGCCCGCAATGCCATCCGTCGCAAGACCGCCCTCTCGGGTGCCGGCATGCCCGACAAGCTCAAGGACTGTTCCTCGAAGAACGCCGACGAGTCGGAACTGTTCATCGTCGAGGGTGATTCCGCCGGTGGTACCGCCGTCGACGCCCGCGACCCCCGCACGCAGGCGATCCTGCCGATCCGTGGCAAGATCCTCAACGTCGAACGGGCCCGCGTCGACAAGATGCTGAAGAACAACGAGATCCAGGCGCTGATCACCGCGATCGGCGCCGGCGTCGGCGACGAGTTCGACGTCACCAAGGCCCGCTACCACAAGGTGATCTGCCTGGCCGACGCCGACGTCGACGGCAGCCACATCCGCACCCTGCTGCTGACCTTCTTCTTCCGTCAGATGCGCGAGATGGTCGAGGCGGGCTACGTGTACATCGCCCAGCCGCCGTTGTACTCGACCGAGGTCGGCAAGGAGAAGGTCTACCTCAAAGACGACGTCGCGAGAGAGGCGTTCCTCGCCGATCGACCGAACCACAAGAAGGGCTTCCAGCGTCTGAAGGGTCTCGGCGAGATGGACTGGGAGGAGCTGCGCACCACGACGATGCTCGACGGCACACGCACGCTGCTCCAGGTCACCCTCGAGGAGGCCGCGCTCGCCGACGAGATCACCTCGATCCTGATGGGCGACGACGTGCCGGCACGACGCGACTTCATCACGACCAACGCCCGCGACGTGCGCAACCTCGACTTCTGAGCCCCATCACATTCGACGCTCGACTCCCCTTGACCTCTCGGACATCACCACATGACTGACACCAACGACACCCCACCGATCGATCCGATCCAGCCGATCTCGCTCAGCGACGAGATGGAGACCTCCTTTCTCGAGTACGCGATGTCGGTCATCATGTCGCGTGCGCTGCCCGACGTCCGCGACGGTCTCAAGCCGGTGCACCGCCGGATCATCTGGGACATGGAGGACCAGGGGTTCCGGCCCGACCGTGCGCACGTGAAGTGCGCCCGCGTCACCGGCGACACGATGGCGCGGTTCCACCCCCACGGTGACAGCGCCATCTACGACGCGCTCGTGCGTATGGCCCAACCGTTCTCGTTGCGCCACCCGCTGATCGACTTCCACGGCAACTACGGGAGCCCGGACTTCGGGCCTGCAGCGGCCCGCTACACCGAGTGCCGTCTGAACCCGCTGGCGATGCAGTTGCTCGCCGACATCGACGAGGACACCGTCGACATGATCCCGAACTACGACGGCTCGACCGAGCAGCCCGTCGTGTTGCCGGCGCGGTTCCCGAACCTCCTGGTCAACGGCAGCCAGGGCATCGCCGTCGGCATGGCCACGAACATCCCGCCGCACAACCTCGGCGAGGTGATCGACGCCGTCGTGCACCTGCTCGACCACCCCGATGCCACGCCCGACGACCTGATGGAGTTCGTGAAGGGTCCCGACTTCCCGACCGGCGCCAGCATCCTCGGTCGTGCCGGAATCATCGACGCGTACCGCACCGGGCGCGGCTCGGTGAAGATGCGTGCCACGGTCGCGATCGAAGAGGCCCGAAACGGCCGGATGGAGATCGTCGTCTCCGAACTGCCGTACCAGACCAGCTGTTCGGCCATCGCGTCGCGCATCCAGGATCTCGTCGACGCCGGTGACCTCGACGGGATCGCCGACGTCAACGACGCCTCCTCGGGCGGCCAGACCAACCTGATCATCACGCTCAAGCGCGATGCCAACGCGAACGTCGTCAAGAACAACCTGTTCAAGCTCACCCAGCTCCAGTCGACGTTCTCGATCAACATGGTGGCCCTCGTCGACGGCGTACCGCGTCAGGTCAACCTGCGAGACGCGCTCGTGGCCTACGTCGCCCACCAACGCGACGTGATCACCCGCCGTTCGCAGTTCCGCCTCGACAAGGCCAAGCGACGCGAGCACATCCTCGAGGGTCGCATCAAGGCCCTCGACGTGATCGACGCCATCATCGCCCTCATCCGGGCCAGCGACGACGTCGCCGCCGCTCGTGAGGGCCTGATGGCGGCGCCGTACGAGTTCAGCGAGGTTCAGGCGAACGACATCCTCGACATGCAGTTGCGTCAGTTGACCCGTCTCTCGCGCATCGACCTGCAGACCGAACTCGACGACACCCGGGCCAACATCATCGATCTGCAGGAGATCCTCGACAGCCCCGAGCGTCTCAGCACCGTGATCCGTGACGAGATCAGCGCCATCAGGGACGAGTTCGCGACACCGCGAGTGTGCGAGCTCACCTACGACGACGGCGAGATGTCGATCGAGGACCTCGTCGACGACAAGGAACTGGTCGTCGTGATGACCCAGGCGCAGTACGTCAAGGCGGTCTCGGCCGACGCGTTCAAGACCCAGGGCCGCGGCGGGCGTGGGGTGTCCGGCGGCAAGATGAAGGCCGACGACATCGTCCGCCACGTCATCTTCACGACCGCCCACGCCCACCTGTTGTTCTTCTCCAATCGCGGCAAGGTGTACCGCCTGCGCGCCCTCGAGATCCCCGAGCGCGAGCGGACAGCGAAGGGGATGCCGATCGTCAACCTGCTCCCGCTCCAGGCCGACGAACACATCCAGGCGATCATCGACACCCGCGACTTCGCCGGTGAACGGTTCCTGTTCTTCGCCACCAAGAAGGGCACGGTCAAGAAGACGGCCTTCGACGCCTACGACTCGAGCCGGCGCGACGGCTTGATCGCCATCAACCTGCGCGACGACGACGAGCTCGTGCGGGTGATCGAGACCAGCGGCAGCGACGACATCTTCATGGTGAGTCGCAACGGCATGACGATCCGCTTCGATGAGAACGACGTGCGGGCGATGGGCCGAACCGCCGGCGGCGTGCGGGGCATGAAGCTGAAGAACGCCGACGACCGTGTGGTGTCGGTCGACGTGGCCCGCGACGACACCGCGATCCTGATCATGACCGAGGCCGGCTACGGCAAGCGCACACAGCTCGACAGGTTCAACACCCAGGGCCGCGGTGGCCAGGGGGTACGCGGCATCAAGCTGACCGGCAAGAAGGGTTCGGTCGTGGCTGCGTTCATGGTCGGCCTCGACGACGAGATCGTGGCCGTGTCGAACAACGGCGTCACGATTCGCATGGAGGTCCGCGGCATCTCGTCGCAGGGTCGAGACGCCACCGGTGTGCGGATGATGAACATCGACGACGGCGACGCTGTCGGTTCGGTCGCTCCGATCCTGGCGGTCGACGAGGCCTGAGTCGCGACGACGCTCGGCGTCGCGCCACCTTGCGGCCTGCGGGCCGCCCTTCGATCACCGGCTGGCGGTGACGACGACAGGAGTGGGTGATGACGCGTCGAGTGTGCGATGACGGCCAGGCAGCGGTGCTGCTGGTGATGGTGGTGTGCGCGATGTTCGTGGTGTCCGTGGGGGCGCTGGCGGCACTGGGCCGGGACATGACGGATCGCACCCGCGCCCAGAGTGCCGCCGACGCGGCCGCGCTCGCCGGCGTGGTGCAGGGCCGCGGCATCGGCGAGGAGATCGCTGCCCGGCACGGGGCGTCGGTCGTGGCGTGGAGCACCAGCACCGCTGCTGACGGGCAGGTGGTCACCGTGGTGGTTCGCCTGGGCGACGCCACGGCCACGGCCCGGGCGTCGGACCGACCGTGACACCGTGACGGGACGTTGGACGAACGGATGCGTACACTCGAGGAGATGAGCCAGACCGAGCGCGCGCTGGACGAGGCGCTCGACGACACCGACGACGACCCGATCGACGACGACGTCGAGGTGTTCGTCGACGACGACGTCGACGACGAGGCGTACGAGCTGCCCGCCATCGTCATGGCGACCGAGCCCGAGCCCGACGAGCCCGAGTCGATTCCATCCGGTGCCGACCCGCTCCTCGCTCGCTCGACGGTCGCCGACGATTCGGTCGGGCTCGATCCGGGTGTCGAGCCCGATGTGTCCGACGACGTCCTCGAGGAGCTCCGGCGCGCCGATGTCGACGGTCCCACCGTGGAGTTCGCCCCCCAGGACGACACCTCGTCGGCCATGCGCCGACCACGTCGATCCGCCGAGTACGACCCGTCGCCGTTCCCGATACCGGTCACGGCGCCCCGCATGCTCGGCCGCAAGCCGCGTGTGCGGCGCGTCACCCGCGTCGTGCGTCACGTCGACCCCTGGAGCGTGTTCAAGATCGCACTCGTCGCGAACCTGGTGCTGTACCTCATCGTGTTGGTCGCCGGCGTGTTGTTGTGGAACGTGGCCTATGCCACGGGCACGGTCGACAACGTCGAGCGGTTCTTCGAGTCGTTCGGCTGGGCGTCGTTCGAGTTCAACGGCGGGCAGATCTACCACAGCGCCTGGATCGGTGGGCTCTTCCTCGTCATCGGCCTCACCGGCCTCGCCGTGCTCCTGGCCACACTGTTCAACCTGATCACCGACCTGGTGGGCGGTATGAGGTTCACGGTGCTCGAAGAGGAGGTCGTCGAGACCCGCGCCTCACCGATGCGCCGTTTCGTGGTGCGTCGACCCGAGCCGGAGGTGCCGGTCGTGTTGCACGACGAATCCGGTCCGATGATCCGCGATGGTGTCGTCGACGACAGCGGCGAACTTCCCCGCTGATTCCGGTCGCCGTGCGGCGTGGAAGCCTGCGGCGGACCGATAACCTCTCCGACTTGCCGGGGCTATAGCTCAGTCGGTTAGAGCGCTGCCCTGATAAGGCAGAGGTCACAAGTTCGATTCTTGTTAGCCCCACCACGAAACCCCTGGTAGATCGCATCCGAGGCGCCGACAGGCG
>JAWLFC010000001.1:0-2690 GCA_041685755.1 Ilumatobacteraceae bacterium
GTCGCACCGCCGCTTCGGCGTGGCGCTGTTCGAGATCGGCCACGTCTACCCACCGGCCGACGGCGAACTGCCCGGCGAGTACGAGGCGCTGACCGTGGTGCTCGCCGGCCGGGAAGCGCCGGCGGCGATGGCGGTCTGGCGCGAGCTCGCCGCCGCCCTCGGCACGGGCGCCCGCATCGACCAGTCGAAGGTGCCGCCCGGGCTGCACGCGACCCGCTCGGCGACCCTGCAGGCCGGGCGCGACCCGCTCGGCGCCGTCGGCGAGGTGGCACCCGACGTCCTCGAGGCGTTCGAGGTCGGCGAGCGGGTCGCGATCCTGGAGGTCGACCTCGACCAGATCCTCGACCGCGAACCCAAGCCGAGCCAGTGGAAGCCGACGAGCCGGTACCCGTCGAGCGACCTCGACCTGTCGTTCGTGGTCCCCGAGGAGATCCCGGCCGAACGCGTCGAGAAAGCGGTCCGCCAGGGTGCCGGCAAGCTGCTGGTCGACCTCGACCTGTTCGACGTCTACCGGGGCGAACACGCCGCCGAGGGCACGCGTTCGCTGGCCTACCGGATCCGGCTGCAGGCGCCCGACCGCAACCTCACCGACGCCGATGTCGCCGAGGTGCGGCGCGGCGTCGAGGCCGCGACGAGCAAGCTCGGCGCCCAGCTGCGAAGCTGAGGGAATGGTTGCGCCCGGAGAGACGGATCTCGCCGCGATGCTGGCGACGCTCGCCGTGCAGCGTCGACCGGGTGTCTTCACCTACATCGCCGTCGAGGTGCCGACCCCGGGGCTGCTCGCCGCGGCCCACGCCGTCGTCAAGGAAGGGCCGTTGACGACGATCGTGCTGCCCGTCGAGGCGGCCGAGCGCGCCGGTCAGCTCGTGACGGTCCGTTTCGCCTGGCTGAGCCTCACCGTCCAGTCGAGCCTCGAGGCGGTCGGCCTGACCGCGGCGATCAGCACCCGACTCGCCGAGCTCGACATCCCGTGCAACGTGCTCGCCGGCTACCACCACGACCACCTGCTGGTCCCGATCGAACGCCTCGACGACGCCGTCGCCGCCCTCACCGCCTGAGGTCGAGGGCGGGGCTGAGGCCGCCGGTGTCGACGCCGAACTCGGCGGCGGCGAAGTCCCAGAACGCCGCGGCGCGATCGCCGGTCGACGGACCGGTGGGGGTCGCACGTGCGTCGTACACGCAGCGGACGAAACCCCCGCCGACCGTGACGTGGCCGGCGGCGACGTGCCCCTCGGTCGCCCACGACCACCGGCCGTCGGCGAACGCGACCGGTCGGTCGACCACGTCGACGTCGACGCCCAGTGCCCCCATCCAGGTGCCACCGCCGCGGCGTCGGTCTCCGTGGGCGAGCACGTCGACCTCGAGCTGTCGGGCATCGCGTCCGATGTCCTCTCCGGCGACGATCAGGTCGTTGACGATCACCATCGGGATGCCCGTGCCGCGGGCGATCGTCATGATCCCGGCCCCGAAGCGCGGATTCAGCTCCGTCGGCCAGAAGCCGTCCAGGGCGACGACGCCGTCGACGGTGAACGTGCCCCGGAAGTCGAGCTCCTCGCGCAGCTGCTCGCCAGCGCGTCGCGCGATCGAGCGCATCTGCTCACGCGTCGCCGGCGGCGGATCCCAGTAGGTGGCGCACCCGGCGTAGACGAGTTCGTTGTCGCGTCGAAGCGTCACCATCTCGACCGGACGCAGCACGGCGACACCGTCGGGGAGGACGATGCCGTGGACCGAGCACGGGATCCCCTCCAGGAACGGCATCACCCGAACGGCGTCGCACGCAGGAGCCAGCGACTCGAGCGCTCGCTCACGGGTCACGTCGTCGGCCACCCAGTGGGTGTGGCGGGCACCGCCGTGGAAACCGTCCCGGGCGTCGGCTGCCCACACCGTGCCGGCTCCGCGATCGAGCTCGCGCGAGGCGTCGGCGAAGTCGGTGAGGGCGACGACGACCGACGGCTGGCGGGCGATGCCGGCGCGGTCCCAGAACGCATCGACGACCACCTTGTCCTCGAGCGCCACCCACTCGGGGCGACGATGGGCGAGCAGCGACCGCCCGCACAGATCCGACGCCGTCGTGAGGAACGTCCCGATCACCAGCGCCTCGCGGTCGGGGTCGAACCGCTCGACGGCCTCGACCATCTCCGGTGTGGGGAAGTGCAGCGTCCGATCGGCGACGTGGATGCGTTCCATCTCGGTCAGCCCGTCGGGCGGGTCGACGATCACCGTCGGCACGTCGGGTTGTCGGCCCGCACCGCGACCCTCGGTCGCCACGACGAGGAAGTGCTCCACCCCGACCGAGCGCAACAGCTCGATGTGATCGGTCCACGCCGCCGCGATCGCGCCCGCGAGCACGACCCGGCGGCCGCCGAACACCCGCCGCATCGGCTCGATCCACCACTCGTCCATCGCCGGACCGTAGCGTCCACGCCGTGTTCGAGATCCTGACTTTTCGGTTGGCGCCGGGTGTCGACGAGCCGACGTTCCGGGCGCTGGACGAGCGCGTGCAGGTCGAGTTCGCCTACCACCAGCCCGGTTTCCTGCGCCGCTCCCTCGGCCGCCACGCCGACGGGCGATGGCTCGCACTCTCCGTCTGGGCCGACGCCGAGTCGGCGCTCGCCGCCGCCCGGGCCTTCGAGCGCTCGGAGCTGGGCGCCGAATTCGCTGCGCTGATGGCCGCCGCCGACGTGGAGCGC